>CAJCBL010000171.1 GCA_903960515.1 uncultured Verrucomicrobiota bacterium
CGTGCAAGCACGCTCCTACTTCGGGCAGCTGAGCGCTTGGTCCGCTGCGCCCGCCGCCGCCAGCCGCTCGGCGAGCAACTCCACAAGCGCCGGGTGCCCACCAAGCAATTCGGTCATCGTCACCTTCAACGCTGCAGCACTCGACTCCGCCACGCTGCAGATCGTCGCCACATCGCCCTCCGGCCCGGCATGGCGCCCGGGAGAGAGGAACAACATCGCCACGATCACCGCCCCACGGTCGAAGGGCGCCCGCGCCAACAACGCCGCCAGCAGAGGATCGGAGAACGCAAACTCACCGCCCTCGCGCCGCTCCATCGAGCACGGGGCCACCGCGCGCACCGCCGCCCCCAGCCGCAGCCGTAGTTGAGCTGCCACCGCATCGCGCACAGCGGCGACCTTGGGCTCCGGGCTGCCGTGGTCGACCACCGCCACCGCCGGCCGCTCCGGGCCGGGGGGAAGGCGCCCCAACTCCGCCCGCACCCGGTCTTCGAGCACGGAGGCGAGCCGGGCCGCCCCATCGGGGCCAGCACCCAGAGGGGCGGCGAGGCGCACCGCGAGGTCGGGCCAGAGCATCCGCAGCTTCTCCACGCGCGCCGGCAGGTATTCGGTCAGCGCCCTGCTGGGCCCCAGGAAATACGGGACAACCAGGAAATCGCGCCCTCCCGCCTCGGCTTGGTTCTTCAACCACGGCTCGAAGATCGGGGCCGCCGCGTCGCCAAGTTCTGCGGGCAGAATCTTGTTCGCGTGGAGCAACGACACCGGAGTAACCCCGAGCCCCGTGCGGGCGGCCAACGCCGTGGCCGTGGCCCGCAGCGCCAGCACCGACGCCGGTCGTAGCGAGCCATTGTCGAGGAGGACGATGTGGGGGGGGCCCATAAAGATGGCGCGGAGGGGAGTCATCCCCCGCCGCGCCGCAACCTCAATCGTTTGAAACCCAGCGGCCGGGTTGGCCCTCCGGGCCTCCACGGCCTTCGTGACCGCCTTACCGAGGGGCGTTCGCTCCGATTCGGTATCCACCGGATGCTCTCCAGTGCCGCTTACAGACAGACGGAAGGCGGCACCCGGAGCCCTTCACAGAACAGCGAAGAGCGAAGACCTTGCAACCACACTTCAGCCTTCAGAGTTCCCCTACCGGGGCCGAACATTGGGTCCGGCCCCGCAATCAGGCAGAAACAGCTGAACAGCTTAAAAGCCGTTCAGCGCCCGCGCAGGCGGGAGATGAAGCGGCCCACGCTCGACTGCGGTGCCGCTGCCGGAGCCGACGCGGCGGGCCGGCCTGCGCCATTTTCATGGCGGGCGGTGCCGGAGGCCTGGCGCTTGGGCTGGGGCTGCTGGGGCTGCGAGTGTTGGCCACCATGGGAGGAGCGTCCCTGGCCTCCACCAGGGCCCCGGCCCTGGCCGCGACCGCCACCGTGGCCGCCGCCATGCCCGCCTTGGCCACCTTGGCCGCCTTGCCCACCTTGGCCACCCTGGCGGCCACTGCGATTCTGGGCGAAACGGCCGCGACCGCCGGCACCCTGATTTTCAGGACGCGGGGGGCGCAAAGTGAGCGGCGCGTAGTTGAAACCTTCGAGCTGGAGTCGCTCGATCGGTTTGCCGATAAAGCGCTCGATGTCGCGCACATCGCTCTCGTCCTCGGGAGCCATGAGGGTGAAGGCGTCGCCCACCGACAGGGCGCGGCCAGTGCGGCCGATGCGGTGGACATAGTCCTCCGGGTTGGCCGGCACGTCGTAGTTGATCACATGGGAGATGCCGGCGACGTCGATGCCGCGGGCGGCGATGTCGGTGGCGACCATCACCTCGTAGCGGCCGCTCTTGAAGCCCTCGAGCGCCTCGGTGCGCTGGTTCTGCGAACGATTGGAGTGGAGGACAGCCACCGAGTGGTTGGCGACCTTCAAGCGGCGGGCGATGCGATCTGCACCATGTTTCGTGCGGGAGAAGATGAGTACGCTGTCGAACTCGGTGCGCTCGAGCAGCGCCTCAAGCAGCTCGAACTTCTGCACTTGGGCCACCGGATACATCGCGTGGGAGACCGTCTGGGCGGCGGAGTGGTTCATGCCCACCTCAACGCGAACCGGATCGCGTAGGGCGAAGGCGGCGACGGCGGCGATCTCCGGGGGCACGGTGGCGGAGAAGAAGAGCGTCTGGCGCGCATCGGGGCAGGCGAGGATGATGCGTTTCACATCGGGCAGGAAGCCCATGTCGAGCATGCGGTCCACCTCGTCGAGCACGAGCACCTCGATGGTGTCGAGCTTGAGTCCTTCCTTGATGAAATCGAGCAGGCGGCCGGGGGTGGCGGCGATCACGTCTACGCCCTTGCGCAGTTCGCTGCGCTGGTGGCCGTAGCCCACGCCGCCGTGCACGACGAGGGGGGTGAGATCGGTGAAGCGGGCGAAGTCGCGGAAGGCGGTTTCCACCTGGGCGGCGAGTTCGCGGGTGGGCTCGAGGATGAGCACGCGGGCACCGCGCGAAGAGTGTGCGCCTAGGTTGGTGAGAATCGGGAGGGCAAACGCGGCGGTCTTTCCGGTGCCGGTCTGCGCCGAGCCGATCAGATCCTTCTTGGCAAGCACAGCCGGGATGGCGCGCAACTGGATCGGAGTCGGGTCGGAGTACCCCATGGCTTGGACACCACGGAGAATGTTCGGCGAGAGGCCGAGGGCTTTAAATGGCATGAGGCGAGGACGTTTTCAGGAAACGCGGGCGAGGGCGACGGTTTTCTCCGGCATGCCCTGGGGCTCCGCCGGCCGCGGTCGGCTGGCGACGCGGCGGGCCGGGAAACGGCCGGACTATGTTCCACTCGATGGATTCATATGCATCCCGTAATTCGTTACCGGCCTGAGCCGTGCCCATTCGGTCGATAACCCAGAGCAGAACGCCGAGGGGCTGATCACCGAGCTAGCCCATGGAAGCACGCCTGATCCCGGGCCGATCACTGTTGGTTCCGCTCTCGCCACTCGACACTCGGCTCTGGTTTGCATCGTTACCGGCCTGAGCCGGGCTGGCTCGGCGGATTGGGCAGGCCGGCCTGGCTGGACGGCGTCTTTTGGGTTTCCCCGGTGAGTTCTCTGCGCTTCGCTGGCGCAATGCTGCCCCGCATTCCCGTATTCGCCTCGCCCACCGGCCTAGGATCCCGGCGGGGGCGCGGAGCCCGCCACTCAAGCGGAGGTCGCCGCGAATGAGCGCAGGCGCTCAGGAGGAGTTTCTGTTTTGTGAAGGCGACGAGGCTCGGCTCGGGTTGCCCCTGCCGGAGGATCCGCTGCTGCGCGACATCGGCGAGGAGTGGGGCCTGCCGGTGGGGCAGCGGGTGAGGGTCATGTTTCGCGGAGGCGAGAGTTTCCGGGAGCTCACCGGGCGCCTGGAGGTAGCGGTGGCCCCGGAGTTGCCGCTCAACCACCACCGGGCGCTGCGCCTGAGGGTGGCAGGCTATGAGTTCGCCAACACCGCCATCAGCGAATGCGTAGTGGTCACGGAGGGCTGAAGGGATCCTGTGGTGGCCGGTCGCACAGCGCGCGCTCACCAAAATCGACCTGTCCCTATTCCGCACGCTTCCAGTTAGCCCCACCGTACCGGGGAACCTATTCCGGGCTTGAGCGCATCGGGTTTACCGGCTGGTTTACCGCACATGAAGAGCATTGCCGCCAAAGTGCCGACCGAGCTCGCCCGCCGCGTCGAAAAGGCTGCCGGCGAGCGGAAGCAGACCGTTTCGGGCTTCTTGCGCAGTGCTGCCGAAAACGAGATCGCTGGCCGTCGACGGCAGGCGTTTGGAGAACGCTTCGGTCACTGCGCAGGAGGGGCGAAGGGGCTCCCCTCCAACGCATCGGAAATCGAGGGTTATGCGGGCTGATGCGGTCATCGTCGATGCCGGGCCGCTAGTCGCGTTCCTCTCCGCGGCGGACAAGCATCATGCATGGGCGGTTGAATACCTCAGCGCGTGCGAGATGCCACTCCTTACCTGCGAGGCCGTGCTCTCCGAGGTCTTTTTCCATCTGCGCAAGAATGCCGCGGGACTGGCCCTCCTGGTGGAGATGATCGAGGGTGACGCCTTCCAGATCGTGCCGGTCTACAACCTCGTAGGCGTGTCCCGCTATGCCGTGCGCCACCGTGTTGATTTCGCGGACGCGTGTCTCGCACTGCTGTCGGAGAAGTTCCCCCGGTCACGGATTGCGACCGTCGACAGGCGGGACTTCGCGCGGCTTCTGCGGTACGGTGACGAGCCGATCCCGTTCGACGCTCCGTAATCTCGGGGTGCGAGCAGCCTCGAGCTCGCCGGGCGTCGCGGTGGCCCCGGAGTTGCCGCTCAACCACCACCGGGCGCTGCGCCTGAGGGTGGCAGGCTATGAGTTCGCCAACACCGCCATCAGCGAATGCGTAGTGGTCGCGGCGAGCTGAAGGGATCCTGGAGTGACGGGTCGCCACTGCGCACGCCCACCGAAATCGACCTGTCCCCTACGGCTCTGAATTCGACCTGTCCCCTTTACGGCCTGTCCCCTTTACGGCCTTCTCCCCCACTGCCTCCCGCGGACGCCCGCGAAAATCGACCTGTCCCCTACGGCTTCGTCGCCCCATCATTGCGGCAGCGGCCACGGCTCGAAATCCTGCTTGGCGGCTACGTAAAGCGGATGGCGCGGGTGCCCGTCCTGGGTGGTGCCCAGGCAGGAGAGTTGGTGGCCGGCGAGCAGCCGCACCACGGCGTCGGCACGCGCCTGGTAAATGCCTGAGGCTCCCCAGGCGGCGACTACGCGCTCGCAGCGTTCTGCGGCGCGCAGCAGCCATGTCCCCTTTACGGCCTGTCCCCTTTACGGCCTTCTCCCCCACTGCCTCCCGCGGACGCCCGCGAAAATCGACCTGTCCCCTACGGCTTCGTGGCCCCATCATTGCGGCAGCGGCCACGGCTCGAAATCCTGCTTGGCGGCTACGTAGAGCGGATGGCGCGGGTGCCCGTCCTGGGTAGTGCCCAGGCAGGAGAGTTGGTGGCCGGCGAGCAGCCGCACCACGGCGTCAGCACGCGCCTGGTAAATGCCTGAGGCTCCCCAGGCGGCGACTACGCGCTCGCAGCGTTCTGCGGCGCGCAACAGCCAGGCGTCGTTGTCCGGGCCCACCGGGTCGGGGGCCTTCATCATCTCCTCCGGGTAGGGCGTGCGCAGGGCAAAGAGGTTGGCCATCCAAAAGCCGTCGAAGCCGGCTCGCTTGGAGAAGGCGGCGATGCGGGTGAGCGTGGGGTCGAGCCGCGACTCGTCGGCCGTGCTGGGGTTGAGCCCGATCCAGAGGATGAGCTTGTCGCCAAACAGCGGATTCCAGCGATGGACCAGGCTGTAGCGGTGGCGGCGGTCGGGGGAGAACTGGCACTCGTTGTCCACGGTGGATTGGGGCGGCGGAGGGTAGTGGTGGGCGGGGCCAGGGCTGGTGTCCCGTGGGATACCGGCGGACCGCCGCATGGCGGCGGCGCTACGCTGTGTTCTGCGGCCGGTTACAGCAGGTCGCGCTCGACCTTGCGCTCTAGGTGGCGCTCGAAGGCGCGCCGCAACGCCTTGGGCCTTCCCTGCATGCCGGGCATGAGTGAGAGCCAGTGGTAGACCTCCTCGCGGAGGTGCTTGGGCATCACGGGCTCGGTTTTCATCACCCGGTCGAGGGCTCGCACCGTCTGCAGGGCGATGCGATCATAGACGATCTGCGCGCCGGCGGTGCTGTACTGGCCGGCCAGGCGCGTGGCCGGGTCGAGCCCGCTGTGGCGCAGGGCCGTGGCCCGGTAGCCCAGGAGGCTGTCGCAGAGCACGGTTACGGTGCGGGGGAAGAAGCTGGTCATCAGGTTCCACGGCTCCCGGTGCTGGTCCCCGCCGTGGCGGATGTCGGAGCGCAGGAGCACGGCGGGGAGGTCGGCGAACTTGGCGAACATGAACTCCACCACCGTGCCCGAATCGAGCTCGGTGCCGTCGTAGTTGAAGAGCGCGACGTCGGAGTTGAGGAGGGCGTCCAGGTTCTGGTCACGGATGCCGCGCAGGCTGCGCCGGCGGGTATCGAAGTCCTGGGGCAGGCGGCACTGGTAGCGGCCGTGGGAACGCTCGTGGATGGCCTCGGCGAGGTAGGCGTTGCCGATGAGGTGCTTGGCGCTGAAGAGCTCGCCGGCGAAATAGACGGAGTACGGTTTGGGCTTCTTCACTTCGCGAGGATGAGTTGTTCGATCACCTGCGGGTCGTTGGCGTTGCGGCGGGCCTCATCCAGGGAGATCTCGCCGGCGCGAGCGAGCGCGAGCAGGTGGCGTTCGAGGGTGATCATGCCGTCCTTGTGGCCGGTCTCGATCTGGGAGTAGAGCTGGTGCCAGGTGCCGGTGCGCACGAGGTTGGCCACGCCGGTGGTGTTCTTGAATACCTCCACGGCGATGCGCCGGCCCCCGCCGGAGAGGGAGACGAGCTTCTGCCCGATCACATAGGAGAGGCTCAGCGAGAGCTGGGCGGCGATCTCCTTGGTGCGCTCGGGCGGGAACATGTCGACGATGCGCGTGATGGTGCCCTTGGCGTCCTTGGTGTGGAGAGTGGAGAAGACGAGATGGCCGGTCTCGGCTGCGGTGAGGGCGAGGGCGGTGGTCTCGCGGTCGCGCATCTCGCCCACGAAGATGATGTCGGGGTCCTCCCTCAGGGCACTGCGCAGGCCGGCGGAGAAACTGGGTACGTGCGCGCCCACCTCGCGCTGGGAGAAGAGCGCGCGTTTACTGGAGAAGGTGTATTCGATGGGATCCTCCAGCGTGATCACCCGCACGGCGCGGTGCTCGTTGATATGCTGGAGGAAGCTGGCGATGGTCGTGCTCTTGCCGCTACCGGTGTTGCCAGCGACGATGATCAGGCCCTGCTGCAGCACGCAGATGTCCTGCCATACCCGGGCATCGGGCAGGCCGAGGGTTTCGGCGCGGGGTATGAAGTGGGGGAGCACGCGCACCACCGCTGCCAGGCCGTCGCGGTCGCGGAAGGCGTTGACGCGGAAATTCTGCCCACCCTCGGCCCAGGAGAACGAGGCGTCGACATCCACTGGCGCCTTGGCCTGGAGCTGGGCGAGTTGCTCGGGGGAGAGCATCGCGCCGATGAGGCGCTCGGCCACCTCGGGGCGCATGGCGGTGGCATCGGGGAGGGCCACGATGTCGCCGTCGTAGCGGTAGTGGACGGCCTCGCCGGTTTTCAGGTGGAGATCGGAGAAGCGCGACATGCCGGAGAGCATGTGGGCGGGATCGGTGAATACGCCCAACAGGTCGCGCAGGCTGTGCAGTTTGCCGGCTACCGGATAGACCGGCTCTTCAAGGGCGGAGGCCATGGAGTAGAGCCAGTGTGGGAAGCAGGAGGCGGTGTGACGAGTGAAGAGTGAGCCCGGTGATGTGGTAGGAAACTGGAAGCGAAGGGTGGGCGCGATTGTGTCGTCTTCGAGTGGCCCCTGCCGGTAGGCCGGGCTCCACGGCCACGCTATCGGGCGGTTGGCCATACCGACGGTCTCGGCGCCCAACCGTTTACCCTCACGGCCGTGAGGGTAAACGGTTGCGGCCCACCCGAGAAACGCACCAACCGCCCAACTCCGTGCGCAGGCGTGAGCGCTCTTCGCTTTCAGTTGCACCCTCCCGCGGGCACTGCCGATGATCCACCGCGTCGACCCGCAGCATCCCTCCGGCGCTCCCCGGTTCGAACCGTCCCGACTCGCATGGAAACTCCCACCGACTGCCTCAACTGCGGTGTCTGCTGCTTCTCCAAGTCCGCCACCTATATCCGGGTGAGCGGCGACGATTGGTCGCGCCTGGGCGACGACGCCGAGCGAGTGGCGCGCTTCGCCGGCCAAAACGCCTACATGCGCATGCGCAGCGGGCACTGCCTGGCGCTCCAGGTCACCACCAAGCGCGGACAGCTTCCTCTCTTCTTCTGCGAAATCTACTCCACGCGCCCGCAAATCTGCCGCGACCTCAAGCGCGGCTCGCCGCAGTGCGAGGGCGAACTGGAGACTAAAGCCCACCGCGTGGCCGACCACTGCAGGCGCTGAGGGCCCACCGGCCCATGGAGGAGCGCGCTTGCGCGCAATTTTCCGCAGTAGATCGCGTGCAAGCGCGCTCCTGCACCCGTTCAGCGAAGGTGGCGCGCTCGGCTAATGCAGAGCGCCGAATAGTGAACGTAGCCCCCCAACAGAAGTGGTGAGTAGCCTGTCCGCGTGCAGCCTGTCTGCCGTGCCAGGCGCAGCACAGGCAGTCCACGCACAGGCGGGCGGGGGGCGGGTGGTGAATATCCTTCCCGTCTCCGCCTTTCGGTTCCCGGGTTCGGCACTCGGCCTTCTGCAGTCTTCCTTCCTCGTTGGTCCGCCGCACCCGCCCATGTCGGCAGGGTACGGACACAGGGCCCCCCTCCACTTCGGAACGAAGCGTTACGGCTGAGTTGCTACGGTTGCGCCCCCAAGGATTGCGTGAGGGGCAACCGGTCACTCCCTCTGCCGGGTCAGGCTCCGCCAGGGATGGTCACTCGCAGGCGCAGGAAACGTCTCGGGGTTGCTGCGAGCAGCTCAGGATCACAGGAGGTCACCGTCTCGGTTGCCGCATCGCGGGGCACGGAGGTCTCGGTCGCAATCAGGGGTGTCCAGACTACGAGGTCGGCGGAGGCTTCCAGGCTGTAGACCAAATCGCCGCGCGGGGTGCGGCGGGTGTAGGTGAGTGTGAGGTGTTCGCCGTCGCCGGCGGTGGTGCGACCGATACCGGGCAGGCCCGAGGCATCGGCGCGGCGGGGATCGCTGGCGAGGGCGTTTTCGAGCAGATTGGCCACTCCGTCGCCATCGGCGTCAGCTGTGGGCGGAGTGAGCAGGCCGGCTTCGCACTCCTCGGGGGTGAAGTGCGCTGTGGTCCAACTGGCGTAGGTGAGCGGGACGATGGTAAGGGCGAGGATGGCCTGAGCGCTCACATAGGGGGCGAGGACGACGGAGTCGTCGTCGGGCAAAGCCTCGGTGAAACAAGCGACGGCGCGCACGGTGGTGGTGGCGGCGACGGCAAAGGGCTCGGTGTAGAGAGTGCCGTGGGTGGGCGAGGGGGCGGAGCCGTCGGTAGTGTAGCGCACTAGAGCGCCGGCGGTGGCCGAGGCGAGCGCCACGCTCTGCGTGCCGGCGTAGGTGCCTGAGGCGAGGTTGGCAGTGGGCGACGAGACGCTTGGCGGCGCCAGGTTGAGCGGATCGCCATAGGGGCCGGGGCCGAAGGATCCACGGGCCGGATGCAGTGCGCCGTAGCGGCCGCCGCCCTCGCCGGCCCAGGTGAGCTCGGAGAACGCTGCCGCCGGCACTACCGTGGCGCTGACGTTTGTGGCGTAAAGCGCTGCCCCGGCTGGCAGCAGCGCGTAGTCGTTGAGGAGGGTGACGCCCACCGCTGTGTTGAGAATATGGAGAAGGGCCCCGGGGACATCCTCAGCGGCAACATTTTTGAGGCTGACGTCGCTGCCATAGGTGAGGCCGTTGGCGGCACGCTGCTGGTAGAGCTTGAAGGCCGGGCCGCCGCTGCCCAACGCGAGGCAGCGGGTGTTGATGGCCTGCACGTGGTCGGCGCGGCAATAGACGCCCGAGAAACCGAGCTCGTCTCCAGGGACCGGTTCGATCGCGCCGGTATAGTCCTGGGTGCAGTTGACGAGCTTGAGGTGGTGGGCGCCCTCCTTGGCGTCCCAGCCGTCGTTGCGGGTGTTGGTTACGTAGCAGTTGTAGAAGGTGACGTAGCCCGAGGTGTCGGGCTGGCCCTGGTACCAGTTGCCTTCGGCATCGCCCACGTAGAAGCCCTCGCCGTAGCCGGTGCCCGGACCAGTCGAGCCGCGCCCGGTGTTGCGGGCGGAGCAGTCCGCAAATAGCCAGTACTGGCTGGGGGAGTTGGAGATAGTACCGGAGGTGGGATGGTGGATCTTGAAGGACTCCTCCAGCGTGCCATCTACGTGGATTCGGCGCGCGATGCCGTGGCTGGCCCCGGCCACCCAGAAGCCCTTCTTGTAGTCGAGGATGCGGAGGTTCTCGAAGCGGTAGTAGTCGTGGCGTACGGACATCCCAAAACCGGGGCTGGCCCCCGCGCCCTGAAGGACGGCGGTGCCGTCTCCCCGCACGGTGATAGGCGCGGACTCGGTGCCATGCACATAGGTTTTGAACGCACCGTTGTGGATACCGGATACCACAATCACATCGCCGGGATGGGCGTTTTGCAGGGCGGTGTCGAGCGGGTCGGCAGCCTTGGCGAGCGCGGCGGCCAACAGAGCCACTGCGGAAAGGAAACGCCACGAGAAGGAGCCTTGGGGGGTAGAGACGCGCTGCATAGCGCATGCGACTCAAACAGGTCCCCTGGCCGGAGCAAGAGCAGCCCGGCAAACAGGCGAGCTGCGGTCGGCACGCGCAACCAGCCTCACCCTACCGTTGCAGCCGCTCGATCTCGGGCAGGCGCAGCCGCGCAACCAGTTACCGGCTGCGCCCCAGCACCAATCCCTCGGCCCCATCCCCTACCCGCTGCGCGCGCACAGACCCGCTAGCGGCGACCCCCGCCGTCTGGGCCTGCCCGTCTCAATACCGGCCGCGCCAAGCGCCAGGCCTGCGCGTCCAGTCGATTTGGGATTGCCGGACCGAAAACGGGCGCTGAGATTTGTCGGGTCGCAAACCCCGATACTCGCGGCCGGGCGACTCTCCATGTTTCAGGTCACGTTTTCCGATCAGAGCGTCAATGAGCTGAACAAGCTCGATCAACTGGCCCAGCTCGATGTGATCGAGCCGCTCAGCAGCCTCACGGCAGCGCAATTGGCGCAGCCGCGTGAGCCCTTGGGCGTATTCAATCGCGAGGGCCGCACCTTCTACCGGCTGCGCTCGGGCGACTTCCGGTTCTATTTTGAGCGCAGTGCCGACTCCCTCCACGTCCAGTGGATCCTGCATCGCAACTCCCTCGAGGATTTTCTCTTCCGCACCAAGCTTCCCGTCAGCGACCAGCAACTGGTCGAGCAGCACTCGAAGTTCTGGAAGTACCTTGAGAGCCTGACCAAATAACTCCGCGCCCCCCCAGCCCATGTCGAATCTCAAGTCGCGCGAAAACCCCTATAACGTCACCCAGGCCAGCCGGATCTACTTCCTGCCCAACCTGATGACGGCCGGGAACCTCTTCTGCGGTTTCGTGGCGGTGATCAAATGTATCCAGGCTCGCCTCATCGCCGACGGTGGCAACTTCGCCGCCATCCACAGCGGCCACGAGCCGCGGGAATACTACATCCATGCGGTGTGGCTCATTCTCGCCGCAGTGCTCTTTGACTCGCTCGACGGCCGGCTAGCCCGCATGGGCGGGCGCACCTCACTCTTCGGCGCGGAGTTCGACTCGCTGGCGGACGTCATCTCCTTCGGCATCGCACCGGCATTGATGGTCTTCTTCCTTATCCTGGCGCCACAGGAAGGCTACCAGTGGTTCCGGGAACTCGGCTGGCTGGTCGCCTTCATCTACCTGCTTTGCGCCGCAGTGCGCCTGGCCCGCTTCAACGTCATCACCAACCCGCTGCTCCAACGCACCGAGAACGAGTCGAACAAGGACTTCCTCGGGCTACCGGTCCCAGCGGCGGCCGGAGCGGTAGCCTCCTTGGTGCTCTTTCTCCTGCACATGGCCGACAACGAGCGCTCGCTCCAGAAGACCACCTTTGCCCTGCCACTGCTGCTGCTGCTCATCTCCTTCCTGATGGTCAGCACTATCCGCTACCCCAGCTTCAAGAAGGTCGATTGGCACACCAAGACCCGCCTGTGGTCCTTCATCCTCATCATGATCGTAGGTGCGCTGGCTTGGAAACTCCAGGAGATCGCCTTTCTAGTACTCTTCCTCGGTTACATCTGTTTTGGCATCGGCCGGCACCTGCGCCGAATCTTTGCCGGAAATGCCGCCCGAGTTCTTCGCAAAAGCGATGTGAGTAATCCACCGACAACTTCTCGGTAATCGCCAGTCCGCGCACAACCCCTCCTTTCCCGACAATGCCGGCAAAGTTGCTCACAGTGCCAGCCCTCCCCCGGTTCTCCTCTCAAAACCGCCTCCAAAACGGGGAAATCCGCGTTGTTCACAGCCCATAATAGTAATAATAATCTGTTGTTACTTCCTTTCTCTTTCCACTCACTTGTCAGCAACTCCCTAATCACCCGGCCCAACGCGCATGAAATTCAAGATCAACCGCGACCACTTCAGCAACGGCCTTGCCCAGGTGCTCAACGTCGTAGGCTCCAAAGCCACGATGCCCATCCTCAGCAATGTGCTGATCGAGGCCGACAAGGACCACATCTCCCTCGCCACGACCAATCTGGACCTCGGCATCCGCTGTAAGATCAAGGCCGAGGTGAAGGAAGCCGGTGCCATCACTCTGCCCGTCAAACGCCTCGCCACGATCGTGCGGGAGCTGCCCAACATCGACGTCACCGTCGAGACCTCACCCAACCATCAGGCCAAGGTCACTTCCGGCGGTTCGGTCTTCAAGATCATGGGCATGGGCAAAGAGGAGTTTCCCCCGATGCCCGAGTTTGCCGACGAAAAGTCGGTCGCCCTCGAGCAGGAGGAACTGGCCACGATGCTCAAGAGCGTCTCCTACGCCCAGTCGACGGATGAAACCCGGTACATCCTCAACGGTGTCTATTTCAATTTCCGCGACGACAAGCTCACCCTTGTGGCCACCGATGGCCGGCGCTTGGCTCTCATCAGCAAGGAACTCACCGCCCCCGAAGGCACCGGTAGCATCATCCTTCCTGCCAAGACAGTCTCTGAACTCGTGCGCCTGCTCGACAAGGGAACGAAGGTGCGGCTCGCCCTTTCCGAGAAACGCTCGGCCTTCCAGATCGGCACCGACAAAGTCGGAGACAACGGTTTGATCGACAATATCTACCTGTTCTCGAAGGTCGTGGATGGCAACTACCCGAACTTCAACCAAGTAGTGCCCAAGGAAACCCACCAGCGCGTGAAGCTGGAGCGGGAGCTCTTCCTCCAGTGCATCCATCGCGCGGCGTTGGTCACCAGCGAGAAGTCGAACTCGGTGAAGCTTAAGATCGGCAACAACCTGCTGGAGGTTTTCGCTTCCAGCCCCGATTTCGGTGAGTCCCATGAATCCATGGCCATCGAATATAGCGGACCGGATTTGCAGGTGGCCTTCAACCCGCAGTTCATGATGGATCCGCTGCGTGCCTTGAATAAGGACCAGGTCTTTTTCGAACTGAAGGACGAAATGAGCCCCGGAGTTTTCAAGACACTGGAGAACTTCCTCTGCGTGATCATGCCTGTGCGGCTGAGCTGAGGAGTGAACGGTTTGTAGTAGGAGAGTGCTTGCGCGCGCTTCATAGCGCAGGTTGTTTGTGAGCACTCTCCTGTATATACCGCCGAAGTACCGGACCGGGTGGGCAGCAATATAGTCGCCGCGTCCGGCCGTGGCCAAGCCATCCTGCATTCAGGATGCGGGTGAGTGCTGAGTCTGTGTAGGAGCGTGTTTGCACGCGATCGCTTCATCTTGAAAGCGATATGGCCGAAACGCCCATGCGCTAAGCGCTGCTGCTCGCTACCGCTGCGGTGTCTTGCGGGCCTCGGCTAGCACTGCTTCAAGGTCAATTTTCCTGTATTCAGCCACCAGCGCTTTGTCCTGTAGCAGAATCGCGATCTTGGGATGATCGAGGAGAGCATAATATTGGCGGCTCTCCAAGAGTCGCTGGAGCTCAGGATCCTGGGCGGCGTCCTTGAGCTGGGGCAGGGCCGTGAGCCGGGCGATCGATGGATGGTTACGGAAGCGCTCCAATAGCACGGGGTCGCCGGTGACCGTTGTGAGGTCGCCGAAGATGCGGGCGATGCGCTCCTCGGAGGGGTTTACGCGCTGCACCACTGAGGCCAGCGGCGAGGTGTCGATCTGTTGATTGATTTTCTGGTAGAGAGTCGTGGTCGCGACCGGGGCATCGGCAAGCGGGGCAGTCGGGGCAATAGCGGGCGAGGAGCCAGGCACTGGGGCTTTGATGGCCGCAGGGGTTTGGACTTCAAGTACGAGCGGAGCCGGCGGTGAAGTGTTTTCCCGCGCCAGCTCCTTCTCCACACGGCCGAGTAGGTGCAACCCGGCGACGACAAGCACCACCAATGCGCAGCCCCACACAGCGCCGAGCGCCGCGCCGCCAACCTTCTCCCAGGTTTGGAGCCGTGGCAGGCGCTGGACCTCTC
The DNA here is from genome assembly GCA_903960515.1 of uncultured Verrucomicrobiota bacterium. GTDB lineage: Bacteria > Verrucomicrobiota > Verrucomicrobiia > Opitutales > Opitutaceae > CAJCBL01. Next base: position 14,168 of record CAJCBL010000171.1, read on the forward strand.
GCACCAGTTCCCGGTGTCTGAGCAGCCATGAGGCCACGCAAGATAGCACGATGAAGACCACCAGCCCGGCCGCCAATGGAGCCGCTACCGGCAGCAGCGCACGGGGAATGAAACCGATGTGCTGCACCAGTGGCAGGAAGGTTCCGGCCAGCGGTTGCGCGGCCATCCCGCCCAACAACAAGGCGCCTATGAATGCGATGATTCTCAGTACCCCGCGGCGGTAACCGAGAATAGTAAGCAATAGAACTGCGGCCAAGCCGGTCCAGAGAACATACATAAAGAATTTGCCGAGGGGTGTGTTGGGCTGTCTAGGGGCACCGATGGGTGCCCGTGTCGCTCGCCCATATTCGATTCCCGGAGCTGCCGGCGCGAGACGATTCGAGCGGGCGGTTTGTCGCCAAATCGTAAACTACATCGGCGTGCTTATCGGATCGTTGCAGTTGGCGCTCAGCACCGCAAGCTGCCGGCCATGCCTCCCTTCGTTCGCTGCAGCCCTTTCCTCGCCCTTGTAGCGGCCAGTGCCATCGCCGCTCCGGTCATCACCAACCAACCGGTCGACGACACCCTCGTCCCCGGCCAGATCGGAGCCTTCGGCGTCTCCGCCACCGGCACGGGCACTTTGAGCTACGAGTGGTTTAAGAATGGCGCCCTGCTTACTACAGCCATCGGCCACGATACCGACACCGTATACCTTCCCGATGCCGTGGCCGGAGACAACGGCGCGACGATCAAGGTGCGAGTCACCGACAGCACTGGCACGACCGAGTCGAGCGCGGCACGCCTCACGATGAGCCACCTCGCATCGCGCGATGAATTGGCGCGGCCCGATCCCGCCACCGCGCGCTACCATCTCGATGCAGTCGCAGGCAACGACGCGACCGGCGACGGCAGCGCCGCCAAACCCTTCAAGACCGTGGCCAAGGTTCGCGGGTTGCTGCGTGGCGGCGAGTTGGTGCTGCTGCACGACGGGAGTTACGACGCGGTTTCGATCGACGCCACAGTGGGCAGCAACCTGAGCGCACCCTATACAGATTGGGTCACCTTCATGGCTGCTCCTGGTGCGGCACCGGTGGTTGCCAAGGTGTTCTTCCGTGGCCATTGGGGTGGCCCGGAGACTTGGAATGGCAATATCGACCTGCGCGTACGCCTCATCGGTTTGACCATAGCCGACGGAGTATTTATAGCGTCAACGAATCTGGTTCGGCTGGAGAACTGCATCATCAACCGGGTAGGGCCCACAACCGGATCGGTCGATAACATGAACAAGGACGGCGTCGGCATCCGTCGTGCCCGGTCGGTAACTTTCCAGGACTGCGAGATCACCGGTGTTGCGGTGGCCTTCGCGATGCGCGGCAACGATATCACCATCCGACGCTGCAACATCCACCACAATTCGCTCGACGGGATCAACCCCACCGGCTGCGACACTGTCCTTATCGAAGGCAATAGGATCCACGATCTCGACGACGGGATCGACGACGGAGTGGCCGACTGGGGTGCTCATGTTGATGGAATTCAGTGCTTTATGGAAACTGATGGCCATCCGTTCGACGCCAACCGCCACCTCATTATCCGGGGTAACTGCTTCTACCACATCGAATCGATGGCCCTGATGTTCCAGAACCGCAACGACGCCCTATACCCCACCAATCCCACTGTCTATATCTCCGAAGACTGGTTGATCGAGAACAATGTCTTCGGCCCCACCGCCGGCAACATGATCCACGGGAAGTTCTACTGCAAAGGTTTCGTGTTCCGCCACAACTCCGTGGTCTACGTCGAGAACGATCAGTACCAGGTGCAGGAGCGAATCGTATATCCAAGCCACTACGATGTATCGCTGCCCACCTATGCGTTGTCCACTGGCGTCGAGATATACAATAACATCTTTCCCGGGCTCGATCGGGCCTGGAGCACCATCGAGGGCGCCTACGCTACGCGCTACGACAACAATCTCTTCTATCACGCCGTACCGAACGTGCAGCAGCCCAAGGGCCTGAACCCCATCATCACCGCCCTGGTGCCCTACGCCAACCCGGCTGCGTTCGATGGCGTGCTGCTCGCCAACTGCCCCGGGATCAACGCCGGCTCCACGCTCAACCCGCCCGCCTCCGACCTCTATGGCACGCCCCGCGACAGCCGGCCCGACGTTGGCGCCTACGAATTCGTTTCCGCATCCACCTACGCCGCCTGGGCCACCGCTGCCGGCCTCACCGGTGAGCAGGCGCTGGCGGCCGCCGATCCCGACGCCGATGGCCTGAGCAACCTTCTCGAGTACGCGTTGCGCACGAATCCGCGCCTGCCCTCTGGGGCGCAAGCGCCGGCCCTATCCCAGGATCTCGGTGCCGGCTCCCTCTCCCTCACCCACCGCCGCAGCAAGACGGCCGCCGTTACCTGGGCATACCAGGTATCCACCGATTTGGTCATTTGGACGGCGGCAGCGCCTGCCACGAGTGTGGTCAACGCCGACGTCGACGGCGACGGCCAGACCGAGCTCGTGCGTGCCCTGCTGCCGATCAGCGCCGGCGATACGAGGAAGTTCATCAGGCTTGCCGTTACGGCTCCGTAAGCGGGTTTTGAATCGGCGCGGTTTGACGGGCCGCGCCGACCTCGCAGCGTGGCGCGCATGGCAAACCCGATTCGCGCCTTCGCCTCGACAGCCGCGGGCCGTCCGCTCGAACCCTTCTCCTATGAGCGCGGCCCGTTCGCGGGCCTACTCCGAACCGTCGGTGCCCAGCACGAAGCGCAGGTCGTCCAGGCTATATTGCTGCCGTAGGCGACTGTGTTGATGCACTTTTCAACGGCCAAGATTCAGTAACTTTAGCGTGGCGCTTTGGCTTGGGACTTACCTGCCCCATCGCCCGGGAAATGGACGCGTAGATTTCTTCCATTTTCGTTACGGGCTGAACAGGATGGTTTTTAGCCCATGTGCGCCCCGGGTGTATCATATCCCAAACAGGCCGTTTTCCAGCTGTGCGGCCGCTGCCTGGATCATGATTGCCGAATCCTTCTACTACTAAATTCCACAATGGGAAAAATTCCTGGATGAGGAGAGATTCGGCTAGGGGAATCCATATATCATCAACAGTGAGAAACCGGCAGGCGAAATCATCGATGTCTAGATTTTCCGCTTCTGAAATTGTTTTTAAGTGCTCACTAAGCCGGTTAAAGAGAGCACAGCCTACCGCCGTTTCGACTTCGTCGATTCCTTTGCGCGCTCCGGCTGGCACGGCTTTGCCGACATAGATCGGCCAGTTGGCGGCTTTTCTGTTTACTGCGCTCAACGGGGCGTAGGCTTGGAAGCCGCCATTGTAGTAAATCGCATAGACCCCTGCGCCGGCGAATGGGGCTATTTGCTTTAGCAAGTCGGCGGGACGGTCCAGCAACGCCTTGACGACGCTTTCTCCTAGGTGGCGTTTATCGAGCGGATTGTAGGGGGCGTGCATGCACCGGAGTCAGCCGCTCAGCTACCGATTTGGCAACGGCATAAGCCAGGTCGACGGGCACTGCGTTCCCGATCTGACGCATGCATTCCGTCCACGAACCATTGAGGAGCCAGTCATCAGGAAATGTTTGGATACGTGCAGCCTCTCGGATGGTGAGGTATCGAATGGAGTCGTTTTCAAAGCGAATCATGTTTTCGCCCCCGGGCACGCCGTGATCTCCTGCCTTGAGCGCCTTTGACGGTTCGTCGATAGGGCTGCCGGTGTGTCCCGGGTAGCTACGTGCGCCGGGTTGAAATGTGTGACCGGGAATCGAGTTGCGCTTTTGAGGCGGAGGGAGCCCGCGCAGAGCGTCGCGCACAGTATGCCATCGTGCGAGATTTGGAGGAAGTCCGGCCGTTTGGAGTGTTTTCGTTGGAGAAAGGCGAGTAATGCCGTGTTCTCGCCAGTACTCGCCGGTCACCGATTGTGCGCGTCGCAACGCGACTTCGGAATGGGTGGCCGAGGGGAAAAACCAGTCACTGTTCACATCCATTCGGAAGCCGATGAAAAATACCCGGTGGCGGAGCTGTGGCACTCCGTAATTCGCGGCGTTGGCTTGGTGTAGCGTTACCTTATAGCGCAGTGTCTTCGAGGCTCCTTTGGAGTTATCGAACTTTTGGAGCCGCGAGAGATTCGCTTCCCAATCGGCGTCAGCGATCGGGAAGTCGGGGTAGACCATCTGCAAGCGTAGGAATTCTACATAGTTGCGGAACGCTGGACGCATAAGCCCTCGGACATTCTCAAAAATGAACGCCATCGGGCGAAGCTCTCTGACCGCGCGAACCGCTTGCGGAAACATATCACGCGTATCGTCGTATCCCTTAGCCTTGCCTCCCATTGAGAAGGGCTGACACGGCGGCCCTCCCGCTACGAGATCTACCGGGCCAAACCCGGAGAATTGCATATCACGAACATCGCCCTCGATCACATGCCATTGAGCGCGGTTTTGTCGAAGCGTGGCGCATGCATCCGCGTTCCACTCGAAGTGGGCAACGGTCTCAAAGCCGGCTTTTTCTAGCCCCAAGGCCAAGCCGCCAGCTCCTGAAAACAGTTCGATGGAACGCATGGTCAAACGATTGCCGATTTCAGCCAATGAACAAGCGGACGTACTTATGCGAATCAATCTCTTTCACAGTTATAGGGCTGAGGGGCTCAGGGCGATAGAGGGTGCAATCACAACTGTAGTTGCGAATCGCACTCCGAACCGTCGGTGCCCAGCACGAAGCGCAGATCGTCCAAGCTCATCACCGTGGCGAGGCTCTCCTCCTGCACGATGCTGCGCGCCAGATCGGCCTTCGCCCGCTGGAGCTTGCGTATCTTCTCCTCGATGGTGCCGCGGGCGAGCAGCCGGTAGGCGATCACCTGCTCCTTTTGCCCAATACGGTGGGTGCGGTCGATGGCCTGCGCCTCCACGGCGGGGTTCCACCACGGGTCGAACAACACCACGTAGCTGGCCGCCGTGAGATTGAGCCCCGAGCCGGCCGCCTTCAGCGAGAGCAGGAATACCGGCTCGCCCTCCTCCGACTGGAAACGGTTCACCAGCTCCTGGCGGTTCTCCGTCTGGCCGGTGAGCATCAGGTAGGCGATCTCTCGCGACTTGAGCTCCTCGGCGACCAGTTCCAGCAGCGAGACAAACTGTGAGAACACCAGCACGCGGTGCCCCTCTTCGATGAGCGGCACCAGGGTATCCAGCAGCGCATCCAGCTTGGCCGAACCGGTTTCGCCGGCGGCGGCTGGAGCGGCAGCAACGGCGGCCTCGGGATCCTTCTCCTGGGAGGCGGCGGCCTTCTTGGCGGCGGCGCGCTTGGGTTTTTCCGCCTCGTAGCCGATCAATCGGGGGTCGCAGCAGATCTGCCGCAGGCGCAGCAGGGACTGGAGGATGTTGAAACGTTGCTTGTCGAACTCCCGGTCGCTCTGCACGCCGAGCAGCATGGCGCGGGTGCGTTTGAGCTCGGCGTCGTAGAGCTGGCGTTGCGCTCCCTCCATGTCGACGAAGAGATCCTCCTCGATGCGCGCCGGCAGCTCGGTGGCCACCTGGGACTTCGCGCGCCGCAGCATGAAGTGCTTCACCCGGCGGGCCAGGCGCAGGCGCGCTGCAGCCGGCTCGGTCTTGTCGTTGAACGTACGCTTGAACGAAGCCTGGCTGCCGAGCAGCCCGGGCATGGCGAAGGCGAACAGACTCCAGAGGTCGAGCGTGCGGTTCTCGATAGGCGTGCCGGTGAGCACCACGCGGTGGGCGGAGCGCAGGTCGCGGGCCACGCGCGCCGTCTGCGACTGCGGGTTCTTGATGTTCTGCCCCTCGTCGAGAATCACGGCGTCCCAAGTCTCCGCGCCCAGCGTCTTGGCGGCGAGGCGCAACTGTACGTAGTTGGCCACCACGAGGTTGACCCCCGCAGGCACGGAGCCGGCAGAGAAGGCGGCCACGGTGATCGAAGGGGCGAAGCGCTTTGTCTCCAGTTCCCAGTTGGGCACCACGCTCTTGGGACAAACCACGAGGGCGCGCAACGGCTTGGCGTTCTTTGCTCCGGCGGCCAGGTGCAGCAGCCAGGCGAGGGCCTGCACGGTCTTGCCCAGGCCCATGTCGTCGGCGAGCACTCCGCCCAGGCCGTTGGCGGCGAGGTGGGCGAGGAAATGGAAACCCTCGCACTGGTACGGGCGCAGCTCGGCGGTGAGGCCGGCGGGCACGGGAGGAGCGGCGATGGTACGCAGTTGTTCCGCACGCTCGCGCACCCGTGCGGCGTGCGCCTCGGGCAGCAGGCCGGCGATACGTTCGTCGGCCAGTTGCAGCGCATGGAAGCGCTGGTGTTCGGTGGTGCCCTCCAGTGCGGTGGCATCCAGCCCGAGCTCGGCCAGGCGCGCAGTCTCCTCCGCTCCCAGGTTGAGCTGGAGGCGTTTCCAGCCCTTGCCGGCCAACTTCACAAAGCGGCCCTTCGCCTTGAGCAGCAGGCGGATCTCCTCTTCGGTGAGCGTCGTATCCTCGGCGCGCACGGTGATCTCAAGGTCGAACCAGTCGATGCCCGAGCCCGTGTCGTCGGGCTTCACCGACACTTCGATGCGCGCCCGGCCGGCCGGCTGGGCCAGGCCTGCGAGTTCGGGATCGCATTCGATCTCCACTCCGAGGGAGCGCACCCGCTCCACCCATTCGGCGAACTGCTCGGGGAAGGTACGTGTGACCTTGCGCCCCCATGCTTCGCGATAGGTGGCCCAGCGAAGATCCATCTCCTCAAGCAAGGGGAAGGCGGCCTCGGCGGTGGCGATCTCGAATTCGCGAAGGTGCTTGGGATCCTGAGGCGTGTCTACCAGCGCCACCCAGCCGGTGGGCCGGCGTTCCTGGAGAGGCCCAAGGGTAGGCGCCACAGCTACGATACGCACCTCCAGCAGGTCGAGAGTTCCCGGCTCGGCCAGCCCGTCGTCGGCCAGGGAGCAGATGAAGCGCGGGCGCAGCACCACCACCTCCACATCCGGAAGGTCCACGCCGTCCATCCTCACGCCTGCACGGCGTAGGCGCTTGGCTGCGGAGGGTGTGAGCAGGGCTTCACGCGGCACCACCACGGCGCGGGGCTGGTGGCCGGGAAGGGGGGCTGGAAGCTCGAATACAGTGCGGCCGGCCAGCGCCAGCTCGGGCTGCCCCGGCAGCCTCAGCAGGCTGGAGGGGGCGGGTGCGCCGTTTGGCAGCACCAGGTCGATGACGATATCCTCGGGCCGGTCGGGCAGAGGGCGGCCCAGCCACTGGAGCCGGACGCGTTCGACGGCGAACAGTTCGCCGTTTGTATCCACCAGCAGGTGGCGAAGGGCGGGGTGCAGCAGCAGCCAGCGCACAAGATCGAGCGTGCGCGGCTCGTCGAGCTTGAGGGTCTGGGGCTCGGTGCTGCTCCAGTACTGCTGGCGAGTGCGGGCGAGCTGGACCTCCTGCAAAAGGGCGAGGGTGGCGGGCTCGGCGCCGGCGGGGTTGCTCGCCAGGACGTTGAACCAGTCGCGGGCGCGGGCACCCTTGGCCGTTTGCCAGGGGCCGTCGGGCGCGTCGCGAAACTCCCAGGTCAGGCGCGGGGAGGTGAGGCGCAGGCGCACTTCGCGGGGCAGGCCGGGCAGGGGCACTGCGGGGGCGACTTCGTGGTCGGCGGCGAAAAGCTGGGCCCAATGAGCGATCTGGCGCTGGCGTTCGCGAAGGACGACTCGTTCGCGCACCAGCGCGGTGTCGGTGAGCGGGCGCATCAGCGGGGGCAGGTCGCCCTTGTTGCGCTCGTTGAAGTGAGCGAGGTATTGCCAGAGTTCCAACGGCGAGGCCACCGGGCAGGACGTGTCCCACCAGCCGGTGATCACGGGGTTGTAGCTGTTGGGGAAGCCGCCGCTTCTGCCGCCCAGGCCGAAGCGGATGAGATCGTGCTCGTAGATGGCGCAGTTGAGGCGCTGCCGCTGCCAGAGCTGCGAGAGCTCGCGCACGAAGTTGCGCTCCTTCTTCTCAAGAGCCCGGCCGTGGCGCTGCTCAAGCAGCTCCACCAGTAATTGCTCTTCGGAGGCGGCGGCGGGCGCGGAGGAAAGGCCCGGCAGCTCGGAGGTGAAGGAAGAACTCGAGGCCGGGTTGGTCCCCAGCGCTGCCAGGGCTGCGGCATAGGCGTGTTTGCAGGCGCCGCCCACGGGGCAGGAGCAGGAGGGTTGCCATTCTGCGTCGCGCCAGAGGGTCCACTCCACCTCGTAGAGCTGGCTGCCCATCACATCGGCGGAGAAGGCGGTTTCGATCCCAAGTTCGGCGGGGTCGTAAGGCCGAAGGCCCCGCACCCGGCCCTGCTTCAGGTAGTTGAGTCCGCGCTGGCGGTCGCTCTCGGCGAAAAGGCGCAACTCCGCATGCAGGGCGTTGCGCTGGCGGTCGGTGAGCGGGATGAGTGCGGACATTCGCCCACGGTTAAGCGAGCCCAGTCGCTTAACGGCAAGAGGGGAAACGACATCGGGGCCAAGCGGAGGCCGGGGCAGGCACCCGGCAAGGGCCAAGTTCTGCTGGTCCCCACGCGTCGCAGAAATCTGGTCGACTCGATTTGGGGCACCGGGAATCCTCCGATGCAAGGGCGGGCGGAGGGATCCTTGAGCCAGTACGGACGGCCCGCCTGGCTGCATCCGATGACTCATCACCTGCTCCAGAGGTCGCTGCTACGGATACCAGTGGCGCTGACTGCGCTCCTGCTAGCCGGCTGCGTGTCCATGCCCGAACAGCTTCCTGTCCCTTCGGCTCTGGAGACACAGGCGGTGGTCCCTGGATACCCTCAAATCCGCTTTTGCGGCTCTGCGAGGGAAAGCGGCTTCCTGGCGGACTTTCACCAGGCCTTGCGGGCGGCGCGGCCAGCGGGCAGCGAGGGCTTGGCGGTGCTGGCGCTCTCCGGCGGCGGGGCCAACGGGGCGTTTTGCGCGGGGCTGCTGGGCGGCTGGAGCGAGGCGGGCACCCGACCCGAGTTCCAAGTGGTCACCGGGGTGAGCACCGGCGCCTTGGCCGCACCCTTCGCCTTTCTGGGCCCGCGCTACGACGACCGTCTCCGCACCGCCTACACCCAGATGAGGGCCCACGACATCTACCATCTCCATGTGATGCGCAGCGCCTTCCGTCTGCTGCGCGTGGATGCGGTGGCCGATACCGAGCCGATGACGCGCACCGTCGCCCGCCTAACCGATCAAGGGATGCTCGACGCCATCGCGGCCGAACACCGCCGAGGGCGCAGGTTGTATGTGTGCACCACCGAGCTGGTCTCCGGCCGGGCAGTGTACTGGAGCCTGTCGGCCATCGCCGCCAGCGGTCGGCCCGGCTCGCTGGAGCTGTTTCAGAAACTCTTGGTAGCCTCCTCCTCCATTCCTGTGGCTTTTCCGCCCCAATACATCGGGGTCGAGGCCGGCGGCCGGAGCTACACTGAGATGCATGTCGATGGGGGGCTGTCGTCGCAGGTATTCCTGGATCTGCAGGGTGCACGCGCCGAATTACCGGCGACTACCGCTCGGGGGCCGCTAGCGCTTACTGCCTACATCATCCGCAATGCGAAGGTGGTGCCCGCCTACGATTCGCTGCGCCCGGAGCTCCTTGCCATCGCTTCGCGCTCCCTTCAGGCGCTGATCCGGCGCCAGGGCAATGGGGACCTCAATCGCATCTACGAGCAGGCTGGCCGCGAGGATACGGTCTTCCGGCTGGCGGTGATCCCAGCCGATTTCCCTATGGAGCACCGCGGCGCCATCGATACGGCGTACATGGCGCGGCTGTTTGAGCTGGGCCGGAAGATGGCGGCCCGGGGCTACCCGTGGGTGGACAGGCCTCCGGCCTACGATCAGGGCCCCGTCCGAAGCAACGGCACCGAGGCGGTTGGCGTACGGTGATGCGGTGCCGTCTGGGCATCGGGGCCGCGCCCAAGATTCTACTACATCGCTTGCTCCGCTCCGTCGGTGCCCAGGACAAAGCGCAGATCGTCCAGGCTCATCACGGTAGCGAGGCTTTCCTCCTGCACGATGCTGCGGGCCAGCTCCGACTTCGACTGCTGGAGCTTGCGGATCTTCTCCTCGATGGTGCCGCGCGCGAGAATCCGGTACGCGATTACGTGCTCCGTCTGTCCGATGCGATGGGTGCGGTCGATCGCCTGCGCCTCCACCGCAGGATTCCACCAAGGGTCGTAGAGCACCACGTAGCTGGCGGCGGTGAGGTTGAGCCCCGAGCCGGCGGCCTTGAGCGAGAGCAGGAACACCGGCTCGCCCTCGGGCGCTTGGAAGCGGTCCACCAGGTCCTGGCGGTTCTCCGTCTGCCCGGTGAGCATCAGGTGCTTGATACCGCGGGCTGTGAGCTCGGAGGCGATGAGCTCGAGCATCGTGACGAACTGCGAGAACACCAGCACCCGGTGCCCCTCCTCCACGAGCGGCTCCAGGGTGTCGAGCAACGCCTCGAGCTTGGCCGAGCCGTTGTCGCCGGTCTTCGCTGATGCGGCGGGCGTATCCGCCGTGGCCGGCGCGGAGGGCTTGCGTTTGCGGGGGCGGCCGGCCTTGGCCTCCTCGTAGCCCACCAGGCGCGGGTCGCAGCAGATCTGCCGCAGGCGCAGGAGCGACTGGAGGATGTTGAAGCGTTGCTTGTCGAAGTCTCGCGCGGTCTGTACTCCCAGCAGCATCGCGCGGGTGCGCTTGAGCTCGGCCTCGTAGAGGAGGCGCTGGTTGCCGTCGAGCTCCACAAACAGGTCCTCCTCGGTGCGGGGCGGGAGATCGGCGGCCACCTGGCCCTTGGTGCGCCGGAGCATGAAATGCTTCACCCGGCGGGCGAGGCGGGAGCGGGCAGCGGCGGGGTCGGTCTTGTCGTTGAAGGCGCGGCGGAACGAGGCTTGGCTGCCGAGCAGCCCGGGCATGGCGAAGGCGAACAGGCTCCAGAGGTCGAGGGTGCGGTTCTCGATCGGCGTGCCGGTGAGGACGATACGGTGGGCGGCGCGCAGTTCGCGGGCGGTGAGGGCGGTCTGCGACTGCGGGTTCTTGATGTTCTGCCCCTCGTCGAGGATCACGGCGTCCCACAGCTCTGCGGTGAGCGGCTCGGCGGCGAGCCGTAGCTGTGCGTAGTTGGCCACCACGAGATTGGTCCCGGCGGGCACAGCCCCGCCCTGCAGCGTGGCGGCGGTCAGCGAGGGGGCAAAGCGCCGGGTCTCTCGCGTCCAGTTGGGCACCACGCTTTTGGGGCAAACGACGAGTGCGCGTAGCGGCCTGGCCGCCGGGTCGGCGCGGCGCTGGTCGGCGAGATGAAGCAGCCAGGCCAGCGCCTGCACGGTCTTGCCCAGGCCCATATCGTCGGCGAGGATACCGCCGAGGCCGTTGGCGGAGAGGTGGGCGAGGAAGTGGAACCCCTCGCGCTGGTAGGGGCGCAGCTCGGCGGAGAGGCCGGCGGGCACGGGGGGCTCGGCGATGGTGGCGAGCTGGGCGGCGCGCTGCCGGGCGCGGGCGGCGTGCTGCTCGGGCAGCAAACCGGCGATACGCTCGTCGGCGAGCTGGAGCGCGTGGAACCGTTGTTTCTCGCTGCCTCCCTCAAGGGCGGTGGCGTCGAGCCCGAGCTCGGCCAGCTTGGCGACCTCCTCCGGGGCGAGCTCAAGGTTGAGCCTGCGCCAGCCCTTGCCGGGCAGGCGCACCACACGGCCCTTGGCCTTGAGGAGCAACTTGAGCTCAGCGTCGGTGAGCGTGGTATCCTCGGCGCGCACGGCGATCTCGAGGTCGAACCAGTCGATGCCGGTGCCGCTGTCTTCGGGTTTCACCGACACCTCGACCCTTGCGCGATCGGGCGGGCGGCACAGGCCGGCCAGCTCGGGGCAGCACTCGATCTCCACTCCGAGGGAGCGGACGCGCTCGGCCCAGGTGCTGAACTGGTCCGGGAAGTTCTTCGTGCTGGCGCTGCGCTGCCAGCAATGGCTGTCGAAGTCCGCAGTGAGATTGAACTCGAACAGCAGCGGCACGGCGGCCTCTACGCGCTGGCGCTCGATCTCGACGAGGCGGTCGCTGGTGGAGGCTGCTGAACCGCTCAACGAGAGCCAGCCCCCGTCGCTGTTGCGGCGCTGCACCAGAGTGCCGTCGGGTGAGATACCATGCAGCTCCACCTCCAGGCTTTCGCTGCAGTCGCCCGGATAGAGAGACTGGATTCGCCTGGCCGTGAGTGCGCAGATGAAACGCGCCCGCAGGGTGATGACCTCGATGGCGGGCAGCGCTACGCCTTCGAGGCGGGCGGCGGCGCGGTGCAGGCATTTGGCGGCGGCCAAGGAAGTCAGGGCCTCGCGGGGCACCACCACGCGGCGCGGATTGGTGCCCGGCAGCGGCGGTGGGAGCTCGAATACACTGGCGCCCGCCAAGGCCAGCGCGGGGCGGCCGGGAAGCATCAGGAGGTGGTCCGGGGCCGGGCGGCCGTCGGGCTGCTCCAGTTCGAAGACGATGTCCTCCGGCCGCTCGGGTGCAGGGCGCCCGCGCCAGTGCAGGGCCACCCGCGTATCCGGGAACGGGGAGCCATCCTCAGCCGCGAGGCGCCCGCGAAGCACGGGCTGTTCAAGCAGACGGAAAAGGAGGTCGAGGGTGCGAGCCTCCGTGAGTTTGAATACCTGGGTCTCGTTGCCGCTCCAGTAGTGCAGACGGTTGCGCGAAAGCTGCACCTCCTGGAGCAGGGCGAGGGTGGTGGGGTCCGCACCTACGGGGCTGTCCACTAGCGACGCAAGCCAGTCGCCGGCCACCTCCGCCTTGGCGGTGCGCCAAGGACCCTCGGAGGAGTCACGGCATTCCCACGTCAGCTTCGGGGAGGTGAGCCGCAGGCGAATCTGCTGGGGCAGCACAGGGCGGGGCGAAGCGCCGGAAACCGAGGTGCGGTCCTCGGCGAAGGCGCGTGTCCACTGCTGGACCAGTCGGAGTCGCTCGCGGGCGGCCAGGCGGTCTCGGGCCGGAGCGGTGTCGGTGACCGGCAGCAGAAATGCGGGTATCGAATGGCTGGAGCGCTCCCCGTAGAGGGCGAGGTACTGCCAAAATTCGAGTACGGTGGCCGGGGAGGAGTCGGCATCCCACCACCCCTCGATGATGGGCGGGTAGTCGGGCGGATAGGCCGCGAGAGGGGCGAGGCTGAGCCGTGCAAGCTCGCCGGCGGCGATGGAGCATTTGGTGCGCTGCCGGCGCCAAAGCAGCGTGAGGTCGCGGATGTAGTTGCGCTCCGCTGAGGCCAACGGCCGGCCATGGCGTTGTTCGAGGAGAGCGATGAGGGACTGCTCATCGGGGGAGGCCAGCACGGGGCGGGGCGAGGCGGGCGCAGCCCCGGCAGCGGGTGGTGCAAGCGGCGCATCCATTAGGTCTACGGCGTTTCCCGCCGCAGTACCCAGTGCCGCCCTACCCGCGACGTAGGCGTGAGTGCACCCGCCGCGCCGGCCGCAGGTGCATTGGTGAGCCCAACCGGTGGAGGGCGTAAACCTCCATTGGACCTCATAGGCGCTGGCGTCCTCGATTCCGGCGAAGAAGGCAACGTGCCCCGCCTTTGGGTCGATCCCGGTTTCGAAACTGCGGAGAGCGCCCTTATTGAGCAGCGCGAGACCGCGCTGCCGAGTGGGTCGACTGAAACCGTGCTGGAGTACCGCCAACAGCGCGGCGTGCTGGCGATCGTTGAGCAACACTAGGGCTGGCATGGAACCCGATTTCGCAGCGGCGCAGCAGGGCGGCAAGCGGGGAAATCGGCGAGGGGCCGGCCGTGATTGGAGCCCCGCCAAGCGCGCCATTGACCGCGGGCGCGGCACCCCGCTAACTCTGCGACCCTTATGGCCACGCCGTCCCCATCCGACAACCTCATGGAAACCCTCGTGTCGCTGTGCAAGCGCCGCGGTATCATCTACGCCTCGTCGGAGATCTACGGCGGACTAAACGGCTTTTTCGACTACGGCCCGCTGGGCTCCGAGCTCAAGCGCAACATCCGCAACGCCTGGTGGCAGGACATGGTCCACCGCCGCGACGACATCGTGGGCCTGGAGTCGTCGATCATCATGCATCCGAAAGTCTGGGAAGCCTCCGGCCACGTAGCCGGCTTCTCCGACCCGCTGGTGGACTGCAAGGTGTCCAAGCAGCGCTACCGCGCCGACCAGCTCTTCTTCGCCGCTGTAGTGGTCGACGCCACGGTGGCCGGCTACGTATCCGCCCTTGAGAGCGAGCGCACCACCGAGGAGCTCCAGGAGAGCGCCGAGACCTTCAAGCGCAAGAAGGCGCTCCAGGGCGCGCTCGCCCCCGTCGTAGTGAAAGAGTTCACCGAGGCCACGCCGGAGGAGATCGCCCAGATCCCCTCGCCCGCCACGGGCAACCCCGACCTCACCCCGCCGCGCTCCTTCAACATGATGTTCCAGACGAACGTGGGCGCCATGACCGACGCCTCGTCCGTCGCCTACCTGCGGCCCGAGACGGCCCAGGGCATGTTCGTGGATTTCAAGAACGTCATCGACACCACGCGCGTGAAGCTGCCCTTCGGCATCGCCCAGATCGGCAAGTCGTTCCGCAATGAGATTACGCCGCGCAACTTCATCTTCCGCTCGCGCGAGTTCGAGCAGATGGAGATGGAGTATTTCATTATGCCCGACGCCGACTGGCTCGCTTGCCACGAGTCGTGGCTGAAGTGGTGCCAGGACTGGCTCAAGTCCATCGGCCTGCCCGAGAGCCACCTCTCGCTGCACGAGCACCCCAAGGAGAAGCTCGCGTTCTACAGCCGCCGCACGGTGGACATCATGTTCAAGTATCCGTTCGGCGTGCAGGAGCTGTGGGGCATCGCCGCCCGCTCCGACTACGATCTCCAGCAGCATCAGAAGTTCTCCGGGGTGCCGCAGACGTGGTTCGACGAGGCCAGCAAGGCCAAGGTGGTGCCTCATGTGATCGAGCCTGCCGTGGGCGTCGATCGTATCCTTTTGGCAGTGCTCTGTGCCGCCTACGCCGAGGAGGATGTGAGGGACGAGAAGGGCAATGTGGAGAAGCGCACCGTGCTGCGCCTGCACCCGCGCATCGCCCCGTTCAAGGTTGCCGTGCTCCCGCTGCTCAAGAACAAGGAGCAGCTCACCAGCCGCGCCAAGGATCTCTACGCCAAGCTCAAGCGCCGCTACAACGTCTCCTACGACGACGGCGGCAACATCGGGAAGCGCTACCGCCGTCAGGACGAAGCGGGTACCCCGTGGTGCGTGACCATCGACTTCGACACAATCGAGAAGCCCGGCGACACCTTTACCCTGCGCGACCGCGACACGATGCAGCAGACGCGTGTCACCGAGGCTGAGCTCTTCGCGATGCTGAACGAGAAGATCGACAACGCGTAAGGATAACTCCGTGGCGGATGACCGCCGCTAGGGGTGCCGGCTATCCGAGCCCTCCGAGATTCGAGTTTACCCAAGCCCGGCCGCCAGCGGCCGGGCTTTTCTTTTTCTGCACTGGAGCGCAGTTCAGGGACGCCGCGTAGACGGCGTGCACGCACGTAGTCTTAAAGCCTTTGAGCGAACCGGTAACCGACGCCGCCCTGCGCCACCTCGTAGCGGCAGGATGTGCTCTTGCCCTCATACTCGGCCGCAGGCCGTCCGGGGTATAGGCACTCGCGAAGGCGACCCACCACCACTGGACCGCAATGGGGACAGGCTCGCCATGCGCCATGTGGGCACAAGACCTACCGTGCCTGCACTGGCGAAGGCCGGCAAAGCGCGGTAAAGGATAGCCAGCTCGCTGTTCTCTCTTCGCCATCCCGGCGCGGAGTCCGGTCGGCGCCGGCTCTCTCCCGTATCAAAATTGGGCGGATTGATCTCAAAATAGTATGCGGCGCGGCCTCAAAATCCTTCTCGCTCTCCTCGTCGCCGGCGCGCTGATGCTCACGCTCGTGCCGTGGTGGCTGGGGCTTGCGCTGCACCCGCTCGCCCGTAGCCAAGGCATCACGTTCGAGCGCTACGAGCGGGTCGGCTACAGGCGTTTCCGGTTGCACGAGGTCCGCCGGCAGGATCCGGGCGTGGTGGCTACCGCCGAGAGCCTCGAGATCGACACTCCGCTTCTGTGGGCTTGGCGTACTTGTCGCGATAGCTTGACCACGGTAGCAGTCGATCACTGGAAAGTGGAGATCGCCGACTCCGGTGCACCTCCGCCCACAATCCCTTCCGCCTCCGCGAGCGTGGCGGGTGTCCACGCGATCGTGAGCCGCACGTTCGCGAGTCTCGCACGCTGGGTGCCACAGGCGGCGTTGCTCCACGGCGAGCTTCGTATTGCAGGACTGGCACCGATCACAATTGCCCAAATCGACCTGCAACGCGGTGTGCTCACAGCGCGTGGCATTTGCGTTGGAGGGCGCGAGGTTTCGCTCTCGGTGAAACGCATTGCCGGAGACGTGCTCGACCTGCGCGCTCGTTCGCCCGGCGACGAGGCGGCGCTCGACCTCGCCTGGGCCGGCGCGCAGCTCCACGGGTCCGGAACCTGGCACGGGCAACCGCTGCGGCTTCAGGCGCGCTTCTCCGACGGCAGTTGGCTTCCAGTGGACGCCGAGGTCGTCGCCGAAAACTGGAGCCTGCCAGCAGCGCGCGCCCGGATGGATGATCATTACGGCCAACTGGCCGGCGGAGCGAAACTCGTCTGGCACGAGGCGAAATTCGACCTCTCCGGAGAGTGGCACGCCGCGCCCAAAGAAGGCTCGAATGCGCCGCCGATGCAGGCACGCCTCGCGGCTCATGGCGACCGCTCGACCGTCACAATTACCACCTTCGAGGTAAGTGCGCCCTTCGCCGAGGCGAAGCTCAGCGCGCCGGTGACGCTTGGGTTTGCAGGTCCGCTGCAGGCACCGCCAGCGCGGCTCACGTTGCACGTCGATCTGGCCAAGCAATCCTGGCTCGACGCGAGCGGCGCAGTGGACGGTTCGGTTGAGGTGCGCGCCGTTGCGAGCGCATCCAGCGAGGCATTTCAGCTCGCCTGCGATGGTTTGCGCGTCGCCGGATTCCAGTTCCACAGGGTGGTTGCGCAGGGCGTGCTCCAATGGCCTCACCTTGATCTCGAAAAACTGGAGGTGGCCCTCGACGAGCAGAGCCACTTCACCGCGCGAGGAGGTGCCGATCTTGCGCTGCGTACGCTGGCCGAGGTCACCCTCAGCGGCACGTTTTCGCCGGCGTGGTTCCAACGCTGGTTGCCGGCGGACGTCCGCTGGGAAACTGCCGAGGTCGCCGCGACCCTCTCCGGCCCGCTCGCTGCGCTTCTCCATCAAGGCAGCATCAAGATCGGCCAAGTACGCTACCCGCCATTGAAGTCCCTCGACGCCGCGCTCGTCTGGCGCGGTCGCAGCGATGGCGTCGAGGACTTCAATGCCACGTTCACTGCGGGTGAATCTACACTTCGGATCCTAGGCGCGGCATCATCCTGTGGGGCGCAGGTGCGTGAATTTCAATTTCAGCAGGACGGAGCCGACGTGCTCAAGCTCGCCGCGCCGGCGACGATCGCCTGGGCTCCGGAGTGGCGGATCGCCGATCTGCGCCTTGACGGCGCGGGCGGGCACCTCGCGGTCGCTGCGGCCAGCGAAGGCGCGGAGCTGTCGTTCAAAGCCGAGGCGGCGAACATTGAGAGCACTTGGGCTCGCGATTGGATTGTGACTACCGGACCGGCGTGGACGGTGAAGTCGCTGAGCGCGGAGGGCCGCACCGAGGAGGGCAACCTGCGCTTTTCCCTCGATCTCGCAGGGCAGGTCGCGCTCGAACCGAGCGCGGCGCAGGTCGCGTTGGTTGCCCGCGGCGACGCCGGGGGTGTGGAGCTTACCAAGCTTGAGATTCGTGACGACACCGGGTTGCTCGCGCAGGCGCATGGGCGTGTGCCGCTGAGTTGGTCTGCGCGGCGCTCGCCCAGTCTCCAGCTCAACGTCGAGGGCGCGCTGAACTTCGATGCGGAAACTCAGCCCGACTCCTCGCTTTGGGCGGCACTCGCTGCCCCGTTCGGAATCACGCTGGCCGCACCGAAGGCGCGGCTCCGGATCGAGGGCACGCCGGCCAAGCCGACCGGAGCGCTCGAGCTCGACGTGCAGCGCCTCGCCATCGCCGCCCCGGCCCACCAGACGTGGTTGCCGGCGCTGGACAATATCACCGTGCGAGCCCATGCGGACCGCAGCAGGCTCGTCATTGATTCGCTCTCCGCCGCTGTCGAGGGGCAGGCGCTGCGGGCGAGCGCGCAGTCGCCGATGGATACGAAACGCTGGGTGCAGCTCGTGCGCTCACCGGAGTCCTTTGATTGGAGCCAGGCAGAGGCGGAGGTTGCGATCCCGGGCGCCGATCTGCGCCCTGTATCCGAAGGTCGGCCGCAGTTCCCGCTCGCGCAGGGGCGGTTGCAGGTCGCAGTCAAACTCGCGCGAGGCATCAACCTCTCGGGATCGCTCAAGCTGACCGATGCCACCACGCGCCCGATTCCGTCGGTCGGAGTGTTGCAGAATCTGACGGTGGATCTGGAGCTCAAGGGACGCTCGGTCGAGGTGCGCTCGGCCTCGGCCCAGCTCGGCGGCGAGACGGCGACGTTGAGCGGCTCCGCCGATCTCTCAGCTCCTGCGGCACCGAGACTGGAGCTCAAGCTCGCGGGCAAGAACCTGCCGCTGGTGCGGCGCGCCGGCTTGTTGATCCGCTCGGATCTCTCGCTCGCGGTGGCGACCGGTGCCGGCGGCGAAACGCGTATCACCGGCACGGTGAACTTGCATGACAGTCTTGTGCTTGCCGATCTTCGACAACTCTTGCCCACCGGCGTGCGTGCGGCGGAGCACGCTCCGCCGTATTTCGCGGTGGAGACGGAGCCTTTCCGCAACTGGCTGCTCGACGTCGCTGTCCGCGGGCCGCACGGCCTGCGATTGCACACCGCCGTGCTCACCGGCTTCGCGACCCCGAGCTTCCAGCTCGAGGGCACGCTCGGTGAGCCGCGCGCCGTAGGCGAGCTCACTCTCGACTCCGGGAAGATTCTCTTCCCGTTCGCCGCTTTTCAGGCGCAACTCGCGGTGGTGCGGCTGTCGAAGGCGGATCCTTTCCACCCGCAACTGAGGCTCAACGCCACCGCCCGCCGTTACGGATACGACCTGCGGCTCGAAGGTCGCGGGCCGGCGGAGCAACCGATCCTTACGCTTTCCTCGAACCCGGCGCTAACGGCCGAGCAGGTTTTGCTCCTGGTGATGGCTGGCCAGGCCCCGAGCTCCTCGGCGGGCACACCGGCGGGCAACAGTGACCGCAAGCGGCTTACGGTGCTCGGAGCGTATTTGGGCCGCGGACTCTTCCGCGACCTGGGAGGCGACGATCCGGACCGGCTCACCATCACCTCCGGCGAGCAGGTGACGCAATCGGGCGGCGAGACGTATCTGGTTGAATACCTGCTCGGGAAGCGCTGGTCGCTCGTCGGCGAGTATGATGAGTTCGACGACTATAACGTCGGGTTGAAATGGCGGGTCTATTCGGAGGGTACAACCGATGATTCGAAATAGCGTTCCCTATTTCTTGGGACGGTGCGCAGGGGCACTGCTCGTCCTGAGCCTGCTCGTCGCCGCGGCCCGCGCGGAGTCGCCGCCGCTTGAGGTGAGCGGGCTCGGCTGGTTGGGCAACCGCGGGGCGGTGCAAACGTTGAAACTCCTGCTCGGCTCGCAGAGGGCAGCCCCACTGGAAGCCGGCCCCATTGAGGATGCTGCGCTGATTCTCATTTGGCAGCTCAACGATGAGGGTTACCTCCAGCCCACGGTGACGGTGCGGGTGCGCCATGCCGATGGTGCGGAAACGGAGCATCCGCTCGACGCCGAGATGGGAACCCCTCTTCCGCGGCCGCTCGGCGCGGTGAGCGCGCGCCTGCAAATCGAGAAGGGGCCGCGTTTTGCGTATCGGGACATCGAGTTCACCGGCTTGGTGGCGGTTCCCGAAGCCGCGGCGCGGTCCTTTTTCGTCGGTGAATCGATGTTGGTGGCTCTCAACAACGAGCGCGCCTATTCGCCCAGTCGTCTTTCCCGCGGTCTGGGCAACCTGCGCGAGGAATTGCTCCAGCAGGGCTATGCAGACGCGACGGTCCAGGCGGCTGATCTGCAGCTCGATCGCGCCACGGGCGAAGTGCGGCTGCGGGTGGCGGTTCGTGAGGGGGCGCAGCGCCGTGTGGCAGCAGTGAATCTCGCGGCGTCCCCTGGGGCGCCGGTGCCTCCGGCGGAGCTCACCAAAGATCGTGTCGGAAAACCGTGGTCAATGCTATGGAACCAAGATTTGGAAACTGCGCTCCGCCGTTGGTACTTCCACCGCGGTTACCCCGATGTGCAGGTGTTCTTGAAGATGGAAAGCGCCCCGGCGGCCGAGGGCCTCGTGGCGGTGACGGTGGCTGCCGAGATCGCACCCGGGCCCCTGGTCCATCTCGGGGTGGTGCGTTTCGCCGGCAATGTGCACACCAAGGAAGCGCCGTTGCGCCGGCTGGTACGCGTGCCCAACGGCGGGTTGTTCGATCCGGTCAAGTTCGACTCTGGTCAGTCGCGGCTAGCGCGGCTGGGGACGTTTCGAACAGTCGGTTACAAGGACGATCCCGCCGAAGGCGAGACGCGCGATGTCGTTTACGAGGTGGTCGAGGGCCGGCGCCAGGAGGTAAACCTGCTTGCCGGTTATGGTTCGTACGAGCAATTGCGCGGCGGGATCGAGTGGCGGCATTTCAATCTCTGGGGCTTGGCGCACACCGACAGCTTGCAGGTCGTCGAGTCGATGAAGAGCTCGCGTGGTACCTACACCTACACCGTGCCCGAGCTGTTCGGCAGCACGCTCGACGGCAGCGTGCGCCTCTTCGGGCTGCACAGGGAAGACCTCTCTTTCACGCGTGACGAGTTTGGGGTGAACGCCTCGGTGCAATGGCCGTGGCGTGCGCGGCATGCGCAACTCACGACAGGATACACGTTGCAGCGACTCAGCATCACACACAACGATCTCGCCACCGAGGCGACCGACCTCGACCGGGTGAATGCCACGAGCCTCAACTTCGGAATCGTGCAGGATCGGCGCGATGATCCGCTCTCCCCTCATCGTGGCACCAAACTTTTCGCACAGGTTGATCTGGCCAGTCGCCGGCTCGGTGGCGATGTCGACTACCAGCAACTGCGCATCGGCGGTTCGTACCATACGAGCTGGGGTCACGGGCGTTGGCTGCATCTGGGGCTGGCGCACGGTGTCGTGCTCACGCTGGGAGCAAACGACGACCGGCACCTGCCGGTGAATGTGCTGTATTTCCCCGGGGGTGATGGCTCGATTCGCGGATACAACGCCGGCGAGGCAGCGCCGCGGGTTGCGAACGGTCAGTTCGTGGGCGCGAAGAGTTATGTGCTATTGAACGTCGAGCTGGAACAGGCGCTGACGTCGCGCTGGTCGGTGGTCGTATTCGGAGACGCGCTCGGCATCGCAGCGCGCATCGCGGACTATCCGTTTTCCGAGGAGCTCTACTCTGTGGGGGGCGGGGTGCGGTACCGCACGCCGATCGGGCCGGTGCGGCTCGAATACGGGCACAACCTCAATCCCCGCCTGCTCGATCCCAGCGGCACGCTGCAGATCTCGATCGGCGTGCCGTTTTAGGCTGGGCCGTAGCACCAACCCTGAGAGGCGCGCTGCGCGGGGCATTCCCCTGTGCGTCGCTCGTGCGGCTGGCCGGCGGGCAGAGGGAAGAGAACCCAGCTCGGGCGGAGCGTGGCCCTCCACGAGAAAAGGCCGCGCAGCGCGGAGGGACAGCCGCTCGGGGAGCCGTTTGGCTCGGCGCTATTCGCCCAGGGCTTCACTTTCGCCGCAAAGGGAGAACCGCTTCGACGAGATGTATTCGATCGTTGAAATCCCTGATCTGGCCTCATTCGAGTCGGTCTTCCGCATCAACCGGTTGTTCAGGTTGCTCGAAGAGAACGGTCGGCCCGCCGGCTACCAAAACGCCGACCGACTGCACGAGAGTGCCCGAGCCGATCATGCTGCGCCGCCCCAAGGCCGAGTCCGAAACCGAGCTGCCAGCGCGCACAGAGCAGGTGCGTATCGTGCCGATCACGCCAGCCCAGCGCGAGGGCTGTGTTGGCCATGAGCACTGCGGCCCGCAGCTCGCAGCCAAGGCGCAGCGTCGTCCGCCGCTCCCGGTCGAACCAGACCGTCTCATGCGCGGGCCGCTCTCTAGGGACAGGTCATTTCCGGCCCCCCACCGACTGCTCCGTCCGTCTCCGTGGGTGTGGAGGGTTTCGACGCGCTCGTGAATGCACGTTTTGCGAGGCTGTCCTTCTGGGTATCGAAGGCGGCGTTGCGCCACGGCGATCTGCGTGTCGAGGGATTGGGGCCGATCCCCATTTGCCGAGGCCCACCTGCAACGGGGTGTCGTGGCCTCGTGAGGTATCCGCAATGATGGGCACGGCGTAGAGTCCGTGGCCAGGCGCATGGCTGGCGGGTGGGATCGGCGTCTCTGCCCGCGTCCCGAGCGACAAGGCCCAACTCAAGCTCGCCTGGTCCAGTGCCCAGTTTGACGGCTGGGGCACCAGGCACGGGCAACCGCTACGGCTTCCGGAGCGCTTTGCCGATCGTGGTGGAATCCTGGCAGATGCCGAGCTTGTCACCGAACATTGGAACCTGCCGGCTGGCAGGCGCGGATGGGCGCTCTCTATGGCCAACTCACCTGCGGTGCGAGGTTCGTCTGGCACGGGGCGACAGTCGATTTCTCCGGCGAGTTGCGCGCCGCACAGCTGCTGCTCTTTCGACCGTATAGACTGACGACCGCCAGTTTATATGGACGGACTCGGCGCGAAGAAGGGGAGCCTAGTAGGGACAGGTCATTTCCGGACCCCAGCGGACACCGAATTGATCGCCGAGAACTGGATCCTGCCGGCGGCGCGTGCGCGGATGGATGATCACTGAGGCCAACTGCCGGGCTGCGCGAAAATTGGTTGGCAAGATGCGAATTTCGATTTCTCCGGCGAGTTGCGCGCCGCACAGTTGCTGCTCTTTCGACCGTATAGACTGACGACCGTCAGTCTATACGGACGGACTCGGCGAGAAGAAGGGGAGCCCTCAGGACCGTATTTGCCCTGAGTCCTGAGGCGCTGGCTTTACGCCAGGCATCTGCGCGGTGAACCTTTGGTTGGGCGTCCAGCGCATGGTGACGAATGGCAGATCGACGGTGACGATCAGGGGATCTCGCTCGCGGCTGATCCCACCTCCGGTGGGTGGGCTTCTGTTCACTCGATGTTCAGCTCTCGGCTGCATCATTACGGCTGATCAGCCTTCGGAAAATCGGGCGTAGTGCCTGTTTCGGCCCCATGGAACTGCGCATCGCTGATGCCTGAATATGTAACCGCAGGACGGGAACAGAGTTCGCAATACGGCGAGGCGACGACGGTCATTCGAGATTGTGGGGCCACGCCCGGCGGAGCATCGAGCGGCGGAGGGCGTGCACCTCCCTGCCGAGGTAGCCGTTGGGCAGCAGTGGGCTCGGCAGGAGCGGATCAAGGGCAAGCGCTCGTATCCAGGCATCTCGCTCCTTTAGGAGCCACGTGCGCCAACGATGGGCCGGGTCGGAGTCAGCCGGAGGATGCCCCAGGATGCCCCAGGATGCCGAGGCATTCACGATGCGCTTCGTCCAAGCGAGCGAAGTCCCACGCACCGGCGACGATCGCGGCGTCGGTTTCGCCGGCGGAGGGGCGGCCATCGAAGAAGAGCAAGGATTCGGGATTGGCAGTTATGGACCGGATGGAAGAGCGTAGTTGCTCGAGTGGGTCGGGTGAAATCCAGACGCTGCCCTGCAAATACCCGAGCTTTGCATGGCGTAGTGCGGCCCGCAGGCGGGTGCGCACGGGGCGATCGTGTTCAGCGATGTCGAACAGCACCATCCTCCAGTGTCCGTCCCACTGGCGAGCCCAGCGCTGCTCGGGAGCGAATTCGCCGCGCGCGAGGGTGAACCCTACCTCGGTGAGGCGCACCACTCGGGGATCGGTTGGTTCGGGCAAGGTGATAACCCCACGGGCTGCGAGACGGCGCAGTTTGCGGTCGAGGGGCTCATTGTCATAGCTGCGGGTGAGGTTGGCGCGCGTTGGGCGGGCGAGAGTTGCCGCCGTTTCTCCGATCGCCTCGGCGAGGCACTCGAGGAAGATCAAGGTCTCGGGGCGGAGGTTCTTTGGCATGGCTGGGCGGGGTGAAGTTCCAACCGTATAAACTGACGGCCGTCAGCATGTACGATTGGAGCCAATTGGCGAGAGCCCGACATGATTCGGAGGGGCGTGCGAGGCCCCGGGTAGGGACGGTGATGATGCACAAGGGCTCGGATCCGCAGACCAACCCTGCAACGCGGCTGCGATGCGTAGCTCTATCGTGGTGCCGCTCGGACCCCGGAGTCAGCGCGTGCAATATTGCCCCGGCAATGAGTGCTGATTGCGCCGGCGACTCGGCCTTCAGACGTGAGGGCCGCCAGACGGCCAGATGCCGGTGGCCAACGCTTCGCGTCGGCGGGGGCATCGTGGCCGTAGTTATGGGCATCGTACCTGAACGGCGTGTTGCGTTCGCTCCTGGCGGATGGTTCGGGTGTAACGTATCACTGGGGCCAGGGCGCGTGACGGACCGCATAGACTGACGGTCGTCGGTTTATCCGGCCTGGGGAAATTGCAGAAAAGCTCGACCTGACATGTCCGGGGTGTTCGGGGCCTCGGATCGGTCCGGTGATAGGCACAGGGGCCCGGATCAGCAGACCAACCCTGCAATGCGGCAGTGATGCGTAGTTATATCGTGGTGGCGCTCGGATCCCGGATTCAGCGGGCGAATTGTCGCCCAGTGACTGAGGGCTGATTGCGCGGGCAACACGAACTTATCGCATGAGGGACAAGGACGCCCAGAGACCGGTGGCCAACGCTTCGCGTCGGCGGGGGCATCGTGGCCGTAGTTATGGGCATCGTACCTGAACGGCGCGTTGCGTTCGCGCCTAGTGGTGGATGGTTCGGGTGTAGCGTGTCACTGGGGCCGTATTGCGTGACAAACCGCATAAACTGACGGTCGTCAGTCTATGCGGTAGAGGGAGGGGGGAGCAGCGAGCAGGGCGCGCTTCTTGCCGGAGGATGGGGCTCCACGGAGGAATGGCGGACAGGTATTCGGAGTGAAGCGGCTAACACATTCCAGAAGAACGGCTAAAGATGGAAGTCGAGGTTTAGAACACCCGATGCCCGCTTCGCCGCTGCGATTTTCCGGTTGGCTGCTTCCGCTGAGCTGGAAGTTATCGGGCCACTACCTTCTGTGAAAACCCCGATGGATTGATTCGTGTGTACGACTCAACGGGCTTGCCGACGATTTCAAGTGGCCAGATCTCGGTTACCGCAGAGGCAGACCGGAGAGCGGGAGGAATAGCATTGTCGCTCAACTTGCCGGGACAGTGGTTTATACGCGGGGACTGGGGTGGGCTTGATAGACCAGTACACCGGGATACCCCACTTGGTATCGGAAAGGTGATTGATTGGGGGCGTTCCCGTAGCGGGCGATCGGCACACCGGGGGCCTGGTTGGCGGTGAGAGCGGCCCCTCACCCCAAAACGAGTGGGGAGGGCTCGCTGGACGAGGGGCCCGGAGTCAGCGCTGTGCCGGAAGCGGCCAGTTTGCGCTCCCGCGGGCACCTCCTTGGCGCTCCTTGCTGAGCGATCGCTCAGGAGGGGCGGTGCGAGCGCCGGGCGCGGCCGGCCAACGTGCTTCCAATCGGGAATACTCGATGGGCTTGGGTAGCGGATGGTATCAAGATTCTCGGCTCCGGTTGTCGATCTTGCCGAGTTTCCCCGGATTCAAACCAAGCTTGCGCGGTGTCGCCAAGTGGCATCGGGAAGTTGGTTGCTCCGGCGGGCGCCGGCCATTTGGCGCAGCTCGCAGCCCGTCGGGCTACGGCTGGTTTGTGCATAGCTCGCGATTTCCGGACCATCGAATCTTATCCAACCAAAATGGGAAAATGGGTTCTAGGGCCATTTCTGAGGTGTCATTTCCGGGAATTGCCGAAGTCCGACAGGCAGCTAGGCCGGAAGCTCAATTCGTATCGAGTCCGATGACTCAAGACTTGCTTGGGCTCGATTGATCCCGGCGGCTGGTGCGGCCAAGGTCACGGGATCAAGGGGGGCTTGGTTAAGGTCTCGTGGCGGGCAGTTGGCTTCCTCGATTGCCGCGGAGCGGAATACGGGGGGGGCGCGTCCATGCACGGATTGGATTTCTGGGACGCCCGGATGGTGCCTGGGCTCCGACCTTCGGCGCTGTGGAGCCAAGAGGGCGGAAGTCCTTCGTGGGTAATCAATGCATTCGCACGCCCCGGATATTGGGCGACCAACCGGGCGACACGAGGATTGCGCACTCCTTGGGCCGAGTGCGGTAGCGCGTCACTGCCCGGGCGCCAGCCGCTCCCGCAACTCGGCGATGATCTCATCGGCGTCGTGCGCGAGGTCGATGACCTCCACCAGAATCGGGCCGAGGTGCACCGCTGGGATCAGCTTCTCTTCCTGGCACGACTCCATGGCGCGCAGCGCGTCGTCGAGGTAAATACGGGCGCGTTTGAGGCGGACGATGATGCTTGCGCATGAGCCCAGTGGTGGCGGCCACTCCCTGTGGTTGAGTGCACCGGCCAGTTTGACGGCAGCCTTGAGTACGCAGCCTTCCAATTCCACCACAGGGTGTTCCTCGCCTGCCCCCTTTGGGGCCCACGCCTGATCCTCGGATTCCAAAGACAGCGCCTCGGCGAACTCGAAGGCCCGCTGCGCCAGCGGGTGTTCGTATTGTGGGGTGTTTCCCGCCTCGGGATCGGCCAGCAGGTCTTCGGCGGCGCGGTTCATCTCCTCAAGCCATTCGGCGTTGCGGGCAAGCTGCTCCGGGCTGGGCTCGGGCTCCCCCAGCTCTCGCCGCAGCCGCTCGATCTCCTCCTCCAGGATCTTTGCGTAGTCGGCTGCCTCACCTTCGCGTGCTAGTCGCGCTTGGACGCGGTCCGCCAGCAGATCGCTTCGCGCCTGCGCCCTCTCGGCTTCCAGCTCGGAAGGAGGGGGCTGGCACTCGTCGCCTGTTTCGGCGGCCGGTTCGGCCTCTTCCTTCTCGGCCTGGGGCTTCTCGGTCAAGTCCCCGGCGTCGCACGCGTTTATGAGCCGCTGGATCTCCTCCTCCGCTAGCGTGAGCTCCCAGGTGGGGTCCCCCACGATCATGAGCTCGTATTCCACGGTCTCGAGGACCACTCGGCCGTTGGAGTCGCTGAACCATTCGAGATAGAGAGCGTTGCCCCAGTGGGAGGGGAACGGCTTGCGGGCCGCATAGTATTCGCCGATCTGATCCATCGGAATGTCGGGAACGCGGACCTTGCGGGAGGCGGTGAGCTCGCCGGCGGAGCCGCGTTGGACAGAGGCGAAACCCTCGAGGTCGGCTGCCTTGGGACGGGGGTTGGTGAACTCGAGTCGCCGGCCGGCGAGGTCGTGGCGGCAGTCGCCGGCCAGGTCGAGCACGACCGGCTCCGCGCGGCCGACCAGCCAGAGCCGCCCGGTAACACGGCCGCGGGTGCGGTTGTCCACTTCACCTCGGATCACAGCTTCATCGATGCGCCAAGCCATGCCGCACGTTGGCAAACCTCCGGGGCGGAGGCGAGCCGGGGAATTGGGGTCGGGTATCGCATTTCCTCAGGTCAGGTCCGACCCCGGCCGCGAGGTTGTGGCCATGAAAACGTTTCATGTAAGCACCGGAGGCGGGGGCATGGGGGCTGCTAAGTGGTAAGTCCGCCGCGCCCGCCAGCCGGGCGCGTTTCAAAACATAATCCACAAACAGAATATGAAGCTCCCTAACTCCCTGAAACTTGCGGGCGCCACGGCCGCCGCCCTAGTCGTCTCCAGCTCCTTGATGGCCGAAATCGAGCTCACGAAGGAGTTCTCGCTGAGTGGTTACGTAGTTGGTTCGGCCTCCACCAACAAGATCCAGGGCTCCTCCTCCGACAGCAACTTGGACCTCGACGCCTACAAGCTGCTGGGCGTGGGCAAGTTCGACAAGGTCTCGATCACCGGCAGTGTATTCGCCTTCGGCACAGGCAGCGGCGACGGCTTCGGCTCCTCGCCCATCGTGCTCGATGCCTACGGCACCTACGACTTCGGGGGCGGAAGCACTGTAACGGCCGGCAAGTTCCTGAGCTGGCTGGGCTACGAGGCGTTCGACCCGATCAACATGCTGCAACTCAGCTATGCCAACACGGGCAGCACCGGGTTCATACCCGCCTACCATACCGGCGTGAAGGCCGAGAAGAGCACCGAGGCCTTCGCCGCCGGTGTTGCCGTTCTGGATTCCGTCTACGGCCCCACCTACTACAAGGGCGACGGCGATCTGGACAACGGAGTGGGACTGGAAGCCTACTTCACCTACAAGGCGATCAAGGACTTCACCCTCTTCGCCGGCCTGGCCTACGACACCGGCGACGCCGCCAAGGCCAAGGCGTTCACGGCAGACCTGTGGGCTCAGTACGTGTTGGGCAAGACCACCTTCGCCGGTGAGTTCTGCTACGGCAGCAAGGACTACAAGGCCTCCAGCTCGGCAGACGGCTACTTCTGGCTGGCGCTCGTGAAACAAGCCTTCGACGACAAGTGGTCGCTCACCGGCCGCATCAGCGGGGGTGAAGGAGTCGACAAGGACAAGTTCACCCGCTTCACGGTCGCGCCCGCCTATGCTGTAACCAAGAACCTCGATATTGTCGCAGAATATACCTACACCGACCTCAGCCACGCGGCAGCCGACTACGCCCACTACGCCGGCATCCAGGTCCGCTTCAAGTTCTGAGTGCCGCCGGCACTGCTGAACTTCGATTGATTCACTCCAGCGCGCGGCCTCTACCCACGGGCCGCGCGCCTTCCCTCTCCCGGTCCACCCATCACCCGTTCGTATCCAACTCACTTCATGCGCACACCCTGGAAAGCACTCTTCGCCGGCACGGCCTTCGCGATCGCCGGTTTCGCCACCA
This sequence comes from uncultured Verrucomicrobiota bacterium, assembly GCA_903960515.1. Lineage (GTDB taxonomy): Bacteria > Verrucomicrobiota > Verrucomicrobiia > Opitutales > Opitutaceae > CAJCBL01. The sequence continues at coordinate 43,068 of CAJCBL010000171.1, forward strand.
CCCTCTCCGCCGCCGATAAAACAGTAAAGGTCGGCGTTCTCCACTCCCTCTCCGGCACGATGGCCATCAGCGAGACTTCGCTGCGCGACGTGCTGCTCTTCACCTTCGACGAGATCAATGCCGCGGGCGGCATCAAGGTCGGCGGCGACACCTACAAGATCGAGCCGGTGGTCGTCGACGGCGCCTCCAACTGGCCCCTCTTCGCCGAGAAAGCCAAGCAGTTGCTCGAGCAGGACAAGGTCGCCGTGACCTTCGGCTGCTGGACCTCCGTAAGCCGCAAGTCGGTGCTGCCCGTATTCGAAAAGAACAACGGCCTCCTGTTCTACCCCGTACAGTACGAGGGCGAGGAGGAGAGCCAGAACGTGTTCTACACCGCCGAGGCGGTGAACCAGCAGGCGACACCTGCGGTCGACTACTACCTGGCCGAGGGCAAGAAGAAGTTCTACCTGCTGGGCTCCGACTATGTGTACCCGCAGACCACCAACCTGGTGCTCCTTGAGTATCTGCTCTCCAAGGGCGTACCGCTCGAGAACATCGGTGGCGGTTTCCGCAAGGACGGCGCCGGGAAGATCATCTCCGCCGGCAAGTACACACCCTTCGGACACACCGACTACCAGCAGATCGTGGCCGAGATCAAGCAGTTCGCCGCCTCCGGCGACGCCTGCGTGATCTCCACGCTCAACGGCGACACCAACGTGCCCTTCTTCAAGGAGTATGCAGCCTCCGGACTCACAGCGGAAACCTGCCCGGTGGTCTCCTTCTCCATCTCCGAAGACGAGTTCCGCGGGCTGCCCGCCGACAAGCTCGTGGGACAGCTCGGCTGCTGGACCTACTTCCAGTCGCTGAACACGCCGGCCAACAAGAAGTTCGTGGGCGCGTTCAAGAAGTGGCTCTCCACATCCACTGTGCCTGGCATCGTAAAGGACGGCCGCGTGACCTGCTCGCCCATGGTTCTCTCCTACGATGGCGTCTACCTCTGGAAGGAAGCCGTTGAGAAGGCCGGCACCTTTGCGGTGGATGGCGTACGCACGTCCCTCAAATCAGGGCTCTCCTTTGCGGGTCCTGGCGGCACTGTCACCACACAGCCGAACATGCACCTCACCAAGAACGTCTACATCGGCGAAACCAAGGCCGACGGCCAGTTCAAGATCCTCAAGTCCTTCGAGGGCGTCTACGGCGAGCCCTGGCTGAAGGGCAAGTTCAAGGCGGCCGCCAAGTAACCGGCGCCACGGCACACCCGAAAGTATCCACACATAGGGGCGGCACCCACCGGTGCCGCACCTTTTTGCGTCCCCGGGAGGCCGGGTGCGTGGCCTGTATCCGCAACCTCGGCGGCCCGGAATCTCGCGCCCTACCCGCCGGCTGGCGCAGCGGGGGCTGGCCCTGGCGCCCTGCCTGGCCTCAAGGTCCGGCCGCGCCGGTGCAAATGCCCGGATCCGACATATCCGTAGCTTTTCGCCCACCTGATGGGCGTTTTCGGTCAATCGCGCCGGCTTCGCCCCATGGGCGGCGCCACCACTGGTAAACTTGGCCCCGCTCTCCACTTGGCCCGATCCTTGCGTAGGCAGCACTTCTACCTGTGAGAACTCCCGCCCGCCACCTCTCCCGGCTTCTCCGTATTCTCAGCGCTGTGGCGCTGCTGTCCGGCTTCGCCCACGCCAGTGAGCTCGCCCGGGGCACCATCGTCCGCGCCGTCCTGGCCGACTCTCCCGCCCAGCAGCGCGACCTCATTGTCTCGCTCGCCGGCCAGGGCGACCCCGCCATCCCCACCCTCCTGGAGGCCTGGCGCAAGGACTCACTCTTTCTCTACGACGCACCGGATGGAACCCGTGTACCCATCCAGCTCGTGCACGCCAAGGATTCGGCCGACGCCCAGGAGGCGCTTCGCGTGGCCGACGGCCTGCCACTGCTCGATGCCTCGGGCCTGCCGCTGCGGCTGGTGGGCGCCGACCTCACCCCGGTCGAGCACACCTCGGCGCTGCGCCGGGCCATGAAATCGGTAGTGGATCTTCTGGACCTCGCCTCGCCGGACACGGAAAAACGTATCCGTGCAATTCAAACCCTCGGCTTCGCGCAGGAGCCCGACAAGCTTCCCCTCCTCGAAAAACGTCTGGCGACCGAGACGGATCCGAGCGTGCACACCGTTCTGCGCGAAGCCATCGCGCTGATCGGCCTAAAGGCGCCAACCGCCGGGGCCAAGCTGGCCGCGCTCGCGGAGCTTCGAGAGCTGCACACCCTCGCCAGTTCCGACCTCGTGAAGCTGGCGCTCAAGGACGCCGAGGCCGCCCAGGATTCCGCGCTCATCGATGCCGCCCACTCCGCGGTGATCGCCATCGAAACCCACCGCTCGACAGTCAATTTCCTGGGTACGCTGTTCCGAGGTGCCTCGCTGGGGAGCATCCTGCTGGTGGTGGCCCTCGGGCTGTCGATCACCTTCGGCCTCATGGGGGTGATCAACATGGCACACGGCGAGATGATAGCGGTGGGTGCGTATACCACCTACGTAGTGCAAAACCTCTTCGGAGAGGGGCTCTCGCTTTCGCCCTTCGGTGTCTCCTTCACCCTTCCCGGCCTTCACGCCACCGGCTGGGGCTACCAGAGCTATTTCGCGGTCGCCCTGCCGATGAGCTTCCTGGCCGCGGCGCTGGTTGGTATCGCACTGGAGCGCACAGTTATCCAGTTCCTGTACCGCCGCCCATTGGAGAGCCTGCTGGCCACCTGGGGCGTGTCGCTCGTGCTCCAGCAGCTCTTCCGCCTGGTGTTCGGCGCCAACAACGTGCAGGTATCCAGCCCGGCCTTCCTGAGCGGCCACTGGACGATCAATGAGATCCTCCTGGGATGGAACCGAGTCTTCGTGATCGGCTTCGCCGGGCTGATCGTACTGGGAGTCTGGTTGGTGCTCACCCGCACCTCCCTCGGGCTGCTCATCCGAGCGGTGATGCAGAACCGAGGCATGGCCTCCTGCATGGGCGTGCGTACCCAACGCGTGAACATGCTTACCTTCGGCCTGGGCAGCGGGCTGGCGGGGCTGGCGGGCGCCTTCCTCAGCCAGATCGGCAACGTGGGCCCCTCGCTTGGACAAAACTACATCGTGGACTGCTTCATGACGGTGGTGGTGGGCGGAGTGGGCAACATCGGCGGCACCGTACTCAGCGCGTTCGGGATCGGCATGACTGACCAGGCGCTCCAGCAGATCCTGCTCAACCCCGTGCTGGGCAAGATCCTGGTGCTCGTAGCCATTATTCTCTTCCTGCAATGGCGCCCCGCCGGGCTCTTCGCCACCCGCAGCCGCAGCCTCGACTGAGCCGCCGGCGACATCGGCCTCCCCGCCCCTTCTTCAATCTGCCCTCGAAACCCATCACATGTCCCGCGTAGCCGCCTTTTTCTCCGCACGTCGCAACCCCCGCTCCATCTCACGCGGCGAACTCTTCGCCGTGGGCATCCTCGCGGTGCTGGTGGTGCTCATACTGCCTTTCGCCAACCAGCAGGGCTGGATCTCCAACTTCTCGATAAACCTCTGGGGCAAGTACCTCTGCTACGCCCTGCTCGCCATCTCGGTGGACCTGCTCTGGGGATACACAGGGCTTCTCAGCCTGGGCCAGGCGCTCTTCTTCAGTCTGGGCGGCTACATGATCGGCATGCACCTCATGCGCCGTATCGGCGACCTGGGCCAATACCACAAACCGATCCCGGACTTCCTGGTCTTCCTCGGCTGGACCGACCTTCCGGCCTTCTGGCGGCCCTTCGACAGCTTCCCCTTCGCCCTTGCGGTGATGCTGGTGTTGCCCGCCCTGCTGGCATGGATCTTCGGCTACTTGGCCTTCCGCTCCCGCATCAAGGGCGTGTACTTCTCCATTCTCACACAGGCCCTCACCTACGGCGCCGCGCTGATGTTCTTCCGCAACGACCTGCTCATGGGCGGCAACAACGGCTTCACCGACTTCAAGTTCATCCTCGGCTTCGATGTCCGCGACGCCACGACGCAGCGCGGCCTCTTCGTTGTCACAGCCCTCACCCTGCTCGTGGTGTATCTGGCCTGCCGCTGGCTCAACGGGACCAAGTTTGGCCTCGTGCAACAGGCCGTGCGCGACGGCGAGAACCGCGCCCTGTTTTCTGGTTACGCCACCGCCCACTTTAAGCTCTTCGTCTTCATCGTGAGCGCTATCATCGCCTCCATCGGCGGGGCTCTCTATGTGCCGCAGGTCGGCATCATCAACCCGAGTGAGATGACTCCCGAGAAATCCCTCGAGGCCGTCGTGTGGGTGGCCGTAGGCGGGCGAGGCACTCTCCTTGGCCCGGTAATCGGGGCCGTGGCTGTTAACGCGCTCAAGAGCTGGGCTACGCGCGCCATACCCGATCTCTGGATTCTCCTGATGGGCGGGCTATTCATCGTGGTGGTCCTCTTCCTGCCCGGCGGCATCGTCAGCGTCCCCGCGAAATGCCGCGCCTGGTTCGCCGCCCGCCGTCGCCAATCAACCGATGCCGAGGCGTCCGCCCCCGCCGTAGCAGTCGCGAAAACCGAGAGCTGACCCGCGCTGCGTCCAATCCCCACTCCGCATTCCGAAATCCGAATTTTCCCGCCGATGCCTCACGCCATCCTCACCGTCGAAGACGTCTCCAAGACCTACGACGGCTTCCGCGCCATTTCGGACCTCAACTTCTATCTCTTCGAGGGAGAACTGCGCACGGTCATCGGCCCCAACGGAGCGGGCAAGTCCACCTTCTTCGACCTGATCTCCGGTCGTGCGAAACCCGACACCGGCAAGATCGAGTTCGGCTCGGACCCCGCCAGCACCATCGACCTCACCGCCCGCAACGAATACCAGATCAACCGCCTCGGCATCGGGCGGAAGTTCCAGACACCCAGTGTCTACACCGAGCATACCGTATGGGACAACCTAGTGCTCTCCCTCAAGGGCCCGCGCGGCGTATTCGCCTCCCTCTTCCATCGCCTGAGTTCGGCCGACCGCGACCGCCTCGACGAACTGCTCAAGCTCGTACGCCTCGACTCGAAGCGGGACTGGAACGCCGGCCTGCTCGCCCACGGAGAGAAGCAGTGGCTGGAGATCGGAATGCTCCTGGCCCAGCAGCCCAAGCTCCTGCTGGTCGACGAACCCGCTGCCGGCATGACGGATGAGGAGACGCATCGCACCGGCGAGCTCCTCCTGTCGCTAGCCGGCAAACACAGCATCGTCGTCATCGAGCACGACATGACCTTTGTTCGCCAGATCGCCCAAAACGGCAAGGTGACCGTCCTGCACCAAGGCACCGTGCTCTGCGAGGGCAAGTTCGACGATGTGCAGGCCAACCCCAAGGTGCGCGAAGTCTACCTCGGCCGGGGCAAAGTGCGCTAACGCTATGGAAGATCGAAGAGTACAGAATGATGAACCTCCTAATCTATCCGTCGCAGGGTCAGCCATTCCTTCTGCACTCTGCATTCTAAAATCCGCCCTTCTTCTCTCTCTGTGCCCACTGTGACCACTCCGCTTCTACTCCTTTCTTCCGTCGAGACCGACATCGGTGGCTCGCGCATCCTCCGCGGTGTGAACCTCCAGGTGAACCCCGGCGAGGTCGTGGCTCTCATGGGCCGCAATGGTGTCGGGAAAACCACCACACTTCGCTCCATCACCGGGGTGCTGCCGATCCGCTCCGGCACGATCACCTTTGCCGGCCAGCGCATCGACCGCCTTGCCTGCGATGCCCGGGCGCGCGCCGGTATCGGCTATGTGCCGCAGGGCCGCGACATCTTCCCGCACCTCACCGTGGAGGAGAACCTCCACGTAGGGCTCGTAGTCCACGGAGTGAAGGGCGCGGCCGCCCACTCCGCACTGGAGCGTGTATTCGCACTCTTCCCGGTGCTGAAGGAGATGCTCACCCGCAAGGGCGGCGTGCTCTCCGGCGGACAGCAGCAGCAGCTGGCCATCGGCCGCGCACTGCTCACCTCGCCCCGGCTGCTCATCCTCGACGAGCCCACCGAGGGCATCCAGCCCTCCATCATCGACCACATCGGTGATACCTTGAAGAAGCTGAAACTGGAGGAGCTCCGCCACGATCTGCTCGGGGAAATCGCCAGCGCGGTGAAGACGCTCCACTCCGAGGGCCGGCTCGCGATCCTGCTCGTCGAGCAGTATGTGGATTTTTGTCGCGAGGTGGCCGACCGCTTCTACGCCATGGACCGCGGTGCAGTAGTAGCCTCCGGACCGATCGCCACCCTCACCGACGAACTGGTGAAGGAGCATCTGCAGGTCTAAGTCCGAACGCAGAAGGCTGAACGCAGAACTCGACCCACTCCTGTTATCGCGTGTCCTCGCTTCTCATATTCCGGCTTCTGAAATCGGCATTCTACCTTCATCCTTAGGTCTTCCGCCCCCATGCACCTCACCCCTCGCGAACGCGAAAAGCTCCTCATAGTCGTCGCGGCCGATCTGGCCCGCCGGCGCCAGGCCCGCGGCCTCAAGCTCAACTATCCCGAGTCCATCGCCATCATCTCCTACGAGATCATGGAAGGGGCGCGCGACGGGAAGTCTGTCTCCGAACTCATGAGCTACGGCACCACAATCCTGGCACGCGACGGGGTAATGGAGGGAGTCGCCGAGATGATCCACGAGGTCCAGGTCGAGGCCACCTTCCCCGACGGCACCAAGCTGGTGACCGTCCACAACCCGATACGCTGATTTTCGATTTTGGATTGCCGATTTGCGATTCAACTGAGCCTCCGGTCAACACGTCGACGTCATCCCGAATCGCCAGCTTGAGCCCCCCTTCATCCTTCCCCCAATCGGAAATCGGCAATCCCAAATCGAAAATCCCCATGATCCCCGGCGAAATCATCCCTGCTCCCGACGCACCCCCGCTGCTCGCCAATGTCGGGTTGCCCACCGTCACTCTTGAGGTCGTCAACACCGGCGATCGTCCTATCCAAGTGGGGTCGCATTACCACTTTTTTGAGACAAACACCGCGCTTCGCTTCGACCGCGGCGCCGCCCGCGGTTTCCGCCTCAATATTCCCGCCGGCACCGCCGTACGTTTCGAAGCCGGGGACACCCGGCGTGTCGAGCTGGTGGCCCTCGCCGGCACCCGCGAGGTCTACGGCCTGAACGCCCTGATCGGCGGCCCGCTGGACCGGAATACTGAAGGGCTGAAACCTGAAGGCTGAAACCAACCAGCCCAATCACCCAACGATCTAGCCTCACCTCATTCTCCGTGCTTCAGCTTTCAGCCTTCAGTCCTTCAGCCTTATGAACATGTCCCGCCGCCAGTACGCCGAGATGTACGGCCCGACCACCGGTGACCGTGTGCGACTTGCCGACACCGAGCTCTTCATCCAGGTCGAACGCGACCTCGTGGCCGAGGCCGCCGGCTACGGCAACGAGATCAAGTTCGGCGGCGGCAAGGTCATCCGCGACGGCATGGGCCAGTCCCCAACAGCCTCCGACGCCGACTCGCTCGATCTTGTCATTACCAACGCCCTCATCCTCGATCCGATCCTTGGCGTCATCAAAGCGGACATCGGCATCAAGCACGGCCGCATCGTAGGCATCGGCCATGCCGGCAACCCAGGTATCCAGTCGGGTATCGGCTCCGTGTTTGCCGATCCGATCACCCGCAAGAAGAACCCGATGATCGTGGGCGCCTGCACCGAGGCCCTCGCAGGCGAGGGCTGCATCGTGACCGCCGGCGGCATCGACACCCATATCCATTTCATCTGCCCGCAGCAGATCGACGAGGCCATCAGTTCCGGCATCACCACCATGCTGGGCGGCGGCACGGGCCCGGCGCACGGCACGCTTGCCACCACCTGCACTCCCGGCGCGTGGAACATGCACCGCATGCTCGAGGCCGCCGAAGCGTATCCGATGAACCTGGGTTTTCTCGGCAAGGGCAACTGCGCCACTCCGCAGCCGCTGCGCGAACAGATCCTGGCCGGCGCAATCGGGCTCAAGCTCCACGAGGACTGGGGCACCACTCCTGCCGCCATCGATACCTGCCTGGGCGTGGCCGAAGAGCTCGACGTGCAGGTGGCGATCCACACCGACACCCTCAACGAGTCCGGCTTTGTCGACGACTCCATCCGAGCCTTCAAGGGCCGCACGATCCACACCTTCCACTCCGAGGGCGCCGGTGGCGGCCATGCCCCCGACATCATCCGAGTGTGCGGCGAGCCCAACGTACTGCCCTCCTCCACCAACCCCACCCGGCCGTTCACGGTAAACACCATCGACGAGCATCTCGACATGCTCATGGTCTGCCACCACCTCGACTCGAAGATCCCCGAGGACGTAGCCTTTGCAGAGTCGCGCATCCGGCCCGAGACCATAGCGGCCGAGGACCGTCTCCACGATCTGGGCGCCATCTCGATGATGTCCTCGGACTCCCAGGCCATGGGGCGCATCGGGGAGGTGATCTGCCGCACCTGGCAGACCGCGCACAAGATGAAGGTGCAGTTCGGGGCGCTCACCGGGCCGGCGCATGCCGCCGCCGACAACTTCCGCGCGCTGCGTTACCTGGCTAAATACACCATCAACCCGGCGATCGCCCACGGCATCAGCCATGCCGTGGGGTCGGTGGAGGTGGGCAAGCTGGCCGATCTTGTGATCTTCAAGCCGGCGCTCTTCGGGGTGAAGCCGGAGATGATACTCAAGGGCGGCTTCATCGCCTGGGCCAATATGGGCGACCCCAACGCCTCGATCCCCACGCCGCAGCCGCAGTTCTACCGCCCGCAGTTTGGCGCAGCCGGGCGCGCGCTTGGGAAAACCTGCATGACCTTCGTGAGCGAAGCCTCGCTACGCCAGAAGGGAGGCGTGCGCGACCTCGGCCTGCAGCGCCAACTGGTGGCCGTGAAGGGCTGCCGCAAGATCGGCAAGCGCGACATGGTGCTCAACGACGCGCTGCCCAAGATCGAGGTCGATCCCGAGACCTACACCGTGAAGGCCGACGGCGAGCACCTCACCTGCGAGCCGGCCACGGTGCTTCCGCTCGCGCAGCGGTATTTCCTCTTCTGATTCGGCGCGCTCCACCACCTCCACCCGGCGAGGCCGCGCTGCGCGCCCTCGCCGGAACGCTGCGCTGGGCGAGGCGGCGCTCCTTTCGCGCTTCATGGGGCCACGACAGGCTCAGCCCTCTTGCACCCCGCCGCTGCGGCCTTACTGGCGGCAGAAGAAGTCGCCTACGCCGAGGTCTCGCGGTTTGAGCGCACCGGGTTCGCGCAGGCGCAGCCCAAAGGTGAGCGGCTTGTAGTCGTACACCTCATCTTCGGAATGCTTGGGTAGCCAGGTGGCAATCTCCACGGCGTAGAATCCGGGTTCCAACTCCAGCGTGAACGTCCGCGAAAGCGTCCCCTTCCCTGCGCTGTCGAACTTGTTGGTTTCATCCAGCAGCGATTTCCCGTTGAAGTTCAGCTGTGCGCTCCAGTCGAACTGGAAGTCGTCCCAGTTTTGCGATCTGGCCACCTTCCGGTCGGTCGTGCGCCGAAACTCCGCAATGAGGACGTGGGGACCTGATTTCTTGATGTTCAGGTAGGCTCGCCATACCTGGAGAACCGGTTTCCCGAGGTTGCTGGCCATCTCACGCTCGTCGGCATAGCGCCCCAGTGCGAAGAGCGGCCCGCGCGTATCGAGTATGGTCACAAGGCTCGGGGTCCCCGGCACGCCACCGCGGAAATCCTCGGGCCGCAACCAAATGTCCAGCATCACCCCGGGCTTCATGTTGGCATCCTTGGCGATAATAGCCGGAGCACGCGGAGCAGTTGCTGCAGGTGGCTGCACGGTGTCCGCAGCAGGGGCCATAGGCATCGCCGGAGCGGTTACGGGTGCCGCCTGCTGGCTTTGCAGGAGCCTCAGGATTTGTTCGAGCGAGCGGTCGATGTGGTCGACGCGTTGCTCAAGTTGATCGAGCCGGGCTTCTCGTGGCGCCGGAGTGGGATCGGCAGCGCGCGCGACCGGCAGCAACAACAGCAACAGAAACCGGGCGGATGAAAGGGCGAAGAATCTCTTCATTGGTAGGATGGTTGGTGAAGTATTGAACCACTGAGTGCAGCGGGGGTTTGGCTTAAGCGAGGGAAGGAGGGCCGGGGCGCCGGTCGAGGAGGCGAAGCGGAAGGCCCGCTGGCGCCTATCCCGGTCGTGTGCAGCCTGAGACACAGCGCGGCGGCAAGGGCGCGATCAGATACGGTTTTTTGGGCTGCGGAAAGCAGCAAGCCGTTGGCGCTGGCCAGCACGAGCGGGACAGGAGCGGTCGCAGCAATGGCCTTGCCCGGCGTAGGTGGCCGGGCAAGCCGCCGACGGGCGGCCCCGGCAGCAGCGGGCTTTCCGGCCCCGCGCTTTTGCAGCTCGGTACCCGGCCGGGGATGGGGCACGGTAAGCCATGCCGCTCTCAAACGCCCTCCGCCTGCCCCAGCAGCTGGATACCGGGCGCCTCACCTTGCGCCCGTACCGCGTGGACGACGCGCCGTGGTATTTCGACGCCGCCCAGCGCAACCGCACCCACCTCGCCGAACACGAGTCGGGAAATCCCGTCTTTGGTATCCATTGCGTGGCCGATGCGGCCGGGGTGCTGCGCACTTTCGCCAAGCGATGGGATGAACACGCCGCCTTCCCTCTAGCGGTGTTCTTGAGAGGGACGCCGGAGTTCGTCGGCCAGATCTACCTTGGCACTACGGATTCGGCCCTGCCCTCCTTCAACCTCGGCTTTTTCGGCGACTGCGCCCACCTCAACCACGGCTACATCACCGAGGCGGCGCGCGCCGCGCTGGGCTTCGCCTTCGAAGTGCTCGGTGCGCATCGCGTAGGTCTGTGGTGCGACGATACCAATCTTCGCAGCCAGCGCCTGGCGGAGCGCTGCGGCTTCCTGCGCGAGGGCCACACCCGAGAGGACAAACGCCACGCCGACGGCTCCGTTACCGGATCTTTCTGCTACGGGCTGCTACGCGGTGACGGGCGCCCATGAGCGCACAAGCGCCTTCCGCCAAGGGCTTGAGTGCCGGATGGCTCGCCGTAGACCGGGCGCCGTGGGCGGGCGGCCTCAAGTACCGAGTCCAAGCGGCGTGGCCGCGTCGCCTTGTGAGCCGGGGTTTTGGATCTCGCGCGGCAGTTTGCCGAACAGGTCGAGCACCCATCGCAGGCACCGGTGGCCGGGGTCCACCGGCGCGCAGAACATCGCCGGGCAGCCGCCCGGGATCAGCACGAGAGCGTGTTCGCGTGCGATGACCTCAGCTTCTGGCGACCAACTGCCGACTCCCACCGAACGGTGGATCCACACATACCTGATGCCTAGAAACGCGCATTCGCGCACCACAGACGGCGTGGCCGCCGGGGGTGTGAAGATCAGCACCGCATCGACTCCGCCCGGGATCTTGCGCAGGTGCGGATAGCAGACGCCTCCCTCCACCTGGGCAGTGGCCGGATTGACCGCGAAGACCTCGCGGCCAGCGGCGCGCAGCTTGCGAAGGTTGAAATTGGCCGGCTGCTTGCCATCGCGCGACACCCCCACCACCGCGATACGCTGGTGGGAGAGAAACTCCTGAGCCGCCTCTGCGAGGTTCGCCATGGGCGGAGGCTGGCAGCGGCGGTGGCGCGCGTCGAGCACGAGCCGCCGCCCCAAGGTTGGGGCAAGCCGCGTTTCGGGGGACGGCGGGTTTCCTCAACCCACGGTCTTGAACCAGGCGTCGAGCGGCAGGCGGGCGGGCTGGAACTCGTTCACCAGGCTGCCGGGTTTCGGGCGCCCAAAGGGCAGGCCGGCGATGAAGAGGGTGTCCTCCGTGCCAGGGATGTGCTTACGCAGGAGGTCGGGATAGATCATCACGCTGAACTGCGGGCACGAGCCGAAGCCGAGCGCCGTGAGCCCGAGCATCAGGTTGTCCAGGACAAAGCCGCAGTCGAGGAAGGTGCCATAGGCGTACGCGGAGGCCTGGGTGCCGAGAAAGAACATCTGGTTGGCGCCGAAGAAGCGGAAGTTCTCGCGGTCGTGGGCGTGGCGTTTCTCCAGCTCGTCGCGGCCGATACCCTTGTGCTTGAAGATTCCGATACCCACGTCCTTGGCCCTTGCGGACCAAGCCTCGGGCAGCGGGTTGGGCGAGTATTGGTAGCCCGGTTTGGCCGGGGTCTTGGCGTCGAAGGCCGACAAATAGTCGATGCGCAGCGCCTCCAGCGCGGCGCCCTGCACCAGGTAGAGCCGCCAGGGCTGGGTGTTCTTCGAGCTCGGGGCGCGGCCGGCGGCCTCGACGAGCTGGTGAATTGTCTCCGCGGACACGAGTTCGTCGGTGAACTCGCGGATGGAGCGGCGGGCGTGCATGGCGTCGATAGCGGTCAACATCCGGGGACTGAAACGGCGCGGACCTCTCGCGTCGAGGCGATAGCCGCAGCGGACTTGCCGGGGTTTTGGGGGCCGGGCATCGTGGCGAGCATGCGCGTACCGCTCGGCCTACTTCGCCCCTTGCCCCGTGCCGCTGTCGCGGTGCTGCTATTCGCCGTGTGCACAGTTGTGTGGCCCCGCTGGTGGTGCGGGCGAGAGGGCGAGCGATGGTATTCGGGGGACGTGGAGACCACGCTCGGGTTGGCCCGGCATGTGGCCGCCACCGTCGCCGAGGGTGTGACCACCGAAAACTTCACCTCCGACAGCGCGCTCTTCCGCAACGAGTGGCAGTTTGGTTCCTACCAGATGGCGGCGCTTGGCTTGCTTCAGGTCTGCCGTGAACACCCGGAGCTGGCGGTGGAATTCCGTCCCTCGATCGAAGTGGCAGTCGACCACCTCCTGTCGCCGGAGGTGCGTTCCTTCGACGCGCAGCAATGGAACGCGGATCCACTCTCCTCGCTGGAGGGGCCCGCCGGCCATGCTGCCTATCTCGGATACCTCAATCTCGTGCTGTCGCTCCAGCGTGCGGTGTTCCCGGATTCGCGGCATGGAGAGCTCAACGACAACATTTCGGCCGCCCTGGCCCGGCGGTTTCGCGACTCCGCCCAGCACATCATCGAGACCTACCCCGATCAGGCCTATCCCGTGGACAACGCCGCCGGGCTCGCCTCGTTGCTGTTGCACCAGCGAGTGACAGGTATCGACCACTCGCTGGCTGTCGCACCAACGCTTCAGCGCATGCGTACCGACTGGCGCGACCCGCGTACGGGGCTGCTGATGCAGGCGATCGATTGCCGGACCGGGCAAGCCTACGACCGCGGTCGCGCGAGCGGGACAGCGTTGGCGGCGTATTTTCTATCTATGGGCGAAAGCGAAATCTCCGGCATGCTCTCGGCCTCAGTCCGCGCCCATCTCGCCGGCTCGGTTCTTGGGTTTGGCTTTGTCGACGAATACGCCGCCGGTGATCGTGGAGGTGGCGACATCGATTCCGGACCTCTGATCTTCGGTATGAGCCCCTCCGGGACGGGCTTTGCCATCGGCTACAGCCGGGCCTTTGGCGATCGCTCCCAGTATCTCCGGCTGTATCGCACGGCTTATCTCATGGGAGCTCCAGTATCGCGCGGCAACCGGTGGAGTTTCGTCACCGGGGGGCCGCTCGGCAACGCCATCATGCTCGCAATGCTCACCGCTCAACCTGCCCAACAGTGAAACCGACCCGCCACTCTCTTGTTCGTATCGGCATCGAAGCCGCCGCGTTGGTTGCGATCCATGCCGCGCTGCTGCAGGTGCTCGCTCGGGTGAACCTGATGGAGCATCTGCTCGCCCCAGGGGCTGGTTCGTTTGGTGCGCTCGCAGCCACCGCCATATTTCTCTTGTTACGGAGCTTCCTGTTGGTCGCTGCCCCCGGCTGGGTATCCGTGCGGCTTTGGCTGTGGGCTACGCGTAAGCGGACGGATTGATCCGGGCCGGGTTTTGAGCGGTGAGAGCCGGAACACAGGTAATCGCCCGAGGAGCAGGGTCGGTTCCGAGGCCTTGCTCGCGGTCAGCAGGCCCTCGGCGCTCGGCTCCGGCCTCTCGACAAAATAGTCACGGTTCAGTGCTGACGGTCCAACCACGCGTCGATCGCCGCTAGGTGCAGCTCCATGCGGGCATCGACCTCGGAGGGCTCCGCCAGCCCGCAACGCCGGCAGTGTTCGGCCACCGCGCGGTCGAGATCGAGCAGCTCCGGCGGAGGATCTTCAGCGAGGTCCTCCCTCGCTTGGGCTTCAACCACGGCGGCGGAACTGCCGGATACTCCATCGGCGCCGGCCGGTGGCGCCGCGCACCACGAGTCGTAGAGCCGCTGCAAGACCGCGAGATAGCGATCCGCCGCCCTCGCAAAGTCCTCCACCTTCTGGTCTGCGAGATATGCGGCGATGGTGCCGTCGAGACCGAAGACGCCCGCACTTCGAGGATCACCATCAAGCTTCGAATACTCCACCCGCCCGTCGGAGCGCACGTGCCGACCCAGCGGGTATACCCGGCAGACGAGCGGCCGGTCGGGATGCACAGTGCAGCCCTCAGGGCCAAGAAATACACAGGCGCCATCAGCCCCCCTGCGCAGGTAGGGCTGTTCGTCCAGATACGCTTCGATGAAGGCAGTGGTACCCATCCCTCGGTTGCGCGCCAGGCGCGCAATCTCGTACGGGTTCACCTGGATGAGCTTGTCGTGGCTACACCTACGACAGCGGTGGCAGGCGTACGAGAAGGCGGCGTCGAGCGGGCGGCGTACCGGGTCGGCGGGGAGCGAACGGCCGATCATGGCACCGGCCGAGTATCCATGGAACTTGCCTCGCTTTGCCCGGCTGACGTCATTGCGCCGGTGGGGCGGCGAACTTGATGTGGTCGGCGGCCATCTTTTCTTGGTCGGCCTTCACCGCCTCGCGCAGACTGGAGAGCTTGTGCTGGTTGGAGGCCAACTTGCTGGTTTCAGGAGTGAGCGAAGCCTCGAAATCCCGGAGCTTGATCTGGTCGGCTGCCAAAGTGGCCTTGTCGGCCTGGTCCATTGAGCGGCGCTGCAATTGATTGCCGGCACCATGGCTGCACGATCCAGAGGCTGAACACTCGGCCGGGGCCGGCTTATCGGCGGCAAGCATCGCGGGGGTGAGGCTCACTCCGAGTGAACAACCGAGGGTGGCTAGCGCAGCGCCAAGGGCGCGCGAGCGAATTCCTGACGAACGTGTGGATTCGATCATAGGGATAATGGGGTGTGAGGTTTTTGGTCGGGTTCAGGCGCGAGAGCAAGGCACGAGCCCGCACAGTTCGGTGGATGCAGGCGCCCTCCTATTCGGTACGCCCAGCTATTAGTTGAGCGAGCCGGCCGGCAAATCATCCCTGGCGGCGGCCGAGCCACGCCCGCCATCCCCCGAACGCCGTCACCTCCAAGGCGCCCTGCACCGCGAGCCCTTCACAAAGAAAACCCTGCACCCAGGAGCCATCTTCCAGTTCGATGCTGCCGATCCCAAGCGGTCCGGGTATCCCGGCGACGAAGCGCCCGTAGCCAGCCAGCGGTATTTCCCATACTTCGACAGCGATCGGCTCGCCACCCGCCGAGGCACGTACCAGCCCGGGCTTGGGCGGGGTGGTGCCGGGAAGTGCGTAGAGGCGGTAGGAGGAGGCGGTGCGTGTGGCCCGCACAAGCGTAGCGCCTAGTTGGATAAGCTGCCAGTTCAGCGGCAGCCCGCTCAGATGAGCGCCGCAAACGGCCAACTGCGTCATGGGACCTGGTGCGGGCAGGGCGCGCACCGGAGCAGCCTCGCCAAGGAACCTGGCCCCAAGCCGCAGCACGCGATCATCGCAGAAGGCAGGCGCCACAAGGGTGACTCCCCACGGCATCCTGTTTGGAAGAAAACCGGCGGGCACCGCGATGGCACACAGGTCGAGCAGGTTGAGGTAGTTGGTGTAGTACCCGAGATTCGAGTTCAACCGGATCGGGTCCGCCTCGACCTCGGCCACCGTGTAGATTGTGCCCGCCGTGGGGGTGAGGAGCACATCCACCTCGGTCCACACTGCTTCCGACTGCCGGCGCAGGGCGGCGAGCTTGTAGGCCGCCTCGAAGGTTCCGGTGGCGGTGAGTGTCCGGGCGGACTCGATGATCTTCCTGGTTACAGGGTGCAGAGCCCCAGGCTTGCGCTCGATGAACTCGCGAATGGCGGCGTAGCGCTCCGCCACCCACGGCCCATCGTAGAGCAGGCGGGCTGCCGCCAGGAACGGTGCGAAGTCGACCTCCACGATCCGCGCCCCGAGCGAGCGCCAGCGATCCTTGGCCGCGGCAAAGAGACCGGCCGCCGCGGAGTCGCCAAAGAACTCGAGCTGGTCGCAGCGAGGCACACCCACCCGGGGCGGCCACGCCTCGTCAACTAAGGGGGGGGCGGCGCAGCGGCTGTAAGGATCTTCCGGATCGAAGTTCGCGGCGACCGCGAGCACCCGGGCGGAAACCGCCACCGTGCGCGAGAAGATGGAGACGCAGTCCAGCGTGCGGCAGGCAGGGACCACCCCGCGTGTGCTCAGCAGGCCGCGGGTGGGCTTGAGGCCCACCAGATTGTTGAATGCGGCCGGCACGCGGCCCGAGCCGGCGGTGTCGGTGCCCAGGGCGAAGTCGCACAAACCGGCGGCCACCGCCACCGCCGACCCCGAGCTGGACCCGCCCGGGATGAAGGCGGAGCCGTAGGGATTGGCGGGTACACCGTAGGGCGAACGCACGCCTACCAGCCCGGTGGCGAACTGGTCGAGGTTGGTCTTCCCCAGGGCCACCGCGCCGGCATCGAGCAGGCGCTGGACCACGGGGGCGGAGCAGACCGGGCTGTACGCATAGTCCGGGCACCCCGCCGTGGTGGGCAGCCCCTCCAGGTCGATGTTGTCCTTCACGGCGAAACAACGCCCGGCAAGCGGCGCCCCGGCGGCAACCCCCTGGGCCCGCGCAAGCACCTCGGCCCGAGGAAAGCGCGAGATCCAGACCGGATCGGCACCGCGGGACTCGATCCGCTCCAGCGCCTCGTTGACAGTGAAAGTGGTCATGTATCGTGTTTTATGATCACCAGCGGGTCGCCGGCCTGTACGGGTTTCCCCTCGGTGCAGAGCACCTGGGTGACCTCACCGGCGCACGCCGGCAGGACCGAAATCTCCATCTTCATCGATTCGAGCACGACCAGTGCGTCGTCCGGGGTCACGCGCTGGCCCGCGCGTACGTTGATTTTCCAGACATTGCCCGGCACCTGAGCGAGCACAGCGCTGTGGCCCGGAGGCAAGGCGGCGTGCTCGGTCGCCCCGACGGAGGCCTCGCTCTCGGCGGAGAAATTGAGCTGCCCGGACACCTCCCAGCGGTGGCGCTCCTCCTCGAAGGAACTCTGCTGCCTGGCCTTGAACTCCCCGATGGAGGCGGCGTTGCCCGCCAGAAACTTGCGGTAGTCGCGCAGCCGGAACGTATCCTCCTCGATACGCAGCTTGTAACGGCCGAGCGGGAAGTCCTCGCGGAACTTGAGCAGCTCCTTCGGGCCCACCTCGTGGAAGCGGATCTGGTCGAAGAAGCGCAACAGCCACGGCTTGCCGCCTGTGAAATCGGAGGTTTGCCGCCAGCGGTTCCACATCTGCACGGTGCGCCCGATGAACTGGTATCCGCCTGGGCCTTCCATCCCGTACACGCACATGTAGGCCCCGCCGATGCCCACGGCGTTTTCCGGCGTCCAGGTGCGGGCGGGGTTGTACTTTGTGGTTACAAGCCGGTGTCGAGGGTCGACCGGGGTGGCCACGGGGGCTCCGAGGTAGACATCGCCCAGCCCGAGCACCAGATAGCTCGCATCGAAGGCGATGCGTTTCACCTCGTCGACCGATGCCAGACCATTGATACGGCGGATAAACTCGATGTTGCTCGGGCACCACGGGGCATCGCGGCGCACGGTCTGCATGTATTTGCGGATGGCGAGCAGCGTGGACTCGTCCTCCCAGGAGAGCGGCAGGTGCACGATGCGCGTGGGCACCTCCATGGCATCGAGCGAGGGCAGGTGCACCTCGGCGTCGAGCAGGGTCTCCATGAGCCGCTCAAGCGGCAGCAGGCGGCTGTCGAAATGCACCTGCAGGGAACGGATACCGGGGGTGAGGTCGAGCAGGCCGGGGGTGTGGCTGTCGCGCAGCCATTCCATGAGGGCGTGGACACGGAAACGCAGCTCCAGGTCGAGCACCTGCACGCCGTATTCGACCAGGAGGTATTTGTCGCCGGAACGCCGATAGCAGACGCCGGGCAGCTCCCCTCTGGGCGGGATGGTGTGCAGCACAGCCGGTTCCACCGGGCCCCGCGACGCTGGGGCCGCTGTACGGACCCGGTGCGCACGCGCCGGGGCAAGGGTTTCGATCGCCGCCTCCATCGCTGCCTCGCGGAGGCGAGCCTCGGCGGCGCTTACAGGGAGGAAGCGAACCTTGTCGCCGGGGCGCAATTGCCCGGCCTTCCAGAGGTCGGCGGCAATGATCGCCGCTGGGCACACGAACCCGCCGCAGCTCGGGCCGTCGGGCCCGAGGATGATCGGCATGTCGCCGGTGAAATCGATGGCGCCCACGGCATAGGCGTTGTCGTGAATGTTCGACGGATGCAGTCCGGCCTCGCCGCCGTCCTTGCGCGCCCAGCGCGGCTTGGGGCCGATGAGGCGAACGCCGGTACGCGCGGAGTTGAAATGCACCTCGTACGGGGAGGAGAACAGGTCCGCGATGTCCTGCTCGGCGAAGAAATCGGGCGCGCCATGCGGTCCGTACAGCACGGCGATCTCCCATTCTCGGGTGTATTCGGGCACTAGCGCCGCAGGAAGGCGTAGAAGCCCGGTGTCCTCGGCGTCGCCAAACACTGGACCCGGATTGACGCGCAGCACGTCGCCGGCACGCAGCGCCCTGCCCGCGTGGCCGCCGAAGAGGCCGAGGGTGAAGGTGCTCTTGCTGCCCAAATAGTCGGGGACATCGAAACCGTGGCGGATCGCCAGATACGCCCGCATGCCGGCGCCGGCGAGCGCGCCGAGGCGCAGTACCTGGCCCTGGCGCACACGGAAGGAGCGCCAGAACTGCACGGGCTTGCCGTCGAGGGTGGCGGCGGTGCTCGCACCCGCCAAGGCCACCACCGCCGGGGTGTTGAAGCGCAGCGAGGGGCCCGTGAGCGTGATCTCGAGGCCCGCCGCGGACGGCGGATTGCCCACCAGGCGATTGGCGAAGCGGAAGGCCCGAGTATCCATCGGTCCGGACGGCGGCACGCCGACGTCCCAGTGCCCAAGGCGCCCCGGGTAATCCTGCACCGTGGTTTGCGTGCCGCCCTCAAGCACCTCTACGGTCGGGGCGGAATAGGGAAGGCGCTCGAGGTAGCGTGTCGTAACCTTTCCCGCACGAAAGCCGGGGGAGGCCAGGATCTGGCGCAGGTAGAGCAGATTGGTTTCCAGCCCGGCAACGCGGGTTTCGGACAACCCCTGCTCGAGCCGGGCGAGGGCCTCGGGGCGATCCGCTCCGCGTGCGATGAGCTTGGCCAGCATCGGGTCGTAATAGGGGCTCACCTCCGTGCCGCGCTCCACCCACGTCTCGTTGCGCAAGCTGCGCGGCACTACGAATTCCGTGAGCACTCCCGTGGCGGGCTGGAAATTCTTCGCAGGGTCCTCGGAGTAGAGGCGCACCTGTATGGCGGCCCCGGAGCAGCGGCGCACAAAACCCGTGAGGTCGAGCTCGCCGGCGGCCTGCCTCACCATCCACTCCACCAGGTCGATGCCGGTGACCTCCTCGGTTACGCCGTGCTCGACCTGAAGGCGCGTATTCACCTCCAGGAAATAGAACTCGTCCGTGGCGTCGTCGTAGACGAACTCCACGGTGCCGGCCGACTCGTAGCCGGCGGCGCTGCCCAGCCGCTCCGCACAGGCGAGCAGGCGCTCGCGGAGCGCGGAGGGGAGATTGGGGGCAGGCGTCTCCTCGATGATCTTCTGGTTGCGGCGCTGGATGGAGCACTCGCGTTCCCCGAGGGCGACCACGCGGCCACGGCCGTCGCCAAAGATCTGCACCTCGATGTGGCGCGCCCGTTCCACGTACTTCTCAAGGAAGAGCCCGCTGTCCTTGAAATTGCTGCGACTAAGGCGGTCCACCCGGGCGAAGGCCGGCTCGAGCTCCCCGGCATTCCAGCACAGCTGCATGCCTATGCCGCCGCCGCCAGCGGTGCTCTTGATCATGACCGGATAGCCGATACGAGTCGCCTCGCCCAGGGCGGCGGCCACATCGGGCAACAGCCCGGTGCCCGGAAGCAGCGGCAAACCCTCAGCCTCGGCGATTGCGCGGGCGGTGTGCTTGAGCCCAAACTGGCGCATCTGCCCAGGCTTTGGCCCGATAAAGACAATACCGGCCTCCGCGCAGGCCTCGGCGAAGCCGGGGTTCTCGGAGAGAAAACCGTATCCAGGATGGATCGCCTGCGCACCGGTGCGCTTCGCCGCCTCAAGAATCTTGTCGGTGACCAGATAACTCTGCGCCGCGGGGGCGGCACCGATGAGCACAGCCTCGTCGGCCTGCGCGACATGAAGCGAGCCGACATCTGCTTCGGAATAGACCGCGACCGACTTGATGCCCATTTGCCGCAGGGTGCGGATGATGCGGCAGGCGATGGCACCGCGGTTGGCGATGAGGACCTTGGAAAACATGGGGGGAACGGAGGTGAAGTGGGAGTTCAGGGATCGGTGGGCAGCGGGAGTGCGCAGCTCCAGTTGTCACCAAGGCGAGGTGTCACGGGCTCCAGACCAGCACTTCAATCGGGGTCGGGTTGTAGGCGTTGCAGGGGTTGTTGAGCTGCGGGCAGTTCGAGATCAGGCAGATCACATCTCGCTCGGCCCGCAGTTCCACGTAGCGGCCAGGGCCGGACACACCATCCTCGAAGGTGAGCCTCCCGTCCGGAGTCACCGGGACGTTCATGAAGAAGTTGATATTGCAGGTGATGTCGCGCTTGCCGAAGTCGAACCGCCCGTGGTGGCCGCAGTCGCAGGCGGCGATCTCCTGCGCGCCGCGGATGAAGCTGTCGCGGCAGGCGTGCATGTGCTCCTTCCCGTGGGCATAGCGCATCGTATTGCTCTCCCTCGAACAGGCGCCGCCCAGGGTGTCGTGCCGGCCGCATGTGTCGGCCACGATGGTGAGCAACTCGTCGCCTTCGCTGGAGATGAGGCGGGTACCCGTGGTGAGGTAGAGCGCGCCCTGGTGGCGGATGGTATCGGAGGCGCTGTAGCGGTTGGCCGGGTCGTGGGCGTCGTAGAACAGGGTATCCGCGGCCTGGTTTCCCTCGAGGTCGACAATGCGCAGGATCTGGCCGCTGCTGATCCGGCGGGACCAGTGGTCGCCGGCCAGGACGGTCTTGCGGTAGATGGCGGCCGCAGCGGGTAGTGGACTTTCAGTGAGGGTGGACATGGCGTTCAGGCGCGCAGGGCGCAGTAGTCCTCGGTGTTGCGGAAGGCGCGGAGGTTCTCCGGGCGGGAGTTGCGGCAGGGGTCGGCTTCCGGCACGGGGCCGGCCGAAGGGAAGACTTCGAGCTGCACCTGGCGGGGGTGATAGTCGGTGTCGGGATCGAGTGGATGCTGGCAGGTGTTGAGCACGACCAGCGTGTCCATTTCAAAGCGCAGCTCGATGGTGCCGCCCGCCTGCGAATGGCCCGGCACGAAGGTGAGTCGCCCGGCTTCGTCGGCCACGACCTTGCTGAAGAGGTTGAGGTTTGGAACCAGGTCGCGTTTGCCCAGGCCCCATTTGGCCAGCTCGATGAGAAAGCAGTCGTGCGCATTGCGGTGGAAGGCGTTGCGGGCGGTCTGGTAATCCTTCGGGCCGTACTTTTGGGAAACCAGCTTGGAGTCCGAGCAGCCGCAGACGGTGTCGTGCCAGCCGGCGGAGTCGGAGAGGATCGAGGCGAGGATCCGCCCCATGTCGGAGTGCAAGCAGTACGGGGCCCGCAGGTGGAAGATGTGCTGGCCCTTGAGCGTATCGGGCAGGTTGTAGCGCTCCACGGGGAGGTCGGCGTTGTAGAGGAGCATGCCCACGTTGGCTCCCCCCTCGAGATCGGTGAGCTTGAGGGTCTTGCCGCGGGAAACCACGCCCGACCACATTCCGGCGTGGGTAAGCGTCTTGGTGAAGAGAGGCGGAGGGGTCATCGGTTCGGGCGGTGTTACGAATTGTTCGATGGGTGTTACTGCAGGGCCTGTGCCGAGGCCGGCCGGTGGGCGAAAATTGGCGACCGCCTACTTGAGCGGTGGGATCGCGGCCGAGGTGAAGCTGAGGCGCCCGCTTTTCACCCCTTTGCAGGAGGCCAGTTCATTGGTGAGGCTCCGCAGCTCGCAGGCCGGTCCTTGAACGAGCAGCACCTCGAGGTAGTTGCGGTGCTCAAGGTGCACGTGCATCGAGGAGACGATGAGCAGGTAGTAGCGGTGCTGGATCTCGGCGAGCGTGGCCTGGAGATCGCGTTTCCGATAGTCGTATACGAGGCTGATCGTACCGGCTACAGCCCCCTCGCCCACCTCGCCGGCGAACTCGACGAGTCCATCGTGCGCGAGTGCGGCGATCGCCTGCGAGCGGCTCCGGAAGCCGCGGCGCTCCACCATGGTATCTAGTTCCTCAAGCAGCCCCTCGGGCAAACACACGCTGAAGCGGGCCACCTTGCCCCGGCGCCGCGGCGAACCGGTGGCTGCGGGTTGGGCAAAAGGCGCGCCCCCGCCCTCCCCTGGGGGCGAAACGGGCTGGGCCGGCGGGGCCTGTATGATCTCATTCATGGCCTATTCAACGTCGTCGCCCACCTGGGTGAGGCGGATGATCGGCAGTTTCTCAATCTCGCCGGCAGCCACTTCGTGCTTGGGATGGATCAACTCGTCGAGCCGGCGGCGGGTGGACAGGAACTCCGGCGAGTTGACCTGGCCGAGGTTGCGGGGCCGGGGCACGGGCACCTCGACGACCTCCTGCACCTCCCCCGGGTTTGCCTTGAGCACAAGGATACGGTCGGCGAGCAGTATCGCCTCATCGAGGTCGTGGGTGATGAAAAGGATGGTGACATCGACATTGCGCCAGATCTCCAACAAGTGGGTCTGCATCTGCGCGCGGGTCTGGGCGTCGAGGGCGCCGAACGGCTCGTCCATGAGCAGCACACGCGGGTTCGCGGCGAGTGCGCGTGCGATGGCGGTGCGCTGTTTCATGCCGCCGGAGAGCTGCACCGGATAGGAATCCTTGAAACGCTTGAGGCCCACCAGATCGATCCACTGCAAGGCCTCGCGCTCGGCCTGGCCGCGCTCCATGCCCTGCATCTCGAGGCCGAACATCACATTGCGGGTGACCGTGAGCCAGGGGAAGAGGGTGTATCCTTGAAACACCATGCCGCGATCCGGGCCGGGGCCGTGCACCTCATGGCCGTCGAGAAGCATCCTGCCCGAGGTGGGGTGATCGAGGCCGGCGACCATGCGAATGAGCGTGGACTTGCCGCAGCCGGAGGGGCCTATGACACACACGAACTCGCGCCGGTGGACCTGGAAGGAGATGTCGCGCAAGGCGGTGATCAGGCCGTGTTCACCGGTGAAGCTCTTGCCGAGGCGCTCCACCTCAAGCACGACGGGCCGCTCATGGAGCTTGCGGAAGCGCTCCGCCACTGCGGGCGATTGCTCGCGGTAATCGGGCAGGACGGCTTCGGGGGGCGGTGTCATAGCGTTTCCTCAACGACAACCTTGGGCGGGAAGAACGGAACATCCCGCCCCGCGCAACAACGCTTCCAGAACTCCCGCAGACGGCTGGGGCGGGGATTCTTCCAGGGGAACATGCGCGCGCCCAGGAAGGCCAGCACCTGGTCGGTAGCCAGACCGAGCACACCGATGATCACGATGGCCGCATAGACGTTGTCGAAGTTGCGATACTTCGCCTGCTGGTTGATGAAGAACGTGATCCCAGAACTCACCCCGACGACCTCGGCGACGATGAGGTAGGTCCACGCCCAGCCCAGAAGGATACGCATGTCGTTGTAGAGATCGGGCAGGCTGGCGGGTACCAGCACCCGAAGCACAAGCTGACGCGGGCGGGCGCCGAGGGTCTGGGCGGCCTCCACCAGGCCCAGCTCCGTCTTCCTCACCGTATTGGCAACCACGAGCACCTGCTGGAAGACGGTGCCGATCACGATTATGGCGATCTTCGGTTCCTGGCGGATTCCGAATACCGCCACCATCAGAGCGCCGAAGGCCGGTGCGGGCATATAGCGCACAAAGTCCACAAAGGGCTCGGTGACCCTCGCAGTTGAGGTTAGCGCTCCGCACAGGATTCCCAGCGGCACCCCTATGGCCGAGGATATCAGGAAGCCCCAGAAGATGGTCTGGATACTCATCCACAGGCTCTCGTGGAGCCAGAGGTCGCCGCGGAGCACGGGCGGGGAGTGGAATGCGGTGTAGAGCGCCCGAGCCACCGCGTGGGGGGGCGGCAGGTAGATTGGATTGGCGCGGCTGCCGGTGGGCTCATGGCCGCCGGCAGCGCGCACCCGCAACACCTCCTGGGCGAAGGCGTCGCGATCAATGAGCTGCCCCCTACTCAGCCAGGCAACCGCGCCCCCATCCTCCACCCGCACCATCGGGTGCCAGAGGAAGGGCACGTAACTAACCAAGCACCACGCGGCGAGCGGCAGCAGGAAGGCCAGCACGCCCAACCAAGCCCGCCTACGCGGGTCCAGGGGGCGCAGAACGGCAGTCCAGGGGTCTCGTCGCATGAGGTGGAGTGCAGGCGGCCGTGTGCAGCGGCCGCCTGTCGGGTGGATGGTTGCGAAGGCGATACGCTATTTCTTGGGGGAGACCTTCTCCTGCATCAGCGAGGCGTCGATGTAGGACGCCACGTCCTGAGGCTCCTTGTACACGCCGTTCTTTACATTGAAGGCGTCGGCGATCTTCGCAGAGCCATACACGGAGCCGAAGGTCTCCGACTTTCCGGCGAGAAGTTCCGCCCCCTTGGCGAGGTTCAGGAAGCGGGTGCCGGGAATGAACTCGGCGTATTCGGAGGGCTTCACCCCGGCGCGCGCCGCCATGATCGCGATGCCGTCGGCTTTCGTAGCCGGATTCTCCAGATAGGCGACGATGCGGTCCCAGACCTTCACGAACTTCACCCAGTCGGCGCGCCGCGAGGCGAGGCTTTGTGGCGACACCACCACCATGTCGTAGATCAGGCCGGGCTCATCGGCGCTGGTGTACACTGCGGTGGAACCCGGCAAGGCCTTGAGCGCCGCCCCGGAATTGGGCTGCCAGGCGACCACAGCGTCCACTTGGCCGGAGGCGAGAACCTGCGGGGCCTGGTTGGTGGGAGTGGGTACGAGCTCCACGTCCGCTTCGCTCAGGCCGCTCTTCTTGAGGCCGTTGAGCAGCAGGAGGTGATCTACGAGGCCCACCTCCACGCCGATCTTGCGCCCCTTGAGATCATTGAGGGACTTGATGCCGGGACGGGCCACGACCATGTCGTTGCCGTTCGAATAGTCGGTCACCAGAATCATGACATTCTTGGAGCCGTTGGCCCCGGTGACCAGGGCGTCGCCGTTGGTGACCATCACCGCATCGCATTTGCCCGCGGTGAACGCCTCCATCGAGGGGCCGTATTCAAACCAGAGCAGTTCAACATCGACCCCGGCATCCTTGAACCAGCCCTTCTGGGCGGCGATTTCATAGGCGGTCCAACCGGGCCAATCGGAGAAGGCAACCTTGAGGGGCTCCGCAACCAGGGAAGAGGCGAAGGCAAGCAGGAGGCCGCTAGCCACGGCCAGGCGTCGAAACGAGGAGGATAGATTCATGACGGGGCGAGAGGTGATACTTTTTAGACAGATCGTGTTACGCATCCGTCTAAGCACGGCATATGCCACCGCGCCGCCCCACCCGGCCCACCGGGTGTAACTGGAAGTGAAGTTTGCGCACAGGGCCGGATTCGCTCTGTGGATCTTCTGCCGACCGTATAAACTGACGATCGTCAGTTTATACGGTCGGGCTATGCGAGGAGTGGGGTTGACGGCTTTTGCACGATGGAGCGGGCTTTGCACCGGCCAACATAGGTGCCAGGGTTGTGTGGAGCGTTCGGAGTTGGGCGATGTGTGTCAGAGCGCCGGTGACGATCACGGAAGCACGCTCGCGGGCCGTGTCCCCCGTCTTGCTTCGAGGTGGCGGGCGTATTGAAGAGGTGACGAAGCCGAAGGGGTTTCACCGCTGGTTGCTGATGCGCCGGCGATGAATGCTGCTGTGCGCCCCGCGTGGCTGTGGCCGTCGTGCCGTGCGGTGAGTCTGCTTTTGGGCGGGCGCTTTGGTGTGCGCAGTGCCGCCGGCCCACCCTGGGTCCCGGGAACGCTCAGCTTCGCTCTTCTGCCGACCGTATAATCTGACGACCGTCAGTTTATACGGTCGGGCTATGCGAGGAGTGGGGTTGTTTTGTTTTGGACGGCTTTGCAGACGGGGGCTTTGCACCCGCCATCGTAGCCGTGCGGATTTCGTGGAGCGTCCGGAGCCGGGCGATGAGTGTCAGATCGACGGTGACGATCACGGAAGCACGCTCGCAACCGATCTGATCTCCGATCGGCTTGGTTCAGGGGAGGAAATGGACGTGAAGTTTGGGCACAGGGAAACCCTCCGCCAGCCGCGGCCCCCTGCGATTCAACTGCCAGCGGGATCGCGATTGTCAGAGAAACGAAACTTCACTTCCGGTTACACCCCGGCCCACCCAGCACCTCAGAGCTTCCGGTGGTCGGCCTGCAGCCCCGGCAACACCGGCGCGAGCATCCCCCGCAGCTCCGCCAGCGCATCGCGTAACACAAGTCCGGTTGCGGCGACAAGGCGCACCATCCACACGCCGGGGGCGAGTGCAGTGGCTCCACAAAGACAACCGTCGCGATGCAGGGCCCGGATCGAAGCCAGCACCGGATGATCACCGGCGAGGCCGGGAGCGGCTACGAGCGCGTTGGCGAACCACGCCTCCGACATCTGGTAGAAGCCCGCCAGTTGGCCCAGCTCGGGCCCGCTGGCGTCGAGCTGCTCGCGCAGGAGCAGGCGGCTGTCGAGATGGACCTCCAACCCGAGGCTCAGGCGGTGCCACGCCCAGCACTCCCCCAGCCCCACCCTGCCCGGGGCAAGCTGGTCCACGAAGAACGCCGAGGCCCCGGCGGCGAGCTCGAGCCGGGTGGCCTGAGCGTAGTTGGTATCCCGGTGCGGATAGAGCGGCTCCGGCAGGTATTCAAGCCACGCGCCGGCGGCGACGGCGAAGCGCTGGCGGCAAAGCGCGGCCCCGCTGCGCATCATAAAGGCGCGGGCTGCTGCGGGAGTTGTCACCGAGAGGGAGCCGCCCGGGCCCACGGCGACATCGAGCTCGAGCTCGTCGCCGGCAAGGATGCCGGCAGTGGAGTTGACCACCTGCACCTGCAGCACATGGCCATCCCAATACGGTTTGCCCAGGTGGAAAGGCGCGCAAAACGACTGGTGGGCAACACGAGTCTGCCTGCCGCCCACTGCCGCCGCCACGAGGTGCAGGTGCCCACGTAGTGCAGACGGAGCGCCCGCCGCTGCGGGGACGACCGAGCCGGCCGCGGCACTCGCCAAGCCCTGCGCCGCTGCCGAGGTGGTAGCTGTGCCGAGACTGTTCACTCGGACTTCGGCGTGGAGGCGAAGAGCACCTCGCGCTCAAGCCAGGTGATGACGGCGTCGAGCCCCTGCTCGCTCTTGAGGTCGCAAAACAGGAAGGGGCGTGCCCCGCGCTGCACCTTGGCGTCGCGTTCCATCACCGCGAGGTCGGCGCCGACGTGGGGGGCGAGAGTGATTTTGTTGATGATAAGCAGGTCGCTGAACCGGATGGCCGGACCGCCCTTGCGCGGGATCTTGTCCCCTTCGGCGACGTCGATCACGTAGATGAACGCGTCGACGAGTTCGGGCGAGAAGGTGGCGGAGAGGTTGTCGCCGCCGCTCTCCACCAGGACGAGCTGGAGGTCGGGGAACAGCGCCTCAAGGCCGCGCACGGCCTGCTCGTTCATCGTAGTGTCATCCCGGATCGCGGTGTGCGGGCAGCCGCCGGTCTCCACGCCTACGATGCGCTCGGGCGCCAGCGCGCTGTGGCGCCGGAGGAACTGGGCGTCCTCCAGGGTGTAAATGTCGTTGGTGACAACGGCCATCGACCAGCGCTCGCGCAGGCGCTGGCAAAGTTTGAGACAAAGCATCGTCTTGCCGGACCCTACGGGGCCGCCGACGCCGATACGTGGAGGACGGGACATGGGAAATGCGGAGTGGTGAGTGGGGATTGCGGAATTTGCGGAGCTCAGGCGTGCGGGCGGGGCTGGCAATGCTGTGCGACTACGAAATGAAGAGCCGGAAGTCGGCGGTCTCGTGCCGGGCGGAGGCGATATCCCACCACGGGTTGAACGCACCGAGCCGTTCGAGGGGCAGCGACGGAGCCGCCTGGATCGCGGCGGCGCCGGCAGCGAGGGCCTCGGCCAGGAGTGTATGGCTGGCATTCTGACCGAGGCGCAGAAGCTTCACAGCCGCGGCCACGAGCCCGGAGAGAGCGCCGTAGAGCAGCGCGGCCAGCACCGCATCGCGAGGTGCGCCGAGCGTGCGGCCCTCGATGGCCGCGGCGATGCACGCGGGTCGGGGCCACAGGCCGGCGGCGGCGCGCCGGTTGAACTCGGCCGCCAGGCCGTTGTGCAGAGTAGCCGCGAAATCGAGACGCTGGGCGCCGATGCCGGCGGAGGCCGAGCGGGTCTCGCGCGTGCCCCGCAGCGCCGCGCCCAGCTCTGCGAGCGACCGCAGCGTGTCCCAGTCCGGCGGATCGCCGGCGGCATCCCAGGCGCGGGCGGCCACCGCCAGCTCGGTGCGGGCAAGCTGAGGGACGGCCTGCCTTAGGAGGAAGCGGCGCAGCGTGTCGCGGTCGTGCACGGCCCCGGCCTGCACAAGCCCCTCCAGGCCGAAGGAATGCGCGTAGGCGCCGGTTGGATAGAAGGAATCGGTAGCGTGCAGCAGGCGCGCGATCCACAACACAGAGACAGTATCCGCCGCCGGGTTCATTCGATAGGGACAGGTTTGAAAACGTAGGGATGCACGGCGGCCCCGGGGGCGTGGCCATGCGGGACGGCCCCGGCGGCGAGCCGGTGGGGCTGGAACACCTCAAGCGTGGGGAGGAAGGCGATACCCATGCGCTCCAGCGACTGGCGCAGGGCGATGTCGTCGGGCGCCAGCAGGCGGTGGGGCTGGGCCTCTATCGGGAAATGCAGGTTGCCCACGGCCCAGCCGGTGACGGCGGCCGCGGCGGGGGCGGCGGGCAAGGGGATTTCCAGCACAGGCTCGGGCTGCTGGCGCAGGATGTAGCAGGCGGCAGCGGTGGAATGAACGGGCGCGCCATGGGTGAGCGGCGTATCCAGTTCGAAGCCGAACTCGGCGCCGTCGGCTGCCGTGGCCCGCCACAGACGCTTGGCCAGCGTGCGGCGCTCCACCGCGATGGAGACCTCCGGGAGGCCGCAGGCGGTTTGGGCAGGAAGCGCGTTGTGGATGAGCAGCATGGGACGGAGGAGGCCGGCCGGTGGGGGCTATTCGCAGGAGCGGGTGGAAATGCCACTACCGGGACCACCGAAGTTTGAGCACATAGACGGGAGGCCCTGCAGGCGGCGAGCATTCATGAATCCGTTTCAGCAAAGGTCGGGCCAAGCTTCGGCGCAGGTGGGGATTGTTTTCGCGCCGGCGGCGTGCAAGTTGAGCGGGAATGCCTCTGGTCCACGAAGCCACCATCGCCGCGCTCGCCACCCCGTCCGGGGAGTCGGCGGTCGCGCTTGTCCGAGTTTCCGGGAGCGAAAGCGCACGGCTGGTGGGCGAAATTTTCGGGGCCACTCCCCGCCCCCGCCTCGCCAAACACTGCGACTACCGTGACCGGCAGGGACGGGTGGTGGACGACGTGCTTTTCACCTTCTTCGCCGGACCGGCCTCCTACACCGGTGAGGATTCCGTGGAGATAGGCTGCCATGGCAACCCGTACATCGCGCAGCGAGTGCTCGAGGACCTGTTCGCCCGGGGCTGCAGGCCGGCGGAGGCCGGAGAGTTCACCAAACGCGCCTTCCTCAACGGCCGCATGGACCTGAGCCAGGCCGAGGCAGTGATGGACCTCATACACGCCCGGGGCGAGCGCGCCCTCGAGGCGGCCAACCGGCAACTGCGCGGGGCGCTGGGCCGGCAGATCGCCGCCTCGATCGAGAGGCTGGTGGCCGTGGTGGCGGAGGTGGAGGCCCACATCGACTTCCCCGAGGAGGATTTGCCCCCCGCCAATCGTATCCGCTTGCTGGGTGATCTGGCTTCGCTCCGGCATGACACCGGCCGCCTGCTCGCCACCGCGCACTACGGGGCGCTGCTGCGCGACGGGGTGCGCACGGTGATCGTGGGCGAGCCCAACGCAGGCAAGAGCAGCCTGCTCAACCGCCTGCTGGGCTGGGAGCGCGCGCTGGTGAGCCCGGAGCCGGGCACCACCCGCGATTTCCTCGAGGAGGCGCGGGTGCTGGGCGCCCACAAGATTCGCTTCATCGATACCGCAGGGCTCAACCCCGCCCCCGCCCCGCTGGAGAGCCGCGGCATCGAGCGCACCCTGGAGCGCGCGGCGCAGGCGGACCTGTTTCTGCTCGTGCTGGATGCCTCGCGCCCCTGCCCCACCCTGCCGCCCGAGCTTGCAGGGCGCCTGCAAGCCGCCAATACCGTGGTGGTCTGGAACAAGACGGATGTGGCCGCGCCCGGGCAATTGCCGTCGGGTTGGCGCGGGTTCGCACAGGTGCGGGTGTCGGCCCTAGTGGGCAATGGCATCGAGGAGCTCGAGCGCGCCATCGAATTACTCGTTGATAAAGACCTGCTTAAGCTGGACGGCGACCTCATCGCCATCAATGCCCGCCACGCCACTGCGCTCGCCGAGGCGGGCGAGTGCCTGGAGGCGGCAGAGCGCAAACTCCGCGACCAGGCTGCAGATGAATTGCTGGCCTCCGACCTGCGCGGCGCTCTGGAGGCGCTGGGCCGTATCGGTGGCCGCGTCGATCACGAGCGCATTCTCGACAAGCTCTTCTCCTCCTTCTGCATCGGCAAATAGCCGGCGGCCCCCTGCCCTGCTCCGCCGCACACCGAATCCTTTCCCTCCCGCGCTGCTCCCCCACCCTGCTGCCCCTCACCCCGACACCCATGGCGTACATATTTCAGGACCAGATCTTCGATGTCATCGTCTGCGGTGCCGGCCATGCCGGTTGCGAGGCGGCGCTGGCTGCTGCACGCCAGGGCTGTTCCACGCTGCTGCTCTCGGGCAATATCGACACCGTGGCGCAGATGAGCTGCAACCCCGCCATCGGCGGCCAGGCGAAGGGGCACATCGTGCGCGAGATCGATGCACTCGGCGGCGAGATGGGCATCAATACCGACGCCACGGCGATCCAGTTCCGCCTGCTCAACGAGTCCAAGGGACCGGCGGTGCAGTCTCCCCGCGCCCAATGCGACAAGAAGGCCTACCAGTTCCGGATGAAACACGCTCTGGAGCTGCAACCCGGGCTCCAGCTCTTCCAGGCCACAGTCACCGAGCTCATCTATGAAGGTGCGCGGGTGGTCGGCTGCCGCACCAATCTCGATATCGATTTCCATGGCCGCACGGTGGTGATCACCACCGGCACCTTCCTGCGGGGACTACTCCATATCGGCCAGAACAAGAATGAAGGCGGCCGGCTCGGGGACCACAGCGCCCGCACTCTCTCCGCGAGCTTGGCCGAGGCCGGAATCGAGTTGCGGCGGCTCAAAACCGGCACTCCGCCACGGATTTCGGGCCGCAGCATCGATTTCGCCAAGATGGAGGAGCAGAAGGGCGACGAGCAGCCCACGTTCTTCGCGTTCCACGACACCCGCGACCAGGGCGATCTGTTCCACGTGGAACAAGTCGGGCAGCAACGCTTGGGCTGGCAGCCCGGCACCGACCAGGTTTCGTGCTGGATGACCTACACCACCGAGCGCTCGGCGGAGATCGTGCGGGCCAACCTGCACACCTCGGCGATGTATTCCGGTCAGATCGAGGGCGTGGGGCCGCGTTATTGCCCGAGCATAGAGGACAAGTTCGTGCGCTTCGCCGACAAACCCCGCCACCTGCTCTTTCTCGAGCCGGAGGGACGGCATACCGACGAGTACTATATCAACGGGCTCTCCACCAGCATGCCCTTCTCGGTGCAGCTCGAGCTGGTGCGCAGCATCCCCGGCCTTGAGCGGGCCGAACTGCTGCGGCCCGCCTATGCAGTGGAATATGATTTCGCGCCGCCCACCCAGCTCTGGCCCAGTCTGGAGTCGAAGAAGGTCGAGGGCCTGTTTATGGCCGGCCAGATCAACGGAACCTCCGGCTATGAGGAGGCGGCCGGGCAGGGAGTGGTCGCCGGGATCAATGCCGCCCAGAAAGTGCGCGGCGAGGCACCGTTGGTACTCGGCCGCCACGAGGCCTATATAGGCGTGCTCATCGACGACCTGGTCACCAAGGGAACCAACGAACCCTACCGCATGTTCACCAGCCGCGCAGAACATCGGCTCCTGTTGAACCACGCCTCGGCGGAATTGCGCCTGCTGCCGCACCTGCGCAGGCTTAAACTCCTCAAGCCCAGCCGCCTGGAGCGCGTTGAGCACAAGGCGGAGCGCGTGGGGCACTGGCTGGAGAAGCTCGAAAACACCCGCCACCAGGGGCTCAGCTGGGGCGACCATATACGCCGCGAAGCCGATGCGCCTCCGCTCGCCCTCCCGGCGGAGTTCATGCAGGAGTCGCCGCAGGTGCGCGAGGAGGTGGGCTACCGGGTGCGTTATCGCGGCTATTTGGAGCGCGAAGCCCGCATTATCGAACGTATGTCGGGCCTCGAACGGGTGCGCATACCGGCGGACCTCGACTATAAACAGGTGCGCGGGTTGCGCCTGGAGTGCGCGCTCAAGTTGGCCGCACTGCGCCCAGCCACTCTCGGGCAGGCCAGCCGGGTAAGCGGGGTGAATCCGGCCGATATCAGCGTGCTGCTTGTGCTCATCGAGTCGGGCAGGGCAGGGGCGGCGGCGGATATGGCGGCGGGGCTATGACCGGGCGCGGCTGGGTGCGGTGAGCGGTTTGTGCCACGGCGAGGAAGCCCGCCTTCCCGCAGGCGAAATTGCATGGCAGCCGCTTGAGTCGGCGGCAGCCATGCCGGCGGGCCGGCACGCGGCGATTCCTGCTGAGGGCTGGAGATCGCAACTCTGGTGAGGCCGGCCGCGCCAGCATCGGGGCCGGAGCTTGTGTCCGGGCTGCATGAGCATCGAGCGTTCCGTGAGGCGGGCTCGTTTGGGGCAATATAGTGGTAATCATGCAAGCGCGCCGCTTCACGCCCGGACAGTGCCCGCACGCCGGTGGCCGTTCGTAGGGAGCGAGCTTGCTCGCTATGTCTGATGTCCATTGAAGAAGCGTGTGCGCTCACGACCTGCGCCCTGAATCGCGTGCAAACACGCTCCTACGAAAACGGCTATGGGTAGCGAACTGCACATCTCTTCGCATTCCACAACCCCAATGCCCAGAGCGATTTGTTCCACGTGGAACAAGTGGGACCGCAATGCTTGGGCTGGCATCCGGCTGTCCCCGGGTTTGGTGCTGGATGACGGACACCACCGGGCGCGTGGCGGAGATTGTACTGCGTACCCTCGACACGTGGGCAATGTGTTCCGGCCCGATCGAAGGAGCCGGGCCCGCGATATTCCCCGAGCATAGAGGACAAGTTCGCGCCCCTCGCCTACACACCGCGGCACCTGCTGTCTCTCGAGCCGGAGGCGCGGCATACCGTTGAGTGCTATATCAACGGGCGCTCCACTAGCATGCCCATTTTGGTGGAGCTTGCTTCGCTCCGCACCATCCCCGGTTTGGACCGGTGCGAACTGCTGCGGCCCGGCTATGTAGTGCAATATGATTTCGCGTCGCCCATCGAGCTCTGGCCGAGCCTCGAAGCGAGGAATGTTGATGGGTAATCATCGCCGGGCCGATCAACGGAACCTCCGGTTATGAAGAGGCGGCAGGGCAGGAATCGGGTCGGTCAGGCCGCAGGAACCTGGGCTGCGATAGCCGGCGGCCTGGGCGCGGAATCGCCCATAGTGCGACCCGGCTTCGTTGGTCCACCCGTGGGGATTGCAGGGGCTTCCCCGCGCTTGCTCTCTAGTGCGTGCAACACCCGCTCTGGTGGGATTTGGGTGTATTCTGCCCCACTTGGGCCGATGTCCAGACTGCCGATCAATCGGAACACGTGGCCATGACACCGCAGAGCGAATTCCCTTTGTCACATTCCGATGACGTCCGGCTTTTCTCTCGAAACCGACGGCTGCGGGCCTAGTCTGGGCACCTATGACCGAAACACGGTCCAAACGCATACTGATTGTCGACGACGAGCCCGATGTCACCGAACTCGTCGGGTATCAGTTGCGCGCCAAAGGATATAGCATCGAGGCGATCAACGACCCGACCCAGAGCATCGCGCGTATACGAGCCTTTCAGCCCGACCTCATCCTGCTCGATGTGATGATGCCCAACATTAACGGCATCCAGCTCTGCCGTATGGTGCGGGCCGATCCCAAGACGAAGGCTATCCCTGTTATCTTTCTTACCGCGAAAACCGAGGAGGCCGACCGTGTGCTCGGCCTGGAGGTAGGCGGCGACGACTATATCTGCAAACCGTTCAGCTTGAAGGAATTGATCCTGCGGGTACAAGGTATGTTGCGGCGCAATTCCGGCCCTGAGGGGGATTCGGCACAGCCCAAACGGCTGGAACTTGGGACCATCGTGCTCGATAACGAGCGCCACCAGGTGACGATAAAGGGCGCGGCGGTGGAGCTCACGGCCACCGAGTTTCGCCTTTTGCGGTTGCTCATGGAACGCAAGGGCAGGGTGCAAACCCGCGAGCATCTCCTGCTCAATGTCTGGAATTACGAGACCGAGATCGAGACTCGTACAGTAGACACCCATATCCGCCGCCTCCGCGAAAAGCTGGGCGATGAAGCCGAGCGCATAGAGACCCTGCGCGGTGTGGGCTACCGGATGGTCGATACCCGCAGCGGACCATGCTCAAGCTGACCCTCGTAGCTCTGCTCGCGGTCATCGCGGCGCTCGCAAAATTGTTGGCCAATGAGCGCCGGCGCCAATGCGACCTGCGCGCTGCGCTGCGCAACCGCACCCCCTATTTGGTGGCTGAGGGACCGGGACGTTTTGCCGGCGAATGGAGGGAGACCGTAGCCACCGCCAACGAGCTTATCGCGGCTCTTCGCACGGCCGATGCCGAGCGCAAGGGGCAGCTCCATCAGATCGAAGCCACTCTCGGCAGCCTTCAGGAAGGCGTGCTGGTCGTAGATGAGAGCAATCGTGTGGTCCTGGCGAACAAGGCGTTGGAGGTGATATTTCAGGCCGCTCCCGTGATACTTGGCCAGCGCATCGAGACGGTTGCACACAGCAGCGCCTTCTCGGGTTTTCTCGACGCAGTACGGCGCGGCACTGCGGCGCAGCGCGTGGATCTGGAATTCGTGAGCGGCGCCGACTCGGTCTGGGCCGAAGCCACCGGCGCTGTGATCTCGCCCTGGACCGGTGCACGCGGCGAGTGGGTGCTGTGCGTATTGCATGAAGTCACCCGCCAGAAACGCCTCGAGAACATGCGCAAGGACTTCGTTGCCAACGTCTCTCACGAGCTTCGTACCCCGCTGACGGTGATCAAGGGCTTCGTGGAGACCCTGGTAGACGGGCACGCCGAAATCCCCGAGGCCGACCGCGACCGTTTCCTTCGCACGATTCAGCGGCATGCCGAGCGCCTCCACCGTATCCTGGAAGACCTGCTCACCCTTTCCCGCCTCGAATCCAGCGCCCCCGGCATGCAGTTGGAAACAACCGATCTGACCCGGCTCCTAAGTGAGCTCGCCGACGACTACCGCCCCCGCTGCTCCGCCTCGGGGCACCGCATCGAACTGGAACTGCCCTCCGAGGTGCCAGTTGTATCGGCCGACCCGGTGCGGCTGCGCCAGGTGTTCGACAACCTTCTGGACAACGCGCTCAAATACACGCCGCCCCAGTCCTTCATCACCATCCGCGTGGCGGTGGTCGTGGCACAGGCGGAGATTCGCATCATCGACAACGGCCCGGGCATCCCGGCGCGGGATTTGCCGCATATCTTCGAGCGCTTCTATCGGGTGGACAAAGGCCGCTCGCGGGAGAAAGGCGGCACCGGGCTGGGGTTGAGCATCGTGAAACATATAGTGCAGCTCCACGGCGGGCGGGTCTGGGCCGAGAGCGAAGGTGGGCAGGGTACGACCATCGCATTCACCTTGCCGTTGCAGGGCGATGCGGTGCCAGTGCCGGGGCGAGCAGGAGCGTAGTTGCCGCCTGTATCCCCTGCCTCCGTCTGCTGGCTACAGATCCAAGCAGCGAGGCAAGCCGTACCAACGGTTGCCTAAGGGGTATTTTCGGGTTGTCACAGGGCGTCCGGCCTCGGTGCATGGATGCCCATGCGTCTTCACCCCGGGGCCAAGCCCGAGTTTGTTCTCCACGTCGAGTCTCGCCAGGCCCAGCTGCGCAGCGAATTGCCCGCCTGTCTGCCGGCCCCGCCGGCCAGTATCGTGCTGGAGATCGGCTGCGGGCACGGTCATTTCCTGGCGCGCTATGCGGAGGCCCACCCCGACCGTTTCTGCCTCGGCATCGATATCATCAAAGACCGCCTGGAGCGCGCGGCCAAAAAGGGCCGGCGAGCCGGGCTCAAGAATGTCCATTTTCATAAGACGGAGGCGACTGAGCTCGTCGAGTGCCTCACCCCCGGCATCGTATTGCAGGCGGTGTTTCTCCTTTTTCCCGATCCCTGGCCCAAGAAGCGGCACCATAAAAACCGCCTCGTCCGCCCCGATTTCCTCGCCGACCTTGCGCGCCACGTGGTGCCCGGCGGAGCCTTCTATTTCCGCACCGACCACGCCGAGTACTTCGCCGCTGGCCGCGCCGTGCTCGAACAGCATCCCGATTGGCAAATCGAGCCCACCGCGCCCTGGCCCTTTGAGGAGGCTACGGTGTTCCAGCTCAAGGCCCCGGAATACCAGTCGCTCGTGGCCACTCGGCGCCGGACCTGATCGATACCGGACTTCCCGGATTCCGGCCCCATGCGCACAACAGCGCCCGGGCCGGCCGCCCCCCCGGCCGGAGAGAGACCCCGGGCCATCCAAACGCATGGTTTCGGCTAATACCCCTGCGCGCTCCAAACAGCGCCGATTGTAGCCGGCTGACATTGGCCTTTGGAGATTGCCCCGAGCGAAGCGCCAACCGTTTTGGGCGGGCGTGTATTTTGCCTTCAACCTTTTCGATGTTTGACCCGATCAGGAACTTCCCCCTTTTCTAGGACAGTTCTTCGCGCAATCCCCCTCCCATGGCCTTCCGGGTCACTACCAGCGCCTCGATCATCTTCCTCGCCGCCAGCTCCGCCCACGCTTCGGGCGGGGTCGACCCCAGCGCTTCCACGCTCTTCGACGTCTACGGCCTGCCCGTGACGAACAGCATGGTTACCGGCTGGGTGGTGTCTCTGTGCATACTTGGAGGGCTCCGGCTGATGGTGAAGAAGCCGCAACTCATACCGTCGCGAGGCCAGGCTATTGTGGAAGGTGCGCTCTCCGCGCTGCGCGGACTCTTCGAACCCATCGTGGGCAAGAAGGCCTTTCCTGCGGCCTTCCCGATCCTCATCTCCCTATTTCTGTTCATCCTGCTGCAGAACTGGAGCGGCCTGATCCCCGGGGTGGGCAGCATCGGCTTCGGGCATTTCGTGGACGGCACATTCCATGTCACCGAGCCCTTCATTCGGCCGGCCAATGCGGACTGGAACGGCACCATCGCCCTGGCCGCGGCGGCGATGATCGCCTGGGCTTATCTCATTCTGCGCTACGCCGGGCCCAAACACATCCTTCACGATCTCTTCGGCAACAAGGCCGACAAGAAGGAGCTCTCGGCCTATATCTACTACCCGCTCTCGCTGGTCTTTTTCGGGGTAGGCTTCATCGAGATCGTCTCGATTTGCATCCGCCCGTTCACCCTCTCGGTGCGTCTCTTCGGCAACGTCTTCGGCGGAGAGAACCTGCTGCATGCCACCGGGTTTGTCTTCCCGTTCTACTTTCTCGAAACTCTCGTGGGCTTCGTCCAGGCACTGGTCTTCACCCTCCTGTTGAGCGTCTATATCGGGCTGATCTGCAACTCCGGAGAGGACACCGAGCACGATCACGCCTCCCACCACTGACCCTTTTCCGGGCGGGACCGTGCCAACGAGTGCGGGCGTCCGGATGCAACACCAACCTAGATCACCAACCATGTCTCCCCTCCTCGCTGAAGTCACTGAAGCCGTCGCCAAGTCTGGCGTCACCGGAAATATCGCCAGCGCCGCCGGCGTGCTCGCCGCCGCCATCGGTGTCGGCATCATCGGCATGAAGGCCTGCGAGTCCGTAGGCCGCAATCCCGGCGCATCCGGCAAGATCCTCGTGCAGTCCATTCTGGGAATGGCACTGGCCGAAGGACTGGGTCTGCTCGCCCTGATCATCGCGAAATAACTCTTCCCCCAAAGCGCCCTACCTGTCGTCGGGCGCTTTATCCCTTTTCCTGCCATGCTCGCCACGCTGACGTTCCTCCTTGCTTCCGCTGCGCCCGAAGCCGCCGAGGCTGCCCATCAAGGCAACCAGTTCGGCATCGCGACGAACTACATCGTGATGCAGTTCGTCAGCTTCTGCATCCTAGCCGTCGTGCTCTACCGTTGGGGCCTCAAGCCGGTGCTCACCACGATGGACGAGCGCCAGCACAAGATCGAGGCCGGCCTCAAATATACAGAGGAGATGAGGGCCAAGCTCGAGCAGGCCAACCTGCAGAGCGAGGAGATCATGCGCAAAGCGGCCTTTGAGGCGCAGGCCGTGGTAACCGATGCCCGCAAGGTCGCCAAGGAGCTCGCCGATCGCCAAGCTCAGGATACCGCCGCGCAGACGGCGTCCATGCTCGCCAAGGCCCAGCAGGCCATCGATCTTGAGCACGGCAAGATGATGGCCGAGGTTCGCGGGGAGATCGCCCGCCTGGTGACCCTCACCGCGGCCAAGGTGCTCTCCACCGAACTCTCTGCCGCCGACAAGGCGCGCTATACTCAGGCCGCCACCCGCGACCTGACCAGCGTCTGAATCGAAGGCTGAAAGCTGAAGAACTGCAGGCTGAATAGCACCTAAACCGGCCCCCATTCTCATCTTCGGCTTTTCAGACTTCAGCATTCAGCCTTTCCACTCATGTCCGCTTCCAAACAGATCCGCGCCACAGCCCGCACTCTCCTCAAGCTGAGCCTGGAAAACGGCCAACTCTCCGAGGCGAAGGTGGCCGATGTGCTCGCTTGGTTTGAGCAGAAGCCGCCGGCCCACTCCGCCGCCACACTGCGCGAGTACCACCGCCTCGCCCTGCGCGAATACAACCGCAGCCGCGCCCGCGTAGAGTTCGCCGGTGCCCTGCCGGGCGATGCCCTCCCGTCCATCGTTGCCCAACTTTCCAGCATCTATGGCCGACCTGTCTCTGCCATTACCAGAGAGAATCCCGACCTCATTGCCGGCGTGCGCATCAGCATCGGCGACGATGTCTACGAGCGCTCCATCGCCATCGAGCTCGAATCCCTCGCCAGCAGCAGCGTCTGACTGATGCGAAACGCAGAATGGAGAATGCAGATCTGAAACGCAGATACGCGCACCTCCTTTCCCCACTTTAAGCTCTACATTCTCAATTCCCCCCACCGCCCGCGCCTATGAGCTCCGTTATCGAACAGATCGAGCAACAGATCGCCAAACTGCAGACCAAGTCGGTCAAGAAGAACGTCGGCCACATCCGCACCCTCGCCGACGGCGTTGCGAAGGTCGATGGACTCTCCGACGTTATGTACAATGAGATGGTGCAGTTCCCTGGCGACGTTATCGGCATCGCCCTCAACCTTGAGGAAGACGAAGTCGGCTGCGTGCTCCTCGGCGATGTTTCCCTGCTCAAGGAAGGCGACGAATGCCACACCACCGGCCGCCTGCTCTCCGTACCCGTGGGCAAGGTGCTCCTCGGCCGCGTGACCGACGCACTTGTACGCCCCATCGACGGCAAGGGCCCTATTGCCGCCACCGAATTCTATCCTGTTGAGAAGATCGCCCCCGGCATCATCGCCCGTAAATCGGTCACCCAGCCCCTGCTCACCGGTATCATGTCGATCGACTCGATGATCCCGATCGGCCGCGGCCAGCGCGAACTCATCATTGGCGACCGCGGCACCGGCAAGACCGCGATCGCGATCGACACCATCATCAACCAGGCTCGTATCAACAAGGCCGGGCTCGCCTCGGGGGACCTCGCTTTCCGGCCTGTCTATTCTATCTACGTGGCCATCGGTCAGAAGAACGCCAACGTGGCGCGCACAATCGGAGTGCTGGAAGAAGCCGGAGCGATGGACTATACCATCATCGTCTCTGCGCCAGCGGCGGACAATCCCGCCAACCAATATATTGCCCCGTACTCGGGTGCCTCGATGGGCGAGTGGTTCATGGCCAACGGGATGGATGCACTCATCGTCTACGACGATCTCTCCAAGCACGCCGTGGCCTACCGCCAGATTTCCCTCGTGCTCAAGCGCCCCTCCGGCCGCGAAGCCTATCCGGGTGATGTCTTCTATCTTCACTCCCGCCTGCTCGAACGCTCCGCTCGCGTGAACGAGAAAAACGGCAACGGTTCGCTCACCGCACTGCCGATCATCGAGACCCAGGCCGGCGACGTATCGGCCTATATTCCCACCAACGTCATCTCGATTACCGACGGCCAGATCTATCTGGAGACCGATCTCTTCAATCAGGGCCAGCGCCCCGCGATCTCCGTGGGTCTCTCGGTTTCTCGCGTAGGTTCTGCTGCGCAGTTGAAGATGACCAAGCAGGTGGCCGGCAAGGTGAAGGGCGAGCTCGCCCAATTCCGCGAGTTGGCCGCCTTCGCGCAGTTCGGTTCCGATCTCGACGCCCGCACCAAGGCGCAACTCGATCGCGGTTCGCGCATCACGGAACTCTTCAAGCAGCCCCAGTTCGACCCGCTCGCCATCGAGGTGCAGGCCGCAGTGCTCTGGGCGATGCAGAACAATGTCTTTGATTCGATCCCTGTCGCAAAGATCGTGGCCGCAGCGGCCAGTCTCCGCGATTTTCTTACGTCCCGCAAAATCGACATGCTAGCCAAGCTGTTGAAGGACAAGCAGGTGACCGATGCCACCGCCGCCGAATTGAAACCGGCGATCGAAGAGTGGAAGAAGACGTTCAGCGCCTGAGAGCGCTGAACGAAGGCTGAATGCTGAAACCTGAAGGCTGAAATGGTGAATCCATGTTTCACGAACACGGTGACCTCCGTATCCGAACGCGCGAACTCGCGCTGCGGATCGCGCGCGCTTACCGCGCCTTGCCTCGTGATCGGGTGGCCCAGGTTTGGGGCGAACAACTTCTCCGAGCGGGTGGCTCAGTCGGTGCAAATTATCGTGAGGCTCAGCGTGGTCGATCAGTCGTTGAGTTTCGCTCAAAGCTGGGAGATTGCCTCCGTGAAGCGGACGAAGCCCTCTATTGGATCGAATTGCTGGAAGCCGAGAAATATTTCACTCCGGAAAGGGTCGCCGCGCTCAAGGACGAGCTCGATCAGCTCATTGCCATTATTGTCACGCTCATTCGGAAAGACCCAGCGGGCTGAGTATTCAGCCTTCAGGGTTCAGCCTTCAGCCTTCTAGAACATGCCCTCGACCAGAGACATCCGACGTCGCATTAAGTCCGTAAAGAACACCCGCCAGATTACCAAGGCGATGGAGTTGGTTGCGGCCTCCAAGATGAAGAAGGCCCAGCAGCTCGCCGTGGCCGGCCATCCCTACGCCGCGTTGCTCTGCGATATGCTCGCCACCCTCAGCCACCGTGTGGAACACGAGCAGCATCCGTTCTTCGCCGCCCGCCCGGTAGCCAACCGGGGCATCCTGCTGATCACTACCGACCGCGGCCTCTGCGGCCCGCTCAATAGCAACCTGCTGCGCGTCGTCACCGAGATCCAGGAGCCCACGAAATACGTGTGCATCGGCCGCAAGGGCACCCAGTTTCTCAGCCGCACCAAACGTGATCTCGTGGCGGATTTCACGGTGAGCGACAAGACCCCCTTCGCTGAGATTCGGCCCGCCGCCGAGTACCTGATCAAACTTTTCCTCGATGGAGAGGTGGATACCGTGGAGGTTCTTTACTCCTACTATCGCAACACGCTGGTGCAGGTGCCTCTGTTGTTGCCGCTATTGCCGCTTGGCAACCTTGAGGACTCCATCGAGCGGGTGCGCAAGCAGCGGGGGGGCGGGGAGTCTGCGGTCAAGAGCGACGAACGATCGATGCTCTTCGAACCGGGTGCCTCTGCGGTATTCGATGCATTGCTGCCGCTCTTTATCAACCGCGAGATTTATCAGTGCGTGCTCGACTCCAAGGCCTCCGAACATAGCGCCCGCATGGTTGCGATGAAGACGGCCAAGGACAACGCCTCCAAGCTTCTCGATTCCCTTACGCTCGAATATAACAAGGCCCGCCAAGCCGGCATCACCGCTGAGATTCTCGAAATCTCCGCCTCTCAGATGGCTCAGTCTGCGTAAACCACGCAGCAGTATAAATGCAGAATGATGAGGTTTAACACCGATCCACTCTGAGTTCTTCTACTCCTGTTCCCACTTCTGCATTTCCCAATCTTCGTTCTGCATCAGGCTCCCGCAATCCCCCCTCCATGAATAAAGGCAAGATCACCCAGGTCATCGGCGCAGTCGTCGACGTGCAGTTCGCCGCCGGCACCGTCCCTCCGATCCTTCAAGCGCTGCAAATCGACTTCCTCTCGCAGGGCAAGCCCACGAAGCTCGTGCTCGAAGTGCAGCAGCACCTTGGCGAAGGCGTGGTGCGTGCGGTGGCCATGTCCAGCACCGAGGGTCTGGTGCGCGGCTCCGAAGTCCTCGATCTGGGTGCACCGATCTCGGTGCCCGTAGGTGCCGGCGTACTCGGCCGTATATTTAACGTCATCGGCGAGCCGGTCGATGAGCGCGGCCCGGTTAACTACGACAAGCTTTCGCCCATCCATCGGGCGGCACCCACGCTGGTTGACCAGGAAACAAAGCCCAAGATCTTGGAGACAGGTATCAAGGTCATCGACCTCATCTGCCCCTTTATCAAGGGCGGCAAGGTGGGAGCTTTCGGCGGTGCCGGCGTAGGCAAGACCGTCGTCATCATGGAGCTCATCAACAATATCGCGAAGACCCACGGCGGTTACTCGGTCTTCGCTGGGGTGGGTGAGCGCTCCCGCGAGGGCAATGATCTCTACCATGAGATGAGCGAGTCGGGCGTTATCGTGCAGAAGGATCTCGCCAAGTCGAAGGTCGCGCTGGTCTACGGTCAGATGAACGAGCCGCCGGGTGCCCGTATGCGTGTAGGTCTCTCTGCCCTCACGATGGCCGAGTACTTCCGCGACGAAAAGAACCAGGACGTGCTGCTCTTTATCGACAATATTTTCCGCTTCTCCCAGGCCGGCTCCGAGGTATCAGCGCTCCTCGGCCGCTCGCCCTCAGCAGTAGGTTACCAGCCCACGCTCTCCAGCGAAATGGGCATCTTGCAGGAACGCATCACCTCGACCAAGAAGGGCTCCATCACCTCCTTCCAAGCCGTGTATGTGCCCGCCGACGATCTCACCGATCCGGCTCCTGCCAACACCTTTGCCCACCTCGATTCGACCATCGTGCTTGAGCGTGCGATCGCCGAGCTTGGCATCTATCCCGCCGTCGATCCCCTAGCGTCGGGCTCCAAGGCGCTCGATCCCGCCATCGTGGGCGAGGAGCACTATGCCGTGGCCCGCGGCGTGCAGCGAGTGCTCCAGCGCTATAAAGATCTCCAGGATATCATCGCCATTCTTGGCCTCGATGAGCTCTCGCCCGAGGACAAGCAGGCCGTCTATCGCGCGCGCAAGATCCAGAAGTTCCTGTCGCAGCCTTTCAATGTGGCCGAGGTTTTCACCGGCACTGCCGGCAAGATTGTGCCCGTGCGCGACACCATCCGGGGCTTCAAGATGATCCTGGATGGCGAGCTGGACCACGTGCCCGAGGGCGACTTCTATATGCGCGGCGGCATCGACGAAGCGATTTCTGCTTCGCAGAAAAAGGAGTGAAGGCTGAATCCCGAAAGGCTGAACCCGCCGGAG
Organism: uncultured Verrucomicrobiota bacterium; assembly: GCA_903960515.1. Classification (GTDB taxonomy): domain Bacteria; phylum Verrucomicrobiota; class Verrucomicrobiia; order Opitutales; family Opitutaceae; genus CAJCBL01. The sequence continues at coordinate 87,168 of CAJCBL010000171.1, forward strand.
CTCTTTGGCGCAAACAGCCCCCGTCGCTCCTGCCTTCATCGCTCCAGCTTTCCGCGTTCAGGTTTTTAGTGTTCTGCTTTTCAGCCTTCAGTCGTTCAGCCTTTCCCTCCCATGCCCATCCTCCTTGAAATCGCCACCCCTGAAGGCCGGGTTTATTCGGACACGGTCGACACCGTAGTGCTGCCCACGGCCCAGGGCGAGATAGGCATCCTGCCCGGCCACATCCCCGTGCTCACGCAACTGGAGGCGGGAGAGCTGCGCGTCCAGAAAGGCAACACGCAGGAGCTGCTTGTTTGCGGCCGCGGTTTTGCCGAGATTGCCGGCGACAAGGTGAGCGTGCTCGCCGAGCAGGCGATCAACATCGCGGCCATCGACGAGGCTGTGGTGCAGAAAGCCTGCCAGCGCGCCGAGGAGGCGCTCAGGGAGGGGCCCAATCTCGCCACAGATGAAGCCGAGCGACTGGAAGGAGTGGTGCGTTTCGCCTACGCCCAGCTCGACATCAAGCGCCGCCATCGCGGCTGAGCGAGCGGCATGGATCGCTCTACCGATGAGGAATTGGTGATGGCCGTCCGCTCCGTCGATCTTGGCTGACCATGGCGAACATGAGGGCACTCGCAACCCAGCCCAGCGCCAGTCCGCTCGCTAGGCGGGTTGAATGCAGCAGGGGAATAATCCCTGTGTTTTGCAGTAGCAACTCGCTCAGTAGCGCCGCCGCCGCCGCCAGAAGGAGAGGCCGGCCCCAGCGAATCAAAAACCGAGGAGGGGGCAGGAGTGCACCAATGGCTACTCCCGCATAGAGGCCGGCGCAACGGCTGCACACCAGCATGCCGACCCCTGCCACACAGAATGTTCGATCCGGGATTTGATGGCAGAGCCCGTGGAACAGGGCAACCGACTCCTCCGGTCGTGCCCGCGCAGCAGCAAAAGCCCAAGGAATGAGCCCTGCTGTAGAGACAAGGACGCGCAGAAGCGCGATCACGGAGTATCAATTGCGGAGATTGCGCTTGAAGAACAGCAGCAGCGACAGGAACCCGCCGAGCGCACCGAAACCGGCGTAGAGCACAATATTCACGGGAATCATGAACAGACCAACGGTTCCCTGAATGGCGAATTGTCTGGCTAGTTCGGGCGGAAGGCGCTGCGCGAGCGCGGCCATGACGCCCGCGAACATGGCACCGAGGATCAAACTGAAGATGCTGGAGATCAAACCGGCCCCAGCACCGGCGGCTGCGCCGAAAAGAGCGCCCTCAGCATTCGACATGGTATCCGTGGGGTTAGCCTTGAAGTACATCATGAGGGCAAGCGTGACGCCCGCGATATTCAGCAGGCAGAAAAAGAAGTTCAGGCAGTTCAAGAGCGGGATGCTCGACAACAGGCCCCCAAAGAGCGCACCAAGGAGAATGTGTTTGGTGAAGCGGCTGAAGCCGGCTGCGCGCGCTGGCGAAGGTGTGGAGCCCCGCGCGACAATTAGAACCCGCCACTGACGACAATTAGAATCCGCCATCACGGCGGCCTCTTTTTTGGCTCGTTGGTCTGCGTGAGCGGTGAAGCTCGGGCCTTTGCGCAGGCCCATGATCACCGAGCTTCAGTACCA
>CAJCBL010000172.1 GCA_903960515.1 uncultured Verrucomicrobiota bacterium
CAACACGCTCGCGCATTACCTGCCCTCTGAAAGTTGGCCACGCCGCAGCCGAGACCCGATTATGGCCCCTCCGGCGTTGGCAAGGACACTACGCCTTCGGCGTTCCTCCTTGCCAACCCCTCCCGGGGCGGTTCGAGACCGGCACCGACAAAGCGGGGAACTCGCGCAAAACGCCCGCTACTTGCAGGCGACGGAGATCTTAAAGGCCGGTCTGTGGCGAACGTCGCGCCCGTGGCGACTATCGCACCTCGGTCATCCTGAGCACGGAGTCGCTTTGGCCTCGTCCAATTTGGGAGGGCGACCGGCGCGCATATCGCGGCGGATCCCGTGCCGGGTGCAGAAGCGACGGATGTCCAGCCTGCTGATTTTGAGCCCGAGACTGGCGAGATGCCCCTGCAATTCACGAGTGCGATACGCAGGGGCGGGATGCTGCAACATGTAGAGCACTGCCTGGAGCTTCCACCAGGCGGTGTATCCGAGTGCTTGGCGCAATTCGGACTTGCGCGCGCTCTTGCCGGTGAACGCGAGAGCATCGTTGAGATGGCGCAACAGGCGCCGCCTGCCGGTCGAGAGCACCGACTCGAGCAACGCGAGCCCAGCCCACAGAAGGGCTGGCGAGGCCTCACCGCCTCGAGGCCAATCGCGCACGAGAAGATACACACCGGGGTCGACCCCTCCGGCCTGGTACTCGTGCATCAGCCCGAGGATCTCGTTCCAGGTCAAACCGGCAAAGAGCCGACCGGATATGTGCCGCTTGAGCCGCCGCCGCTCCTCGAGCCACGGCCGGTTGCCGTCGGTAAGCTCGGCGAAGCGTGCAACCGGCGGTGGATTGCTTTGCAGAGCGAGGCGGTCAAAGGCGTCCTGGACAGGCTGGCTGCGAGCAAAGTCCTCACGAAGCCAGAGCCGGAACTCCGGAGATTTGCGATACAGCATCATGAACAAGGCCACCGTGGCGCTTTCGTCGGATTCATCCACCAGCCGTCGCAGGACGAGTTCGTCCTTCCCTGTTGGACGCGGGCTCATAGCTCCTATCTATCCGGAACATACGGATCGGCAAAACCAGCCTGCGCGCCGCTTTCGAAAAGCGGACGCAGCCGCTCGTAGAGCGCCCTCAAGTCCTGCCGGAGAGCGGCGATTTGGCCCGCATCATTTGGTGGACACTTCCTGATGCTGTGGTCGAGTGTCACCAGCAGGCGGTTGGCCAGGTGGATGTGTGAAGGAAGTTTGGGCACGCGGCGCGACTCCGTCCGGCATTTGGGCTCGGTGGCGATCCCGAGGCGAAAATAGACCTGCCGCAGACTCATCCCCTCGAACTCGCCGACATTGAGCACGGTGTCGGCAAGCCTCATGTAGTTGTAAGCGGTGCGTTGGGATCCGTGGAACTTCTGGGCAAGCCACTGGCCCCAGGCATCCCCCATGGCGCGGCGCACTCGCGAACGCTCGGAGAGCAGCAAATGGCCCGCATGCCAGGCGGCGGCCAGAGCGGAGTGTAGGCTTTTGCGGGATTCGCCAGTGTGCTGCACGACCTCGGCGTGAAGCTGGTTGATCTGGCGGACCGTGAAGGCGTCGTCGTCGGGGTTCATGGTTTGAGCCCGGTGGAGAGGCGGAAGTTTTCCGCCAGGTTGAAGACATGCTGGCGGGTGCGGCCCGATCGCCCGCCGAGCTGTTCGAGGGTCTGGCCCTGAATGAGGTCGGGGCGCACGCAATACAGCGCCACCGAGGCCCGCAAGCCCCTGTCCTCGAAGGTGGGCGCGTCGGCTATCCAGATCATCAGCCGGCAGATCACTTCGAGAGCGAGAGTGCGCGCCTCCTGGTGAGGGTCGACGGGGGCGGCGAAGAAGGATTTATCGTTGGTTTTCATGGGTGGTATGGATTCGCGCATACCATACGCTCCTTCTCCGCCGCGAAATAGGTGCAGCGTGCCGTACCCGATGAAGTGATCCCATTTGCAACGCGCGTTGCAATTTTCGGGGCGGCGAGCTCCAGGGCTGGAATAATCCCAGCCGGGTAGGGGAGCGGCCTGCGACGTGAGGCCCCGCAGCCTAAGAATACAAAACGCCGCGTCGGCAGTGAGCCGGCGCGGCGTGGATGGATGGGCGGCGGATTTAGCCGCACGGTGGAATCTTCATTTTGGTGCGGATGTGCGCAGCGACCTCGGCGAGATCGTAGTAAACGAAGTGCCCCACGCGGTGGTGCGGGATGCGCCGCAGCTGGGTCCAGGAGCGAAGCGTGTGGATCGAGGGCTCCTTGTTCTTGGGGAAGATCCCGCTGGTGCGCAGTCCGACGACATCCGTGAGTTGGCTTTCTAGGACAGGCGAGGTTGGTGTTTCCATACCCCTGGTTTGCCGTCAACTCACGCCGCGACGACTTCCAGCTTCAGGCGGCAGCCCAGCGCAGAGGCGGTGCGGCTGAGCGTGTGCAGGGTGATCGACGTGTTCTCTTCATCGA
>CAJCBL010000173.1 GCA_903960515.1 uncultured Verrucomicrobiota bacterium
CCCCCCCCCCCCCCCCCCCCCCCCCCCCCCCCCCCCCCCCCCCCCCCCCCCCCCCCCCCCCCCCCCCCCCCCCTCATTTACAGTTTTTAGGAGAATTCCTCATTGAATAGAGCAAGCCATATTCTTCGGTATTTATCGTTTCCATTGGTCCCCTTTTCCCACGCCTTCGCCCCTGTTTCCAACCCCGCCCCATGAAACTCCCCCCTATCGCTTTGCGCGCCGGCCTGCTTGCCTGCTTGCTTGCGTTGCCCCTTTGGGCGGCAACGGAATTGCCCTTCAATGCTTCCCTTCAAAACGATGCGAGCGGCAACCTTGTGCTGCGCTGGCCGGGGCTAGCGGGTAAACATTACCGGATTGAGGTTTCTTCCAATCTAACTGTATGGACGGCGGTGCCGGGTGAGTTCACTGGCGCGGGTGCCGAGCTCACTTCGGTGGTTCGGCCAGCAGGCACGGTTAATCCGGCGAAGCAGTTTTGGCGCGTGGTGGCGGTCGATGGCGGCATTGTTGCCGATGGCGGCGATGGCCGAGTGGAATTGACATGGGCTACGGTTCCGGGCGCGACTGGCTACACGATCAAGCGCGGGCCGCATGGCGGGCCGTATACGGTCATCGGCACTTCCGCGACCGCGAGCTTCACCGATACCGGTGTGGCGAATGGCTCCAGCTACTATTATGTGGTTTCGGCCACCATCGCCTCCGGGGAGGGGGCCAATTCGGCGGAGGTCTCTGTCGCGCCGATCGCCACTCCTGCCATCCAAGCGGTAGGCCTCACCAGCACCGGGGCGCTGCATGTCACTTGGTCTGCCGCTGCCGGGGCGAGTAACTATACCGTAAAATATTCAACAGTATCGGGAGGTGCGGCTAGCGGGGCCGTTGGCGCCTCTGTTGCCGCGCCCGGGTTGTCCTGCGATTTGGTCGGGCCGGTGGCCGGTACCCGCTATTACCTCACAGTCAATGCCACGAACACGGTCGGGGCCGGCTCCAGCGTGAACTCGCCGGAGGCTGCCGGCACGCCGCTCGCTCCGTTCTTGATCACCGATATCTCCACCACAAAGGCCGACAGCCTCTCCGTGACTTGGAGCTCGGCGGGGGCCAGCAGTTACGATGTGCTCTACGGTTCCAGCAGTGGCAACTACACCACCACTCTTGCAAATCAAGTGAGCGGTGTCGCAGTCCCGTCGCTCAAGTCGGCTACCCCGTACCACTTTCAGGTTCGCGCCCGTAGCGAGTCGGGTTCGATCACCTCCGCCGATGTACTCGGGATGACCCGCGCCAATGTGGGCATCGGTATTTCGGGCTTCTCCTATTACGACCATATGCACGCCCTGGTCGATATGATGGGCGGCAGCGATTTCAGAAATTTGAATTGGCAAGGGGCGAGCTTGGATGCCAACGGCTGGCCCACGGTTGATTTCCGCATCATCTTGGCCGAAGGCAATGAGCCTGCGGGCGACTATCAGCTCAGCTTCAAGGGCAAGGCGGGGAGTCTAAGTTTGGATACAGGAGGCAGCGGTTCGATTATCGGCGTCCAGTACGATTCGGGCAGTAATACCACGTCGGCCATCTTGCGGATGACCACTCCGATGATGGGGCTAACGTCAATCGTGGCCAAAGACACCCAGCGCACGGCCGCCTCGTCTGTCGGCTCCGGTATCACCAACTTCAAGATCATCCGCCCTGGATATCCCACCGATGGCTCAGTGCTATTCACGGCCGAATTCATCACTGCGCTAAAGAAATTCCAGTGCGTACGGGCAATGGATTACCTCTCGATCAATCAAAATCCGACCAAGGAGTGGTCCGAACGCTCATTGATGGCCTGGGCAGGATATGGAGGCAGCTCCGAAAACAATCAGAACCTCGATCCTCACTATATTCAATTTACCGACATAGAGGGAACGCGTCATCGGCCGCGCGGCCTCCCCTGGGAGCGACTGATCCAGATGGCCAATGCCGCCAACGTCGATCTTTGGCTCAATGTCCCATGCCTGGCGTCGGATGATTATATCACCAAGTTGGCCAATCTCGTCCGCTACGGCTCCGATGGCGTCAATCCCTATACCTCCACGCAGGCGCACCCGGTCTATCCACCGCTCAACAGCAAGCTGCGGGTCTATCTTGAGTACGGCAACGAGATCTGGAATTTTGCCGGTGGGTTCCTGAACTACGGGTGGGTGAAGATGATCGCCAAGGACATCCATGACAATCACCCCGAGCATCCGGTAAATTTCGATGGTGCGAGCGCCCGTGATAATGAATGGTACACCACGACGATGTCGCGTTATGTGGCCTACCGTTCCTCTATCATAAGCTTGAAATTCCGGGAGGTCTTTGGCGATGCCGCCATGAACACCCGCGTTCGGCCGGTGCTCGCCGGCCAAGCTGGCGGAAGCTTCTCGGATGGAGCGGCCTGGGCGTCGGGTTACTACCGCACGACCACCCCCAGTCGCACAGTCAATGATCTCTGGTACGGTGCGGGTGGTGCGGTTTATGCGGATGCGGGTGTCCCATCCTATAGTACGGAGCCGGCGTTGATGACCGCGTTCTTCCAGGGGTTGCCCAATGCGGCCTACTCCGCCCGGATTGCGGGAGACGCCATGTGGGCAAGAATCTACAATCTCAAGCTTATTGCCTATGAGGGTGGCCCCCAGGTGGGCGGGAACGAAATTGGCAAAATTGATGCGAGTGAGAGGGTTCAGGGCATCTATAATTCAGACCCGCGCATGAAAGGTGCGATGCTCCGCGTGCAACGAATTTGGGATTCCTATGATGGTGACCTGCTTGTCTATTACACCTTGCCAGGGCAGGGCGCGTGGGGCTTCGGGGACTCGACTTCCACGACTACCCCGCTCACTACGATGAAGATGCAGGCCATCGACGCGATGAATGCGGTCGAGCGTGGTGCAGTTACTTCGGCGGCTGCGGTGGTTCCGGGCACGGTGCTGATCGGCCCTGAGAATCCGGGAGTATCCACCATGGGCGGAGGCTGGAATGGCCCGGGCACCTACGTTCTCAATGCGCCGTCCGATGGTGCCGGCAGTGTTTACTTCCCCATCTACGTTGAAACCCCAGGAATATATAATATTACGGTTGAGGGCCATGGTGGCATTGGTGCCGCCAAGGTCGATTTGAATGTCAATGGCAAGCCGGTGGCTACCGGAATCGTGGTGAATATGGAGGGCCAGGCCCCCTGCGTTCCAATCCAGACCACTTTGGTGCAAGGGCTCAGTTATGTGCGTATCGGCAGCTCCGCGGATTCGCGTTCGTGGGTGGGAATCACCGGGCTCCAGATAGCGCCGGCAGGGGTTTCGATTCCTGTGCCCACAGCTCCCACTGGGCTTGTGGCCAGCTCCACTGGCACCACCGCCAGCCTTTCCTGGAATCCGATGAGCAATGTCAGTTACTACAAGATCCGCCGGGGGACGAGTGCTGTAGTCACGGATTATAAGGTGAGCCTGACTACCGACTTCGCGGATACCGGCTTGACTGCCGGTACCAATTACTACTACGAGGTCCAGGCCGTGAATGGAGGAGGTGCAAGTGCCGGCTCTGCCCAGGTTCAGGTACGGCCATTGGCCACACCGGCCAATATCACCCTCACAACCAGTGGTACCGATTCACTCATTGTGCGCTGGAGCCCAGTGGCGGGTGCGAGCAGCTATACTGTTAAATATTCGTCCGACAAGGGCAGTTCCATCTACGGCGTCGAGACCTCAGCGACTGTCGGGCAGCAGCTAACCCTATCTGGGTTGATCAATGGCAAGTGGTACTATGTTCGCGTTAAGGCGACCGCAGGTAACGCTTCGTCATATTCGGATGAAGTGGCGGCAGTTGCTGGTGTGGCCGGAGTGCCTTTCACTCCTCCGCTACCGCCAGCCAGTGCCACCTCCACGGTCGGTATCAATATCGGCGTCCCGAGCTATGCCGATGATTTGCACTGGATGGTGGATATGGTTCGGTGTGCCGATTTTCGTGTGCAGAATTGGGTCAGTGCTGTGCTGAATATGGAGGATGGATGCCCCACTACGGACTTCTTCATGATCTTCAGCGGACAGCATGAAGCGGCGGGCACCTACAAGCTCAGCTTCAAGGGCAAGGCTTCCGTAAGCGCGAGCACCGAGCACGGCGCTATCACGGTGGCGAATGCCAGCTATGATCCCCCCACGAACACGACAACGGCTGATATTGTCGTCAGCCAGGAAATCTATGGAATCTCCTGGATCAATTTCAACGATACGCATCGCACCGCCGCAGCGGCCACCAATACCGGTGTTACGGATATCCATCTCATTCGTCCGGGGTACTCGGCCGGTGCGCTTCTCACCCAGGAATTCCTCACTGCCGTCAGGAAGTTCTCCGTGCTGCGCGCGATGGATTTCACAAAAACCAATGGCAACCCGGCCAAGGAATGGTCCGACCGCCCCTTGGTGAAGTGGCCTGGATTTGCCGGCTACGGTGGGAGGCCCGAGCGCAGCCCGTTCAGCACCACCTATGACGGACAGTTGTTCGTTCACGGCGGATCCTGGGAACTGCTGATCCAGATTGCCAATGCTGCGGGCGTGGATCTCTGGATCAATATTCCATGCCGTGCCTCCGACGACTACATCACCAAGCTTGCCCAGTTGTTTCGCTATGGTTCCGATGGTGTGAATCCCTATACCTCCGTGCAGGCGAATCCCGTGTACCCGCCACTCAACGCCAACTTGAAGCTCTATGTGGAATACGGAAATGAGATCTGGAATACCGCGGGCGGCTTCATGAACCGGGAGTGGGTCACAGGGCTCAGCGAGGCGGCCCGCATGTCGGCCTATCACCCCATCAACTATGATTGGGCGATAGGCAGCGACAGCGGGTTGGCCATGTCGCGCTTTACGGCGTACCGCTCGGCTACCGCCAGTTTCGCCTTCCGCAAGGTATTTGGGGACAGTGCAATGATGACGCGCATCCGGCCAATCCTGGCCTCTTGGCTCGCAAATGGGAATCTGGGTGACGGCCTGCGCTGGGCCGAGGGGTATTATGCACCGGACTATAAGCCCAACAACATCTGGTACGGTGGCGGCGGCGCCCCGTATTATAAGTCATCGGTCGACGCGAGCTCCACCGACGCAGCAACCATGACGAGCTATTTCGCAGGGCTACCGGAAGATAGATTTGCGCCCAGTGTTGCAGCCGATGCCCTTTTGACGCGGATCTATGGAATCAAGCTTGTCGCCTACGAAGGCGGCCCTGAGCTTCCCAACAACGCGGCGATAGACATCGCCTATAATGCGGATTTGCGCATGAAGGACCGGATGATCGAAGCCCACAAGATCTGGAATTCCTATGGTGGCGATCTGTTTGTCTATTACCAGATGGGTGGGGCCGGGGTCTGGGGCTTCGGGGACTATTCCTCGACAGCATACCCGACCAACACTCCCAAGATGCAGGCCATTGATGCGATCCGCAATTTGAGCACTTCGGAGAGTGCCGATGTAGGCGCCACGGTTGCCTCCACTGGAACCAGTGCCATTCCGCTCGTGCAGGCGAATACCAATATCTGGTTGATGCCGGATTCTTGGTTTGAGGAGGGAAATAAAACCTGCACCTTGAGAGTTCCTTCCGCCAGGTCGCCTGGCGGGAGCATTGCGTTTCCGGTTAAGACCCTGGTCGCCGGCAACTACGATATCACCATTACGGCCTGTGCGCTCGACGAAGCGGTTCACGCATCGACCGCCACCCTTAGCTTGAGGGTCAATGACCGCACGACCTCAAGCTCCGGGGGGCCCTCCGGCTATAGTATCACGTCCGGAACACCGACAACCACTGCACCGATTCGGATGACGCTGCCCGCCGGCCTGAGTACACTCGTGCTGAAGGCCACCGGCGGCGCAGGCCCCTACCTCAATATCCCCCAGGTGAGCTTCACGCCGGCACCCTAAGGTCGAGCCCCTCTAGTGCCCAACTATTATCCGGCACTGCCACCATCTTCACATTCCAAGTCGCGTTCAAGATGAGACCAATTCCGCGCCCGTGTAGGAGCGTGCTTGCACGCGCTAGGGCATCATCTCGAGAACGATCTGAAATTGTATCAGTGGCACCGTGAAATCACAATCGAATCGATATCCGCGAATACTAGTCGTTATGCTTCTCCGCTTCACTGTACTGGCCGGAATATTTGCCGGCCTGTTCGCCCTGCCCGGCGCCGGCGCTGCCGATCCCGAATTTGCTGCCACGCTCCGACCGGATGCCGGCAACAATTTGATTCTGCGTTGGCCCGGTCAGGCAGGGAAGCGTTACCGCATCGAGCATTCCTCGGATATGAGCACGTGGGCGCCTTGGCCGGGCGAGTTTGCCTGCGCGGCCAACCGCGAACTCGATTCAATGGTTGTACCTGGATTTGGCAACGCTCCACAGCGGCAGTTTTGGCGCGTCGTCGGGACGAACGTGAATTCGGTGGGTGCCTGCGACTCGGTCGAGATGGGGCATGGTCCGCTGTGGTATGATCTTTGTGAACGAAACGATGCACCAGCAGGGGGTTCTCTATTCTCGGTGTGGACTCGCTTGCCGGTGGGATGGACAAATTGGTGGCACAATATGGAGGTGTTCTCATTGAAGGGCTCCAATTGGTCTATGAGTTATATCGTCGCAAATATCAGTTTCGTTGAAGGGGCACAAGCGATGTACAATGCCAACACCATGTTGGGTGTAAACTTCGAGTGTGGTGGACGCACCTACGATCCCTATGACGCGGATTACTCTTGGTACTACCGGTGGGGGCAAACCGCCAGACAGACAGAGTGGGTGTGGGTGGCATGGCAAACCGTTGTGACTGGAGACTCAATCCGGGTGCGGCAGTGGCTCAAATTCGGCGTGGATGGCGCCGTTATTCCGGCCTGGGATGCCGACGCGAACAATGACACCAGCGAGGTCAATTTGGCCAAACTTCGGGAGCGGTTCCGGACCAATTACCCAGCCGATATGCCGGATAGTCAGCATGCGGAGTGGGAGCACAGTGTTGCAGCGTGGGTGCCTAGCGATGCGGTCTCTTTCCAAGTAGGCGCCCATAGTGCTGGCGTGTACCTCACGCATGCCCGTTTAGAGGCGCGTAGTACCGAGCCGACTCTGGCCGAACTGGAGGCGATCTCGCGCCGCACAAGCCCGGACCCCACGGCCTGGGCCGACTACGAATTGAATTGGAAGGACGGCGCCGCGAACCTCACCGACCGCAGTGGGCACAATCGGCATCTGCAACCCGTGCCGGGAGGGACTTTCTACCGTGGGTCGGCCTTCCCTGGATTTGCACAGTAAACGGACGTCTATATTGCACTCTCACTTTATGAAACCCTCACTATTCACTCTCTGCGCCGGCGTTGCTGCGGGCTTTTGCGCTTTTCCTTCCGGGGCAGGCGCAGCGACCGCCTTCAATGCGGCGCTCCAATACGACGCCAACGGCAACCTCGTGCTGCGCTGGCCTGGGGAAACTGGAAAGCACTACCATGTCGAGGCCTCTGACGACCTAAAAACGTGGACCTCCTTGCCCGGGGACAGTATTGGAGCGGGCGCTGAGCTCAGTGTATCCGTGCAAGCACCGGGGGCCTTGGGGGAGGCGCGGAAATTCTGGCGCGTGGTCGCTACCGACGCCAGCGGGCTGGCTGCCAGCGCAGGGAATGGGAGTGTGATGCTCACTTGGAACGGTCAGGGTGGGGCGAAATATTCCGTTAAACGAGGCCCGCAGGGAGGCCCCTACACCCGCATCGGTTTGGTGGCTGCGCCGGGATTTACCGACACTGGATTGGCCAATGGCGTGACCTATTATTATGTGATTGCCCCCTTTTCAGGGAGTGGTGAAGGCCCGGAGTCGGTGGAAGTGGCCGGAACCCCGGTCGTCAACTCCAGTGAAATCTATCTGAGCGATCTGAACTGGCTCATGGCCTATGGGTCCAGCGGAGACTGGGATTACACCTTCGGCGCCAAGGTTCAGAGAGATTTCACCGCGATTTATTGGGGCGGCGACGGGCGCTTGTCTCTCAATGGAAGGCAATACGCCAAGGGGATTAGCGCTCAGTCCAAGTCGGAAGTCTGCTATGATCTGGGCAAAAGATACACCACGTTTATTACGGATATCGGTTCGAATAACGGGCAGGTGGTCTTTGAAGTGTATTGCGATGGGCGGCGAGTCTATTCAAGCCCTACTTTGAATGAAACCATGGCCCCCACCAGCATTTCGATTCCGGTGACAGGAGTCAGTGAGCTGCGCCTAGTGTTGCAGGACGGAGTGGCGGGAACGAAAGCGTGGGGCACCTGGGGCAATGCCCGGTTGCAGCCTGGAACGCCGGCCGTCCTCACCCAATACTCCGCGCCTCGTGCTAATCTAGCGATTGGCAACAGCTTGACTGTTAAAGAAATGTTCGAACAGCGGAGGCAATACGCCATGGTTTCTGGGGTTTCGGATCAATGGGATTCGGCGGATGGCTACCACGACACGCTAAGCGAGCAATGGGCTGCCGGGACGGGGACAGGCACTCCTCGCGCGATGCTTGCTTCAGGGCATTTCACAGAATGCACGATCCAGCCCAACAGCAACGAGTATTTGGACGTCAACCTTCGCGCTAATCTTAAGCCCTTCTATGACTTTGCCAAAGAAAACCATGTCAGACCCTATCTCTATGCCTATTGGGTGAAGGCTATCTGGCCGGATCTGAGTGACCCGACGAAGCCGGACCGCCCGATTGAAAATGTGAAAATCGAACAGGACAGAATCGATGCCGCCTTCAAGGCTGCGGCAGATGCATGCGGGCCGGATGTGCCCATTATTCCGTGCGGCAGGGCAGATTTGAATGTCGAGCTTGCCTGGCCCGAGATATGGAGCGGCTGTACCTACCAGGAGGCCTGCTTCAGCCTCTTTCAGGACCCTGAAACTGGCGTCTGGAAGAATGACAATCTGCACATGACCATTTTTGCCACCTACCTCAATGGCTTGGTGCACTATGCCACGGCCTACAACCAAAGCCCGGTGGGATTGGCAACCTACAAGCAGGTGCTGATGAAGACCGGGAACATCCCGACTCTTGCCGACCCCAGTTTCCCGCCGCTTGTGGTGGCCAAACGCATCAAGTGGGTGGCGCTTTATAATGGACTCACCGACGATGCCATATTGAAGATTCAGCGCATCGTCTGGAATACGGTGAAGTCCTTCTCCCATTCGAGGGTCGATACCACCCAATTGCCGGTGGCGAGTGTGACGGCCAGCAACACCACACCCGCCATCAATGAAACTGTGACCTTCAACGCTTCGGCCTCAACGCCGGTGCCTGGTGCCACGCTTGTTGAGTATCGATGGAGCTTCGGCGACGTTATATCCTATCCGTACTACAGCTACACGATGGATCGTCAGCATGAAACCGACGTCGGTCATATCGTGCCGCACTATACGACCTCAACCCCGACGATCTCGCATACCTACACCAATTCGGGCACCTACTTTGCGCGTGTGGTGGTCGTCCAGGCCGACGGTAAAACGAGTGCGGAATGCGTGAAGATTACCGTGCCGTAATCGAAGATATCCTATGCGTGGAGATGCGGCTGACGAGCCTCTCGATGGTCGCATCGCCGATATTCACTACGAAGCCCGCAATCTAAGGCTCGTTCAAGATTGGGCCAAAGCCGATTCCGAGTAGGAGCGTGCTTGCACGCGATAGGGCCTCATTTTGGGAAGCGACTTTGAATTGGTATAAGCGACAATTTTTCCCCTTGCAGGCGATTCCGCCGCAACCCATCGACTCCCCACCACATTTTAAAAACACATGAAAATTAAACACCTCGCTCTATGTGCCGGCCTGCTTGCCGGTATGTTAACGCCGTCCCTTTGGGCTGCGACGGACCTTGCAATTAAGGCGACGCTTCAGCGCGACGCCGCGGGCAACCTTGTACTTCACTGGCCCGGTGAATCGGGAGTCCATTACCATATCGAGTCGTCTGCGGATCTGAGCGTCTGGACTGCGCTTCCGGGCGAATTCGCCGGAACGGGCGATGAGCTCAGCTCGACGGTTCGAACCCCTGCGTCCACTGCGGCCGATCGTCAGTTTTGGCGCGTGACCACTGTTGGGGCCGCATTCACCGAGGAGGCACCCATTTACGAAAGAGGTTCCGAGTGGGGCAAGCTCTTCAATGTTCCCATGAATATAGTCGCCGGCGATCAAACGGTGAGTCAGGTGACTCATCGATACACCCTGAATGGACCACTGACCGAGAGCCACCCGGACCAGTGGACTACGGTTTGGAGCAGCCCCTACAACGCGGATCGATCGAATGGTTACAAGACAACAGCCTATCCCCTGGTGGTCTATTTGCACCCTTCGGGCGTGAAGAACTCCGAGGAATGGCACACTTGGTTTTGGGGTGCAGGTGCGTCGGCTGACGAGAGGCGAATCGCCACTGAAATCGGGTATATAAATAGGTCGTTCGGGGTCGGGACTTATGGCCCTGGAGATCCGAAGTATTTTGTCTATGCTCCGATGGTGCCTCCGCCGTGCACAGAAGCAGGCGGTCCCAGCGCTCGCGATGGTGGCGAGTGGAATTCCCCCGCCGCGAAGCAGATGATCACGACGACCATCAAGGACTTGCTCAGGCGCTTCAACATCGATCCCGCTCGCATCTATATCATTGGTGGGTCGATGGGCGGGGCCGGCGTGCGCTACATTGCCCAGGAGTGGTACAACCAAACCCACTCTCCCTTCGCTGCGATTGTGGCTGATGCTGGCTTCACTCCCAATACGGCGATGCTTGGCTATGCCTATGATAACGTGGTTGATCCGAATTCGGGGCAGCAGGTCATGGTTTATCGGCACAACGCGGATGGGTCCTTGGTCTATCAAGCCCAGAATAACCAATTCCCCGACCTGTATCGGAGCGCCTTTTGGTACGGTTCAGGCGAGCTTGATATCGAAATGGCTGAATTTTGGTACTCCAATCCGCTGGACTACAATCTGCCCTTGGCCAAGACGACCTATGCATGGCTGAAAATGCAATTCCCAGGCGGCACCGAAAGCACAGCAACTCACAGCATTGCGGAGGCTTACCCGTACCCGGCGATGTCCTGGGCCATCACGGACTATAAAGTGCAGGGACACTCACGCTATCGTCTGAGCGTCGGTTTGGGAATGGGGCACGGCATCAATATGACTCGCGATCCCGATTTCGTGAACTGGTTGTTCTCCCAGCATAATTAGGCAGGGGAGGTTTGCGCATTTGGGGGATTGGGTGGCGCCCCTCGTTGCCGCAGTCCCCGTTTGAAGTAGGGCCGGTCTCCGACCGGCCTTTCCGGAGCGCCAGTAATCAACTGGCATTCTCGGAGAACCGGTCAGCATCTGGTCCCACTTGGAGCTTTGGCCGCCAGAATATTGAGGGCTGCTGCCACGCCCTCGGCTCCCCGGCCGGATTGGGGACACGGCCGGATTAGGGACAGGTCAGTTCTGGGCCCCTTGGGGGATTGGGTGGCGCCCCGCGTTGCCGCAGTCCCCGTTCGATGTAGGGCCGGTCGCCGACCGGCCTTTCCGGAGAGCCAGTAATCAACTGGCATTCTCGGAGAACCGGTCAGCATCTGGTCCTACTTGGAGTTGTGGCCGCCAGAATATTGAGGGCTGCTGCCACTCCCCCTCGGCTCCCCGGCCGGATTAGGTCGGAAATCTTAGACATAATCCCCGTTCTATTTAGACTGCCGACATTATGAGGCTGGGGCGCATAATGGTTTCGACTGAGGAGGGGCCGCCGGCCTACCTTGACGCGAGTGGTTGCGGGGGAGCGCCTTATCGACGACCCGGCCAAGGGAATCCGGTGACGCCAGCTTTGGCTGGTGTCAACGAAACGACCTCTCCATAATCCGACCTTGACAAGTCAAATGCCGACACCCTTCATTTGGGACATCGCTATGAGTCGACAAGCCTTATGGACTTCTGGGTTCACGCTACCTATACTAGCAAAGGTGAAAACGAGGATGGCGGGTACTGCGAGGCTCTTAGTGATTATGCTCAAAAAATGGGGTGCCATTATCGTTGTACTTCCGGCTATGGCCGGGTGCGTGACTTGGTGCCAACCTGATGTCGTGATCGCTGAGGCTGCTGTGCTTGATCACCTTGTTTGCTCATATCTTGCAGCAGGCGGAAATATTATAGTATGCGCCGATACTTCGGGTGAGGCGATTGCGCCCCGCGCGACAATTAGAACCCGCCACTGACGACAATTAGAATCCGCCATCACGGCGGCCTCTTTTTTGGCTCGTTGGTCTGCGTGAGCGGTGAAGCTCGGGCCTTTGCGCAGGCCCATGATCACCGAGCTTCAGTACCA
>CAJCBL010000174.1 GCA_903960515.1 uncultured Verrucomicrobiota bacterium
ACGGCGGCGTCGAGAATTTCCTGAAGGTTCTCGTTGGCGATTCCTGAGCGGGCTTGATCGACGGTGGAGGTATTCATTTGGAGTTGGGCAAAAGAAAACCCGCCGGCGGAATGCGCGGCGGGCGGTGGTGGGTGAGGGAAAGGGTTAGGCGAGTGCAGGTGCAGGAGTGGAGCAATCGAGCCCGTTGTTGAGCTTGATCTGCTTACCGGCGGTGTGCCCGTTGTGCAGGGCTGAGCGATCAATCTCTGTGCGGCGCCGCGGCTCCCGGCCCTTCTTCACATTGGGGAAGTCCTCGGCTACGCGGGCATCGACGGCGGCCTTCTTGGTGGCGACGACGAGGGCGAAGCTGGCACCGTCGGCAGACGCAGCAGCCTCGGCGCGCTGGCGCTGGTTGACTGAGACAATGCCCAGCGTGAGCCCGTCGTAGTAGGACTTGCGCTGAATGCGCTCGGAGTAGTGGGAGGGATGAGTCTTTGCGTACTGGCGGAAGAGCTCGAGGTAGGTGGTGTTGAGCCACTCCCAGCAGTAGGTGGCAATGAACACGTCCACCTTCTCCCCGATGATGATGCACTTCGAGCCGGTGCCGCGCCAGAGGAACGCCACATCGAAGCATTTGATGAGTACCTGGGCGACGCTCTCGTGGTGGAGGCGGCGGGTAGCTGTCTCGCCGTCGAGTTCGGCGCGGTCCGTCTCAATGTTAGGGCATCCGATGGCATCGGTGACGGTGACCGAGGCGAGGTCGATGTTGTGCTGAATGGCGAGGCGCTGGGCCATAGCCATAGCCGACTGGGCCTCTGCTTCGGTGGCACCGCGGGCGGGGTCAGCTTTGGCGAGGATCTTCTGGAGCTTGGCGAGAATGTCGTTGTTCATGGTGTGGCTTTGAGTGCGGCGATATTGCGTGCTGTGATTTCCCGAGCCAACGCTTCATGGGTCTGAAGTTTGATCGCGAAGACCTGGGTGTTGCGGTTGCCGAAGTGGTGGTGGTTAATGACTTGGTAAGTAAATCCGCGCCACGGGAACTCGATGCGGTTCTCTGGGCCGGCCTTGTATGCGTTGTAAATCACGATGCCTTCGTACTCGCGTCGGACAATCTCGGTGCTGTTAGCGACCGGGTGTGTTAGGCGGCGTTGCCAATATCTAGTCTGCTCGCGGTACTCCTCAGTCTTGGTTCCAGCCTTGATCTCCGCGAAGTAGGAAGCCTTTACGTGGAGGTGGAGTTTCATGGTGCTGGAACCTCGATGGGTTGGACACGACCATGTCCGAGGTTCACGAAATAGCCGTGGTGGTTGAGCCCGCCGCGCCGCATGAGTTGCCAAAGCAACTGGCCGGCGAAGTTGGCGAGCGTGGAGTTTATGAATAGATCCTGTTTTAGCAGCGCCTCAGCCATCGAACATGAGGGGGTAAGGGTATCCTCCTTGGCCGTAGCCAACTCGGGAAACAGATCGAGCACATCCGGCAAACCGTGCCCGCCGAGCACTACCTGCCCACTGTCGAGCGAGTTGCCAAGGTCGAGCCAATATCCATTGAGGCTGCGCAAGAGGTGGGTGTGAATCTCCTTGCGCGTCTTGATGTTGTCGACGCAGCCAACGATAACATCGTGGTGTGTGGCGGCTGCCTTCCAACGCTTAACCTCTGCGGTGACAGGCACACCGAAGAAGCCGACCAGGCGCTGCGCCAAGACCTGCGCCTTGGGCATACCAATGTCGGCTTCGCAGAAACATTGGCGGGCAAGGTTCGCCTCGCTCACCAGGTCGGGATCATAGATGGTGACCGTGAAGGGATCGCCGCCGAGCTTTGTCCACGCCTGCCAGATGCGGCAGAGGTGGCTAAGGAAGATCGAGCCGCTGCCGCC
Source organism: uncultured Verrucomicrobiota bacterium (assembly GCA_903960515.1). Classification (GTDB taxonomy): domain Bacteria; phylum Verrucomicrobiota; class Verrucomicrobiia; order Opitutales; family Opitutaceae; genus CAJCBL01. The sequence continues at coordinate 1,853 of CAJCBL010000174.1, forward strand.
AGCGCCGACCACGCATATCTGGTTAATCGGCAAGCTGCCTGCGTGTCGGAATAGAGGAGGCGGCGTATTCGAGGGGGCCGATTTTCTTGAACGTCGTGGTGATGTCATAAGGGGTGGGGCTGAGATTGATATTGTCCATGAAGTTGGAGCCGAAGAAACCGGACTCCCATTGATCGGGGTCGTTGCCTGTGGCTTGGGTAGAGCCAAGGCACACGGCGCCATTGGCGAAGATGTGATGGCTGAAGACCGGGAGATACACATCGCACTGGGGGGTGGGCTCCGCGTTTGGAGTAGCCCAGCAGAAGAGCGAGCGAAGTGAACGGTGGCTGGCGAAGATCAACGTGGGGAACCACGCCTTCGCCGGCTTGTCCGCTATGAAGATCGAGCGCACGCCAGCCGGCGACCACCAGAGATGCCAGTCCTGTGTCTCTCCAATGATGCGAGGGAAGCGCCACGAGATAACATTAGACGCAACCTTGCCGTCCTTCTTGTCCGGACTATCGAGCAGCGCCTTGAGTGAGCGCAGATTGAGCGGCTTGCCTGGCTGGATAACTCCACCCTTTATGGGATGGTCGGTGATGAGGTCGCCGTCCGGGGATTCATAGATAAGCAGCGCGCGGGTTAGTATCTTGGGGCGTGGGGTATGACTGAGTTCAAGCATTGGCATTGTGGTCCTTGTTGTTCTGCATCGCTATCCATTCTCGGAGTTGCCTCGCTGGTTGCGCCCACTCTTCGGCGGCACCAAGCCTCGCTGTGATTGTCGAGATTTCGCCGGCTACCTCAAAGGTAGGGCCATCGGTTGACTCGTAGATTCCGTTCTCCATGCAGTAACGAATCCAGTCCCAGCAGTGCTCTATCATGTCGCCCTGCTGCCAGCAGGTGAGGTACCGCACGGCCTTGCCGTCCACTCCAGAGGGGCGACTCGGGTAGTCGTGCATCCGGGTGAGTATCGCGCACAGTGGGGCGGGTAGATCACTAAGGCGGGCCGAAGCTGAAGGCATTAGATCCGCCGTCAGATATGGCCGATCTGCGTAGAGCTTATCCCTCCAGAGCTCGGCCTCGGATGTAGCAGTGCTATCTCCGTCCACCCAGTCTGAACTATCGTCCGGATGCTGGCCGCCTCCCTCATAGTCGAGCGACTCCCAGCGCCATGGGCCGGTGATGCCTCCGTACTTATTGAGCACATAGGCAACCAACTCACAGAGCGCAACGCCGCCCACCTTCTCCGCCACTTCAAATACGCAGGAGAGAGGAAGCCGATCGTCATACATACTGGCCTCCGGCACATACACGGTCCACTTGAGCGGGTCGTCATCGTCCTGAGCGACATTCACTCTATCCTCAACGGAGCTCGCGGTGGGGCCTGAGTGGATTAGGTTAGTGAATCCCTGGTCGAGCATATCAAAGACCGAGGTGGCCTGAGTATCTGGCTGGAGTAGGCCGCACTGAAGCATCTGGGCGATGACCTGCGCCTCCCATTCTTCTTGCTCGGCGTCCATGCGGTGCGGCACAGAACCAAGACGAGGAATCAGAAGGCCGGCGGCCGGGCCATACAGGCAGGCACTGGAGCGGGAGGGCAGCGGAGCACCGCCGAGGCGAGCCGGGCTGACTGCCGTGACCAGACCTTTGCCTGCCGGCCAACCAGCAAGGGCACGGTGGCGGGCTTTACGTTTCTTCCTGCGATGATGTCGGATGCAGTCATGCACGTTATCCTTTCGTTCCTACGCCGACCTTGATCTGGAACACAGCCTTCCCGTTCTCATAGGAAGGCCCATCGAGGGCGGCGTTGGTAAATGCGGGGTTGGATACCGAGAGGATTTCGAGCGCCTTCTCAACCGAGAGGGAAGGCACGGGGTCGGGGTACTCGGTGCCCTTGTAGGTGAACACTCGGGTGATCGTGGTGGTGGTGATCTTGCTCATGGGAAGAGTTCTTCGAGGGTGATTTGCGTGGGGCCAGGGGCGGCGACGAGGGCCGATGCGGCAGGCTTCTTGGCGGGCGGCGTGGCGGCGGCCGCGTCCTCAGAGGCATCATCCATGGTGGTGGTGCTTGTTGGGGCAGCGGGCTTGGCTTCCTTGCCCTTGCCCTTGGGCGTGGAGGCGACCGTAGCGGCGGCCGGCTTGGCCGTCTCGGCATCGAGCTTTGCAGTGCGCGCCGTCTTGGCGTCGGTGATCTGCTTATCGAGGGAGGCGAGGTCGATGTTGAGGGCGACCACCTTGGTCGCTGCCTGGGCGAGCAACTCGGGCAGCTTGGCGTCGAGCTCGGCGCAAGGCCCGGCGAACTGAATCCCGTGCGCCTCGTGCTTTGTCTCGTCCTTGGGCTGGGCGAGAACGGTGACAGTACAGTTGGAGCTACCACTCTCGCCGGCGTAGGCCAGCACGAGAGAGATGATGTGGGTTGAACCCATTGGGGATAGTTGGGAAATCATGTTGATACCTGTTGATAAGTCATTTTCAAAATGGCAAAAGGAGTCAAGCCCTTTGGCTAGACTCCGCACTCTTCGAGCAGGTGGATGCTCTCCTCCGACAGCACCGGCTCGGGCGGCAACGCCTCGGGCTTGCCGGTGTCGGGATTGAAGCGGTAGTTAACAAGCTCGCTCGACTCGACAACCCGGTACTCATCGGGTACCCACCAGCGAGACAGGAGCTCCCTGCCTGCGGCGTCGGCCTCATCATGGGTGGCAAAGCGCAGGCCGTTGCCACTCCATGACTTGTGCACGCTGACTTCGTACTTGTAGCTGTTGCTCATGGTCATACGCCCAGCAGTTGGAGCAGCTCGTCCTGGTAGGCGGCCACCGTATCAGCTCCGCCACGGTTGAGCGCATCGGCGTCCAGCATCGCGGCCCTCACGTTGCCGGCGCATGTCACCGCCAGCATCGCCGCCGTGCTCTCCCCTACTCCCTTGGTCTTGAGCAACAGCGCCTTGATCTCCGCCTCCGTGGGAGACAGGATCTCGTGCCGCTCAAAGCGTGAGCGGATACGCTCGGGCAGCTTCTCGTAATTGTTGGAGGTGGCGATCACCGCCCGCTCTTCGGGCAGGTCATCGAGAAAAGAGAGGATGTTGATGCGCGCCCCATCGCTGAGGGCATCGAGCTCCTCGATGATGAACACCCGCCACGACGAAAACAGGCTGGAGCCGTGGCATCGAATTGCCCAGTCGCGGATCTGGTCCACGCCGCAGTCGCGGCCGTTCACCTTGTCGATCTCCACCTCATGGGTGAGACGCAGGCCGATGGCTCGCGCCACCTCCGACTTGCCCACGCCAGGCGGGCCATAGAACAGGAGCTTCACGGGGCCAGGCCCAAGGGTGCGAAGCGAGGTAAGGACGCGGCCGGCGGGGCCGATGAGTTGCTTAGGTTTCATGTTGGCTTGAGGGGTAGCTTTTCGCAGGCGAGCAGGGCGGCATAGTACACAGCCCAAGCGCCATCGTTTTGGATTGGAGTGCCGCGCTCCAGCCGGCGACAGGCGGCGGCGGTAGCGATGCACAGGAAGGCGGAGTCCGTAGATGACAACTCGGCAATGTCGCGCGGGTCGTCGTCGATGTGGTAACAGTACTCTGAGAAGGCCAGGGATATGAGGTAGGCAGTGGCCTCGGTTTCATCCTCCTCGATCTCCGCGACCTTGTAGGAGAAGGGGGATTTCATCCACCGCCCTTCGCCTTGGCGATGGCGGCGCGGGCCATGTCAATGCTCAGCGTGCTGCCATCGTGCTCGACGAAGCCATCAAAGCGTTCAACCATCGACTCCAGCGCGACCAAAAGCGCGGGAGCCGCGGCGATGAGCCGGGCGTTGGCTTCGTTCGGCATTGTCGTGAGGGCAACGCTGGTTACCCCGAGTATCCAGTGGGCGCGGTGCGGTGCGGGCTCAAACCGCCACGGTCCCGGCGTGTGCGCGCTCATTGCTGGCCTCCTTCGATCCCTTGGATCTCGCCCTCGCCCTCGTTGTCGAAATACTTATCCAGGTCATCCGGCTTGCTCGCGTCTTCATCGTCCCGGATCACCGCGACAGACACCTTCAGGTAGTAGTGCTGACCGTCGGATGTAGAGATAGTGTCTCGGCCTCCGTCCAGTGAGCGGTTAAAGAACTCATGGATCGCAGCAAGCAGGGTATCCCCGTCTCGAAACGTGGCGCCGCCCCAATTCCATGTGCCACTCACTTGGCACCTCCCTTGAGCGCACCGGCCAGGATGATCAGCGCATCGGCCAACTCATGGCGCACCAGCGCACGGATCTGGTCGGCGTTGAGCGTGGGCACAGCCGGTGCCACCGGCGCAGCCTGGGGAATCATCTGGCGAATCAGCGCAGCCAGCGCAGCAGCAGGATCAGCCACGGGCACGGCGGCCACCGGCGGCGGCACAACCTGCGGCTCCTCCTCCTCCTCCTCCTCCTCCTCGAAGCTCTCGGCGTCCACGATGGGCGGCTGCGGCGCAGCCTTGGGCTCCGGCGTCTGCACAAAGCAGCCAGGAATCGGCTCGCTCAACTTCGTCGTGGGCGCAGGCAGTGCGGCGGGCACCGGCGCCGGCGTCAGCGTGACCGTAACCTTGGCCGGCGGCGCTCCCGCATCTCCAGTGGGCGCGGCCTGCCCGTTGGGCGCAGCCGGCAGCCTGTCGTACTCCTTGTTCTTGAGGATCTCGATGAGGTCATCGAGCAACTTGGTCTTCACGTCGTCGGCCGCCCCGTTGCCCAGGAACTCGGGCAACTTCTTGCCGCCGGTGCGGCCATGGACGAAAGCCTGCACGCGCTGGGCGAGCGCAGGATTGGAGCGAATGGGGAGGAAGAGCGAAGCGAACAGTGTGGTGCGATCGTTGAGTGTCATTGTAGTGGTGATCTAGGTTTACGTGTCACAGGTCACAGCCGGCGAGGATAGACTCCACGCTGGCCTCCGCCTGCTCATTGGACTGAAGGTTGTTGCCGCCCACACCCTTCTTGAAGATGCGGCGCAGCGGTTTGTCGCAGGAGTGCGACCAGGAGCCACGGGTAACGCCATCCTGCATGACGTGCCCCTTGGGTGCGAAGCGAAAGCCCAGCGAGCTGAGCGTCTCACGAGTGGCGCGGTTGGCCTCACCTTGCAGGCTGGGGCCGCAGTACCAGATCCAAGAGCGGTCGATGTAGCATGCCTTGGCCACCTCGGGAATGAGGCGCCACACATCGGCCATCACTGACGTTGCGGGGCGGGGTTCACGATTGGGTTTCATTGGGGAATCTCAGGGAGGTGAATAGTTCTGCCGTTGTGGTCGTGGAACTCGATCTGGTCGGGAGCGACCGGGAGCCACGTTTCAAAGTCGAATACTTCCAGCACGCCATGACGGGAACGGGCACGGAAGAACCGGCCGCCAATCAGGGAGCCATAAAACCCGGCCATCGTACCCCGGTGCTGGTCATTTAGGATACGCACGATGCGGCGCATCCGTTGATCTGGAGTAAGGAGGAGTTCCTTTGCGGTAGTCATCTTGGGAAAATTAAAAGCCCCGTCGGTTAGGACGGGGCTGGGGTTGAGGGTTGGTGTTTACGCGAGAGGCCCGTACAGTTTCTCGGTCGGGCCACTTCAGTTTCAGTGCT
>CAJCBL010000175.1 GCA_903960515.1 uncultured Verrucomicrobiota bacterium
ACACGGTAGCGCGCCGTGGTCTGTCGATTATCGGTCGACTGCTCTGCTATTGAGCTATGCGAGGTCTCCGAAGGAGACGGAGCCCGGAACGGGCGGAGATGGGGCCGCCGAAGGCGGAGTCCAAAGGACCGCGCATTTGCGCGCCAAAACCGGACACAGGATTTTCGGGTAAGAAGTAACTGCGTCCTCACTGCCCTCGAAAATGGCTCGGCGCCAGGGAGTCGCACCCTGCCGGTCGGTTTTGGAGACCAACCCGTCCGCTCGAACATCTGCGCCGAATGGGTGCAGGAGCCGGTGCAGCGCAGCGGAACGACGCGCCGTAGGCGCGGGGCGCAGCCCCGAGCGAAGCGAGTCAGTCGAACCGGCGGCCTCTTGGTTATGAGCCAAGTGCGCTGCCACTGCGCTATCCTGCATAAAAGAAGTGGTGCCCGAGGCAGGTAGCGCGCCGGCTACGTCCGCTTGGAAGGCGGTCATGTATCTATCAACACCTCTCGGGCATACCGCCGACGTGGCGCGCGGCTTCACGCGCCATGGGTTTCTGCGACGACGGGGAAATGGTGGAGTCGGCGGGTGGAGCGCGAAGCGCGGAACGATCGACCGGAGGTCGACCCCTCGGGGCGAACGCCGTGAGTCAATCGCACCCGCGGCCTGCTGTTTGCGGGACAGCCGCTCTGGTCTGACTGAGCTACGCCCCCAATTGAAATGGACCCCGGCAGCGGAATCGCACCGCTCATGACGCTGGTTTGCAGCCAGCCGGATTCACTAGCTTCCTCGCCGGGGGATGTGGTGGAGCCGGAGGGATTCGCACCCTCTCCTAGCGGATTAAAAGTCCGCTGTGCTGCTGTTACACCACGGCTCCAAATGGTGCGACTGGGGAGATTGACTCGCCCGCCGTCGCGGGCTCGGGGCTACGCCCCACCTCTTCGGCGTGCCGGGCGGCCTGCTGGCCTTGCGGACCCCCGATTGACTCGTCAGCCGAGCTGCCTCGGGACTTCGTCCCGCTCCTACGGAGCACCGGTCGTCCTGCTGGACTCCCCGGTCTGGCAGGCCGGTGCGTTACTCCTACGCCACGGGCGCAAATGGAAGGTCCTCGTCGATACTGCCAGACCCGGCCGCGTTGTTGAACGCGCCGTCCTGGATGATCAACGACTGGACCGATTGAAAATTGGCCGCCCTGACGGGATTCGCACCCGTATCCTCGGATTGAAAGTCCGAGATCCTTAACTCTTAGACGACAAGGCGGTAAACCGCGTGGCCGGCATCGCCGTTTACGTCGCTAGACGCACCACGCGGGTGCAGGAGGACTCAGCCTCCTGCATTCCACAAAGAACACAGACCGTCACCCCTCTCAGACCGGCGAACCGGACTGGTTTGGGAGGCCGCAGGATTTTGGTGCGGACCTTGGCTGATTGACCTGGGCTCAGCGGTGAAGCCACGTAGGGAATATGAAAATGAAGCGAGCTGTTGGGCTCGGGTTTCGGGAAGCGGCTGCTGGCCACAGGGCACAAAAAAGCCCACTTCCGGGCGGGAAGCGGGCTCCTGGAGGATACAGATTGTCCTCAGTATCAGGTCACACCACTTCCCTTGGGATTTGCATAGTCGGGTCGAAAACTACCCGGGATTCTATGCTCGCTTGATTCAGCCATCACGGATGCACACAACCGTTGACGTCCGGAAATCCGGAGGGTCGATAGAGTTGTAGATTGGATGGGTTTCATGGCGGGAGAGGTCGGTTGAAGTGTCTTCAGTAGTTTAGAACGGTTTGGGTCCGGCGGAAATCAAGAGGCGTTGCAGAGTATTTCGTAAAGGTGAGTTGTTCGCTGCTGCCCACATAGTATCAGAACCTCTGACGGCTTGCCATGGCTGTGGCAGCACACTACCTGATCCCCCAGTCATGTTTGAACAACTCTTCGCCGAACGCGGCCTTTCCTTCGACCGCCTGCGCGTGCTGCTCGAGGTCCACGACGCCGGCAGCATCGCCCAGGCCGCCCCGGGCGATCCGATACGTCAGAGCCAATACAGCCGCCAGCTGCGCGAAGTATCCGAATTCTTCGGCTGCGAGGTGGCCCGCCGCAAAGGCAAGATCCTCAAGCTGACCAACCAGGGAGTACGGCTCGCGGAGCTCGCCCGAACCCATCTGCGTTCGCTGGAGGACTTCCGCTCCGAGTGCCGGGCGGAAACCGTCGACTACACGATCGCCGCCGGCGACAGCCTGATCCAGTGGCTCGTGATCCCGCGAATCGGGGCACTAATCGAAGCGTCTCCCGGTATCCGCATCGCTACATCCAACCTGCGGACCAACGACATCGTCCAGCAGCTCACCGACGGCCGCGTCGATTTCGGGGTGATACGCAAGGATGCCCTCGGGCCCGGGCTGAAGTCGGCCGACCTCGGCACGCTCACCTACTGCGTGGTCGTGCCCAAGTCCCTCGCCGGTCGCGGCACAAAGCTCACGCTCGCCGATGTCCTTGCCCGGATACCGTTCGCGGCCCAGAAGGCCGACGGTCAATTCACCCAGCGCCTTCGCGAGATCGCCCGGTCGCTCAAGACAGAGCTCAAGCCGGCGCTGGCCTGCGAGTCATTTCCCCAATCCTTGGCCGCCGTGCGCTCCGGTCGGTTCGCCGCGGTCGTGCCCGTCCTCGCCACCGCTGACCTCCCGGACGGCTCGTTTGTCGAACTAGCCGCCGACCAACTCAAGGCCCTTCGCCGAGACCTTGTCCTCGCCTGGAATCCGAGATCGGTCAGCGTGCGCCCTGCCGCCGCGAAGCTCGCCGAGCGCCTCGCGAAAGCGCTGCGGGTTTCGGCGCGATGAGCCTTTATCCTCCAACCGCTATGACACCGAATTCGATTTCCAGCGCCGTTCCCGCCGGCACCCAAGTCGTGTGCCGCCAGGCCGTCCATGGCTCGCTCGATTCGCTCATTCATCCGCGGGGAGCGGTCGGGGTTGTTACGCGCACTCCGGTTGGCGGGGAGATCAACTACACCATTCGTTTCCCCGATGGCTTCGAGGCCGCCCTGCCCATCGAGCAATTCGAAGTCCTCAAGCATTTCAAGGATCGCCTGGGAAGCCCGGAAGCCGGACCGGACTTCAACCTGGAGAGCCTGCTCATCTTCCGCTGCATCACCGGTTCGCAGGCCTACGGTTTGGAGACCGAGGATTCCGACATCGACCGACGCGGAGTCTACCTGGCACCGGCCGCACTGGAATGGTCGCTGTATGGCGCGCCTGAACAGTTTGAGGACAACTCGTCGCAATCCTGCTTCTGGGAGCTGCAAAAGTTTCTGGTGCTCGCGCTCAAGGCCAACCCGAACGTCCTCGAGTGCCTCTATTCGCCGCTGGTAGAATTGGTGACGCCACTCGGTCAGGAGCTACTGGGGCTACGCGCGCGATTCCTCTCCCAAATGGTATTCCAGACCTTCAACGGCTACGCGCTCAGCCAATTCCGCAAACTGGAGCAGGACCAGCGCAACCAAGGGCATGTGCGCTGGAAGCATGCGATGCACTTGGTTCGCCTGCTGCTCACCGGTGCGGCAACGCTGCGCGAAGGACGGGTGCCGGTAAGGGTCGAGGCCCAGCGCGACCGGTTGCTCGCGGTGAAACGGGGCGAACTGCCGTGGGCCCAAGTGAATGAGTGGAGACTGGAACTGCACCGCGACTTCGATCGGGCGCTGGTCGAAACCCAACTCCCCGAGCGACCCGATTACGAGGCCGCCAACGACTTTCTGATCAAGGCCCGGCGGGCAATGGTGTCATGAGCGCGCTCGACCCGAAACGATGGGATGCCCTGTGGGCTCGGCTGTTGCCTGCCGGCGACGCGAGCGCGGCGTTTCGCCAACTCGAAACGCTCTACTCGCAACCGGTCCGTCGTTACCACAACGCCGCTCATATCGCCGCTTGTCTTGGAGAGCTCGACTCTCCGCTGGTAACGCCGGCCGACATCGACGCCCTCGAATTCGCCATCTGGTTTCACGACGCAATCTACGATCCAAAGTCCGGTGACAACGAGGAACAGAGCGCTGCACTAGCCAGAGAGAGCATCGCGGGAGCGGGTGGATCCCCTGCCCTAGCGGCACAGGTGGGCGCCCTGGTTCTGGCCACCAAGACCCATGATCCCAATTGCGTGCCCGACGCCCGCTGGATGATCGACATCGACCTGAGCATCCTGGGCAAAAGCGAAGCCGAGTTCGACGCCTACGAAGCCGCCATTCGTGCTGAGTATTCATGGGTCGATGAAGCCCTGTTTGGCCAGCGCCGGGCCGCGATCCTCGAGCTGTTTCTCTCGCGTGCTCAAATCTACACCACGTCGCCATTTACCTCCAAGTACGAGGCCGCAGCCCGTGCGAACCTCCGGCGCTCGATCACCGGCCTGCAATCGCGGGCCTCTTGAACCATGACCATCGATCCACTCCTCCACCGCATCGTCGCCGCCCAGCCCTACCCTCTCGTTTTCGCGACCATCAGCGGCGCCCATCTCTACGGCTTCCCCTCGCCGGACTCCGACTTCGACCTGCGCGGTGCCCATCTGCTTCCGCTTGAGAAGATCGCCGGGCTCAAGGTGCAGGACGAAACCCTCGAGGACTCGCGCATCATCGAAGGCCTCGAAATGGACATCGTCAGCCATGACGTGAAGAAGTTCTTCGGCCTGTTACTCAAGAAGAACGGATACGTTCTGGAGCAGCTCTATTCGCCGCTGATCGTGCAGACATCCGCAGCACACGACGAACTCAAGCAGATCTGCCCGGGCTGCATCACCCGCAACCACAGCCACCACTACTTCGGTTTCGCCGAGACCCAGTTAAAGCTCTTCCTGAAAGAGTCTCCGCACCGCGTGAAGCCGCTACTCTACATCTATCGCGTGCTGCTCACCGGTATCTGGCTGATGCGCACGGGGCGCATCGAGGCGAACCTCGTCACCCTCAACGAATCGTTTCGCCTGCCACAGCTGCCCGACCTGATCGCCCGCAAGCTCTCCGGGCCGGAGCAGTCGACGCTCACTGAGGCCGACGTCTCGTTCCACGAAAGTGAGTACGAGCGCCTGCGAGTAGTGCTCCAGGAAGCGCACGACCAAAGCACCCTGCCCGAGTCGCCCAGCGAGGCCACGCACGCCGCGCTCAACGCCCTGCTGATCAAAATCCGGCTTCAACCCGCCATCCGATGATCTACGTTCTCCCAGGCATGGGCGCGGACCGCGGGATGTTCAGCGCTCCGTCCTGGCAAAGCATCGCCGGCGCGAAATTCGTCGACTGGCCGCAGTATGGCGGCGAAACGACCGTTGCAGCAATCGCCGACCGGGTAATTGAGCAGGCAGCGATACCGGATGGCGCGACGCTGATCGGCACCTCGCTAGGTGGCATTGTGGCCTGCGAGATCGCGAGCAGGCGCCACCTGAAGGCGCTCGTGTTGGTCGCCAGCGCCGTGCGACGGCAGGAAATCGCTGCGCTCCTCGCCGCGCTGCATGCCACTGGCATGCCTTGTCCCAATCGCATTCGTTCAAGCGGCCGTCGGTAAGATCCCAAACGAAGTGACCGCCATGTTCGGGCGCAGTCAGGCTCCGTTCATACGAGCCGCGTGCAACGCGATCTTCGATTGGCAGGGTTTGGACGAGTCCCGAATCGCCCCGGTTCGGATTCATGGGAAGCGGGATCACGTGATTCCGCTTCCCGCCAAAGTTGATCTCGTCCTCGATGGAGGCCACCTGATCGTCATGTCACACGCAGACGAATGCGTCGGTTATCTCAAGTCGCACAAACTGGTCTGACCGCAACGACCACAACCAACCATGAAAGTGCTGATCACTGGAGCGGCCGGGAATCTCGGTTCGGTCCTCGCTCGTCATCTCCTTGCGCACAGCACCGACTCACTTCGATTGATGGTCTTCCGCCGCGACATAGCGGGCGAGCTCAAGGTGCCTGGCCGGACGGAAGTCGTTCGCGCCGACCTTGGCACGCGTGCCACGCTCGCGGCCGCAGTTGATGGCGTCGACGTAATCGTCCATTTCGCCGGGGTTTTGTTCAAAGCCACTCCCGAGCGATTCCTGCCGACGACGAACACCGAGTACTTCAGGAACTTGGCTGACGCCGCCAAGCAGCACGGCGTCAGGAAAATCATTCTGATCAGCTTCCCACACGTCGAAGGCCCGACCTCCTTCGACAACCCGGCCCGCGGACGTCTCGATGTAAGTCCGGTTTCTTGGCACGCCAAGACTCGACTGGAGGAGGAGAAATACCTCTTCGCCAACATCCCGACACCGATCTCACTCCGCGTGGGTATGGTCTACGGAAAGGGGATCCTGATGATCGATGCCGCACGATGGCTGGCGAAACGGCGGATGCTCGGCGTCTGGAGGGAGCCAACCCCGATCCACCTCATTGCCACGGAGGATTTTTGCACGACCTGCGCCGCGGCGATTTCCGATGGCAACGCAACCGGGATCTACCACGTCGGTGACGACGGCAGGGTGACCTTGCAGGAATTTCTCGGGCTGGCCTGTCGGCAATGGGGCGCGCCACCTCCGTGGCGAATGCCGCTTCCGCTCATCTACACCGCCGCGCGATGCTGCGAGTGGTATTCGAGTATCACTGGGAGCACCTCGCCCCTCACCCGCGACTTCATCGATATAGGCCGCGTCTCCTATTTCGGCGACACTACCCGGATGCGCGCAGAGCTCCTTCCCTCTCTGCGCTACCGCACGATCGCTGAGGGACTGGGGACGCTCTAGTCCGCGGGAATCGCGCTCAATTCGCCAATGTGGCCGGCATTGCGGGTTGCCTTCGTGGGCCCCTTCCTCGGTCGCACCATTGCCGTGCCAGACAAATCGGCTAGTCCATTATTGTTAGATAGATAGCGCCGAAACCACCACTGGTTCATGTAAGAAAAACAGGGCGGTATTTCTTACAAAAATTCGCCTCTTGGAGGGCCTTGCGCCGCGGAGCTGGAGCATAGAAGGACGGTGCTCACACCCAACGAACAGGGGGGCTCGCTCTGCCCGGCCGAAATCCACGTCGTGCCCCCATGGGCTTGGCACAACGGCGCATGGGCACCCCACGCGGAACGGTTCGACCAACTTCCGCGGACAGGCAAAATCGTGGCATGAACCGAACCGCCCGATCGATCGAAGAGCTGTTCCCTATCATCGCGTACGCCAAAGCCGGCGACCTAAAGAGCGTCAAAGAATGGATCAATGCCGGATCCCCACTGAACCTTCCGCAGGGCAAAAAGACACGACGGCAAAGCCCCCTCCAAATCGCGATCGAAAAGGGGTTTCTCACTTTGGTCGAAGTCCTCCTTGAAGGCGGCGCGGATCCCGCCGCCGACGAGGCGTTGGCCCAAGCCGTCCTGCTTGGGCGCACCGACATCGTTCGGGTGCTAGCAGCCTGTCGGACTTCGGATTTTGTTCAAAATGGTTGCATATTTTGTTGACAGGCAACGGGATGCGGTATTTTCATAGGCCATGGCCGCCCGCTTCTTCAATCTCGACCGACAGACCCCGATGCTCCTGCCCTGCGACCTGCGCGACTGGGTACAAGAGGGGCATATCGTGCACTTCATTCTTGAGGCCACCGAGCAGATC
>CAJCBL010000176.1 GCA_903960515.1 uncultured Verrucomicrobiota bacterium
GGTCTCCGGTCTCCGATATCCGGTTTCTCTATGATGGATGGAATCTATTAGCGGAGTTCAATGCGTTGTCCAGTAACGCCGTCGTTCGCAGTTACGTCTGGGGAATCGACCTAAGCGGAACAGCCCAAGGCGCAGGTGGGGTAGGCGGGTTGCTAGCTATTCATCAGCCATCGTCCATCGCCCATCTGCCATGTTATGATGGCAACGGAAACGTCACCGGGTTGATCGACAGCACCACGGGTGCACGTTCCGCCACATATACCTATGGCCCGTTTGGTGAGCCGATTGCCGCGTATGGCCCCGCCGCCGCCGCGAATCCGTTCCGCTTCTCCACCAAGTACACGGACGCGGAAACCGGCCAGCTCTACTATGGGTATCGGTACTATAATCCAAGCACGAAGCGTTGGCTATCCAGAGATCCGATCGAGGAAAAGGGAGGAGCGAACCTGTACGGAATGCTCGACAATGACGCGGTGAATTCGGTCGATCTTTTCGGTTTGAAGAAACTATCGAAGAGCGAGGGCGAACTCTCGTTGCGTGCCGGCTTAGCAATGTTGGAAACGGCGTGTGATAGTGGCTGTAAGCCTGGTTTTCTCGGCAAAAAGAGATGTTGCACCCCCGAGGAATGCAAGAAGGACGCTAAAGCGATCATTGATGCGTTGGTCGGAGCGTGGAATCGAAACTATGGCAATGGTCCACACAGCGATGCACGTGGGTCGGACACGGTAGGCGGCTACTTCTGCTGGGATTGGGCGAACATTTTTAACGATGCGATCCAAAAACTGGATCCAAACTGTGTCTCGTACGAGCAGGGTATCGCAGCCGCACCGGTTGAAACGGTCACCACCTGGTATGGGCTCCCTGAGAAAGTGACGCCCGTTCATTGGTACTTGAAGGTCTATGCTTGCAAGCGGGAGAGCTCCAAGTTCCGCGTGAACTTTGACGACGGATTCTTTGATGGGGAGAATGCCAGCCATCCTGGTGCGTTCCCTCAGAAGACGAAATATAATGAGTCTGATTCAGCAAACTACAGCAAACCTCGTTACTCACCTTTCACACCTGCTCCGTCCACGGCTCCAACGCCGACACCGTAATGGTCACTTCAAAGCATATGCGTAGATATTTTGGGACGATCCTACTGACCATTGCCGCTATGCTCAGCGGTTGGCAGACAACCTTGAATGCGAAAATGAACACAATCTCCATTGCATATGGCATCGACGGGGAGCCTGCAATCTATATGTACCGAATAGTTGGACATGACGGCGCGCGAATCACATGCGAGCTTGTTGCTGGAGGGAAGACGGTTGAACGTGAACAGTTCGAATGGCGGAGCGATCTGCATGCGTTGAGTTGCGATCTCTTGGGCGACTTCGGGCAAACTAGTGCGAAAACGGAATCTGCAACGCCCGTGCCGAAGGATCACCGAAAAACGATTACGATTGTGTGTGCTGGGCCTGGCGCGGAGGCAACGGTGGCGATCACGGGCAGTGATGCGGTGCTTACGACCTTTATTGCTCAATCCGCGGTCATCCGAGAGCTATTTGGAAGAGTTTCCTTTGGGAAGCCGAAGATGTATCGACTTTGGGAGATACCGAATCAGATGGGTTCGTACCTTACGCCGCTGACTCCGAAGGAGAAAGCGGAGGCTTCCCGAAAGACTAATGGCAGTCGCTAGACCTGCGGCACGTCTCGCGCCAGCGCTGCGTCGCGGACTCCTTGGCGCTGATCACGAGCCCTGCTTCCTCCCTCCAGCCGCTGCTGCGGCTTGCGGTCCGGTAAGCACCATCCCCGCCGGCGGCGGCCGATGCGCGAGGAATCGCGCACGAGGTGGCGCTCCTGTAAACCCGCGCCGTCGCCCGTCGGGTCTCCACTTCGCTTGACGCTACATTGCGCCCCGTCGGCGACCGCCGATGCAGCCCGGCGGGGCCCCGCTGCGCCCGGCTGGGTGCCGGGCTTGCTCAACCGTCCCCGTCCGGGCCTCGCAAGCTCGGCCAGGCGAGGCCGGGTCGCGCGCCCGCTCGCGTTGCTCGCCCAGCGGCTGCGGTCGCTGCGCTCCCTGCGGCCGGGTCCGTGAGGCCCGGCGCTCGCTGTGCCCGCTCACTCGGCCGTCGCCAGCTCCAGCCGTTTAGAGTGCGCGGGCACCGGCTGCACAGGTCGGCCGCCTGCGCGGACGCCGCCGGGCCTACGCTCCACCTCGTGCCGGTTGCGCTGCGGCCCGTCGCCGACCGCTCCGGCTGCTCGCGCGAGGACTCGCGCTGCTCGCGTGGGCAGCCCCACGCTGTTACGGCGCTCCCGCAGTATCCGCGCCGAGAGTCTCCGCTACGATGCGCGACTACCCGATGAATCGGCGCAGGACTTCCGTCGTTTGCCGCCACCGCCAGCTCGGATAATGGCAGCCTCAACCACGTCCGCAGTCGAGTTCCCCAGTTTCCGATGTCGTTTCGATAGCGCGATGTGTTCACGAAGCTCGGCCACGTTGCCGGACTCGCCATCTCTCGCGATAAGCAGCGCAGTCTCCTCATCGATCTGCCGATGCCGCTTTGAGAAGCGCTCGATCACGCTGACCGGCACTCCCTTGATCTCGAAATTGTACCGACTGCTTTCGGTCTCGTAGCCCAGTCCCCGGAGTCCTTTTGCCATCTCATGGAAGTACAGGTTTTCCGCGAACTTCTGAGCCCGGTACATGCCGACCGGCTCTAGCGCCTTCCACCGATTCTCCGTAGCGTCGAAAGTCGCATTGAAGACCACGCAATGCGTGTGCAAATGCGGATCGAGCTCCCGGCTCGTATCATGCCGGAAACAAGCCGTCACCGTGTTCGCAGTCACTCGCTGACTTCGCTGCCCACCAATCCGGATTCGCGCTTCAGCGAACGCTTCGAGTTCGCGCATCGCCACCCGCACCGCCTGATTGTGCAACTCGACGACACGAGAGTCCTGGTACATCGCGACAACCGAAACGCTCTTTGGCGGACTGATCGTAAAGTCGTAGAAGATGCGCCGATTCGGCTCAACGGCTTCCCCATTTAGTCGCGTTGAATTCAGCCGCTGAGTCAGTCGCTCACCTGACCGCGGATCGAGCCCGCCACACAAATCCAGAAACTCCTTTTCCCGGACCCTCCCTTCAAGCCCGAGCAGCTCGGCACCTCGGCCAATCCACTCCCCCGAAATCGTCTGCCCTTCTGCGTAGTAATCGCCCACACAGAGATGCTCGCGGAAATAGTCCCGAGCATTCTTGAGGTTCAACTGTACCTTCGGTCGGATCATCGCACCTGCGGCCTCCCACCGATTCCGGCACCCCATTTTCGAAACGAATATTCGTTTCGTGTAAGCGGGAACACCTTACTCCTTACCAAAGTTGGTAACGCCCGAATCCTTTCGGAAACTGTGTTCATTCACCCGACACGCCGGCGTCAACCGACATGCTCTGCGCGTCGCACGCCGCGATGGCTCAGCCCTTCACGCGGGCATTCGCCCACGAACCGACCCATCACGCAGGCTCGCCGGCCCGCGCGGCCCCGGGCCGGTGAGCCCTCGTGAAAGCCGGCGGCCACTTGCGGCACTCGCTCCGAGACTCGGGCGCGTACGTCGCTGGTGGCGACCGTCCGCCTGCGCGGGCCGACCCGCAGCCCGCTGCGGCTCCCGGCCGCCCTTGCTCCTGCCGGCCCGGGACTCGTCGCGGGCCGGATTGGCACAGTCGTTACAGCAAGGACGAGCTAGCGGTGAGGACGCCGCCTGAGCTGCCCACTTGCGGGAACGGCGCTACAAGCGCCCCATTTTCAGTCCGCTCAACGGCGCGATCAAAACGCGCCAGGCGCTCCCAATTTCAGGCGGGTTCGAGACGGCCGAACCGCCGACCTGCGGCGGAAAATGGGGTAGCAGTTACGGGCTGCGTCGGTGGGTGCGACTGCGCATGGCTCCCCGCGCAATCCGCCAACACGCTCGCGCATTCCCTGCCCTCTGAAAGTTGGCCACGCCGCAGCCGAGACCCGATTATGGCCCCTCCGGCGTTGGCAAGGACAC
>CAJCBL010000177.1 GCA_903960515.1 uncultured Verrucomicrobiota bacterium
ATTTTGAACAAAATCCGAAGTCCGACAGGCTGCTAGGCCAAATACTTCCGACAATAACCACTCCCGTCATCCCCTTTCCCAACAATCACCTCCCCTAACCTCCTCGCTCGACTCCCCCTTCGTCCCGCTGCCGCAGGCATTCTTCCGTATCTCCCGTGGCGGTGGCGCGAAGCGCTTCAGCTTTCATCCTTCAATATTCCGCCTTCAGCCCTTCGTCCCGTAGCTGGACGGCGAAGCCGTTCAGCCGCTTGCTGGAGCCCCGTCCCGCGCGATCCCGCCCCAGCCACCCTTTGCGCGCCAGCTATACCGAGCCCCATTTTCCGATCACAGCGACGCCAATTGTGGTTGTTTGGCCGAGTTCTGCGGGGGCGAAATCTTCACCTATGTGCCAAAACCGGCCTCTAATCCAAACTTGGGTCATGCAGTGGTAGCCTAACGGCCCGACCTCCGGCGAAACATTGATGCGCCCCAGCCTCATAACGACCGCGGTTTAGGCCTCAACGGGGATTATGGCTCAGATTTCCGACCTGCGCACGCTGAGCCCCCAGCGGGGTTTATATATAGCAAATAACGGACACCATTCAGCCCCCGCTCTCACCTTTTCTCTCGGCAAGCTACCCAAAAGGGCTCAGGCGTAGGGCGCGAAGCACGGTGAGGCCGCCCCAATCGGTGATGGGCTGGAGCGGTCGAGGGGCGCTGCGTTGGCGCGCGCCGTAGCGGCGTCGATACGCAGCCAGATGCAGAGCGACAAAGGCCTGCGAACCGAGCACGGCAGCATCGGTGAAGTAGCGTACCCGGCAACGCAACACAGTGGCCATAGGGAGTTGGCCCTTTTGCCGCAGTACCTCGCTGAAAGCGGTCGGGGTGATGGTGGCGCCGCAGAGGCGCGGGGCCGATCCGGTGCCAAACAGGCCGATACGATGCGCAGCATGGGCTTGTTGCCACTTCCCGCCATGCACCTGGCAAAGTCCTGCTCGGGCAGTGGCATTGCCGGCTACGGCCTCGCCGTAGCCGCAGAAACGGTAGTCCTTGGGATCGGTGACAAGGCCGGCACGCACGGGATTGAGGTCGATGTAGAAGGCCATGGTGCGCAGCGCGTTGCCGGAGCACTCCACCAGCACGGACTTGAAGCGCTCGGCAAAAAGCGTGCCGTAGCGGCGGTGGGCCTTGTTGAACCAGATGGCGAAACGCTGCTTCAGCAGTTTCATGAAATTGGAGACATCTCCCATCAGCGCCAACTGGCGACGCCGCCACGCCTCGCCCTCAGGGCCCCCGGCAACCAACTGCGCCTCGATCACCTCGATACGCGCCTGCTGGTACTTGGTCGGCTTGGGGTGAAGTAGGCGGTAGCGACGCAGTAGTTCTGTATCCGAAGGAATGGTCTTCTGCGGCACGCGCACCAGGATGTGGAAGTGATTGCTGAGGATCGCGTAGGTGAGGATTTCGACTCCGCAAAACTCCGCCACCAACCAAAGCTGCCGTCGCAGGATTTCCTTGGCCGGGTCGTCGATGAGGCGCTCCCCCGCTACCACGCGTGTCATGCAGTGGTAGGCTGCCGGCCCCTCCTCGGGCGAAACCTTGATACGCCCCAGCCTCATAA
>CAJCBL010000178.1 GCA_903960515.1 uncultured Verrucomicrobiota bacterium
GATCTGCTCGAAGCGTTCATAGTGGCTGGTAATCTTCGAAAGCTCGCCACCAGCAGCCCCGCGCGCCGACTTCCCGACAAATGATTCCTGCAACGCAGTCTGCACTATCTTCAACCCGGCCCATCCTTCGAGATTGATTTGCTGATCGGCGAACCAGTTGTCCAAATGGGTAACCGTTGTGCGGCAAATCTGCCGCATTTCGCCGGTTATATTGGACGTGATCATTCGCCTCGACTGCCAGTAGCTATTGACCGTGACGACGGCCAAACCAAGCGTGACAACGCCCAAAGTCGGTACTAGGATCTTTGTTTTAAGCGATGATTTCACGCAACATCCCTCAGTGGCGCCCTCGCTTCAAGCATATGCGGCAACGACCGCCCATCACTCCAAGACCTTAGCACTCTGGAGTAGTTCAAATGCTGGGCTGATTCCCGACTTTTTGGCAATGCGGGCGTTGATCACGAGCTCGCCCTTTTGATTCGAAGCAACCGGAATAGTGCCGGCGGAGGTTCCTTTCATGATTTGGACTGCCGCCTGTGCTGCCCACTCCCCCTGCTCCGAAGCCAGCTTATTGAACGACACCAACGCTAGATTGTTTAAGAAGTCATGGAATGCGCCGGTGACGATCTTGGTATTCGCTTCTGCAAAAGCGCGGGCGGCGGCTTCATCCCAACCCGTGATTCCCATATTCGGGCCAATAATGAGCAGGTCTACCTTGGATTGCAGATCAAGAAAGCCCTGCTTCCACTCGGCAAAGGTTTTCGCATAGATACATTGCAGTTCGACCCCGAGTACTTTGCTCGAGTTCTCGCCATCTTTGCGTGGGGTAAAGGCATCTGCGGCTAGGAATCCGATGGTCTTTCCTGGCGTGATCTTCCTCATTTCCGCCACCAGGTCCTGCACTGGGCAAATCTCCAGCATGCCAGTTACATTCTTGTTGGGGACGCCGTAAGCTTCGGCCGTCCAGTTCACCCCGCAGAATACGAACGGTACATCCTTGTCCTTATAGAACGGCTTGTAGACCGCCTTCATTGGTGCATCGTCGGATACCACGACAACATCCGGCTTCCATTCATCGATGGTCGCCTGACATTCGGCGGAAACTTTTGCAAGATGCTCCGGCGTTTTGTCGTTATAGGTGTCCATCCGCGCGATTTTCACCTCAACGCCCAGAGGTTCCAACCCCTTTAGGACGCTTTGCTCCTCGCCATCGCTCCAAGCATATCCGGTGTGGTAGGCGTTGATATAGTAGACCTTCTTGCCTTTGAGTTGCTGCGCCGGTGAACTACAGGCGAGGGTGACAAGAGCGGTAAGGGCGGCGGCTTTCACGATTCTTTGCATGGGTGTGTGCTGATTGCTGACGGGGGGCTGTGAAGTACATGCGGAGCCGATTAGGATCGACCGCCCCAACACGAACTTTAGTCGGAAAGCTGACCGATGCGCTAGGTTCTGAGCCCTTAGTGGATGCACTCTCGGTTCGGCTGGTCAACTGGAACGAAAACGCCCAAAGGGGCAGATCACTCTGGGCGAATCGGTCCCCCCCCAGCGCCGCCGCCGAAACTCACTGACCCATTCTGTCGCGAGTCACGACATGACCCCTTTACTCGAATTTGCCGGCGGTTCGGTTGTGAATCGAAACCGTCCCGGGGGGACCGACACACGGGTGAACCCTCGCTTCCGGTGCGTTGTCGCTGAGACTCAACAAATGCCGCCTACAACGAAGCCGACCCGCTCAATCGGCGCTACGGGGCTAGCCTCGCTCAACGGCCGCCTTCCACAAGAATCAGCAGATCCTCCACCGCTCCTTCCATACATTCAGCGTGGGCCTTCAGTTCCGCAGCAGCGGCAGCGTTCTCCTGTGCGCTGGCGGCGTTGGCCTGGGTAACACGGTCTATTTGGCTGATAGAAATATTGATCTGTTCAATCCCCTGTGTTTGATCACGTGACGAAGTAGCCACCGCAGCAACCAATTCATCCACCTGCCTCACTTTAGACGCTATCCCATCTAGGCCCTCCGCCACTTTCCCGCTGAGCTGCGCACTAAACTGCGCAGCAGTGATGGCGACTTCGATTTTTGACGCGGTTTCCTTCGCGGCACCGGCACTGCGCAGGGCGAGATTTCGAACTTCTTCGGCAACCACTGCAAAACCCAAACCGGCAGAGCCTGCGCGAGCGGCCTCAACTGCCGCGTTGAGCGCCAATATGTTAGTCTGGAAGGCGATCTCATCAATGGTCTTTATGATCTTCGCAATGTCACCCGACGAGCTTGCGCTGTTCTGCATGGCGGTGTTCATAGCAACCATATCGACATTGCCCTTGTCCGCTGCCGCGCGGGCCGCTTGGGCGAGCGCCTTTGCAATCTGGCCACTCTCGGCGTTGCGCTTGGTCATGTCCGATAGCTGCTCAAGGGAAGTGCCGGTCTCCCCGAGTGAAGCTGCCTGCTCACTCGCACGCTCTGCCTGCGATTGACTGGCTGTTCCGATATTGGCGGCGGCAGCGGCTATCGCTGCGGAAATCTTATTCATTGTCACGATTCCATTGTCCAGTGTATTGGTCAGTGACCGCACGATCCACAGTATAATCCCGACCGCGCACAGCAGTACGAGCCCGCCGATCGTAATATTTACCAACGCCACTCGCCGCACCGGGCCAACCAACTCTGCCTGCGGAATAGTGGCACACGCGCTCAACCCCAGTTTCCGACTGGCGCTAAACGCTGCGATTTTCGAGACCCCCTCAAACTCATAATAGACCTGCCCCTCCGGCACCCGCATCAACTCCCGCCCCCAGTCGAACTGGCCCAAGTCCAGCTTCAGTATGTTCTCCTTGGCCGGATGGGCCAGGATCAGTCCACGCTTGTCGAACAGAAATACATAGCCGCTCGATTGAACCTTGATCGGAGTAGTAAAGACCTCGGCGTATTTCCCTAGGCTGATCACTCCGGCCAGCACGCCGGTCGTTCTTTGGCCGTCATTGACGGGGACCGCGATCACGATGATCGGCTGGCCGCTGGTCTTACTAGGCGCCGCCTCGGAATAGGCCGGTCGCCCTTGCATGGCCGCCCGAAAATACTCGGTATCTGCCAGCCGGAGTTGATTCACCGCATTTGGATCGGATGAGACTATCACAAGTCCTTCGCTATTAATCAAATGGATCTGCTCGAAGCGTTCATAGTGGCTGGTAATCTTCGAAAGCTCGCCACCAGCAGCCCCGCGCGCCGACTTCCCGACAAATGATTCCTGCAACGCA
>CAJCBL010000179.1 GCA_903960515.1 uncultured Verrucomicrobiota bacterium
ATTTTGAACAAAATCCGAAGTCCGACAGGCTGCTAGGACGTTCGCAACTTGAAGGTTGAGCCCCTCGGACCCAGCCTCCGTCGAAACAATTACCCGACAGGCTGGGGGATCCCTCCTGAATTTCGCGAGGGTTTCCTGATTCCGCGACCCCGACGAACCATTTATGATACCGACTGCTAGCCCATAATCCTCCAAAAATTGTTGTATTGTCGTCTGGGTTTCAAGCCGCCCAGTGAATACGACCAGTCGCCAACGCTCTGGATTCTCTCGTTTGAGCCTCTCTATTAACAAGCCCAGTCCATGCAGCTTGGCACTGACTGGCATTGCAGACACGATGGCGTGAACGGCTGCGGCAAGCGCTGAAGGAACGGTGCCGCGATCGGCCATATTGCGAAGCTGCGCCATCAACGCCTGAGGGCTGCTGGTGAGCGCCTGCAGGATCGATATCCGCGCCAGCGGACTTAGCGTCTGGATCGGCTTCGCAATACAATTGATAAGATCCAACTCCGCTTGGGTTGGAACGACCTTGTGCATTTGGACCTCCCTGACGGGAAAGGAGAGGTTCACATCGCCGCGACGAATTCTCGACATGTACCCGTACACAATTGCTCGGAACTCGGCTTCCGCCTCGGGACGCAAGTGTCGCGCCTCTGCTTTACCGTCAGCGATGAACTTGCGAACAAACATCCCTTCGCTGCCAAACGGGTTCTGGTGTCCACGTGCGACCGTCAGCAGATCAATCAGCGAATAGAGGTCCCAGAGCCGATTTTGAATCGGGGTTGCAGTCAACATCAGGACGAATTGGAAGCGGCGCTCCTCCAAAGCCGCTCTGAAGCGTTTTGCGACAAGCGGAGGCGATTCGACACCATAGAGATTCCTCAACTTATGCGCCTCATCTAGCACCAACATCTGAAACCGATCTGCCGGAATGGAATTAAGATGTAGCCGGGCTGAGTGATACGTCGTGATTATAGCGCCGGTTCCGGTCGGGTCGGCGGAAGCCAAATCCTTCCCAATCGCGATTTCCGAGGGAATGTTGAATTTGGTAAGCAATTCCTCCTGCCATTGTGGCCCAAGTAGCTTGGGGCAAACAATCAGGACCTTGGAAAGACGGGCGCGAGCGACCAATTCACTAATGATCAACCCGGCGCTAATCGTCTTACCAAGTCCGACGTCGTCCGCGAGAAGCGTTACCGGCAGTCGTCGACAGAACGTGATTAGATTGGTGACCTGGTGCTCATACGGCTCTACCCGGTCATTCCACCGGGGAGTCGACTTCAAATCCTCGCGATTCTCGATAACGATGGGGTCGGTCAGGGCCCATTCTAGTCCTGCACGATAGACGCGATATTCCTCAGGCGTAGTCTTGCGCCGAAGAACTCTCGTCTGAATTCGGGGACCAGACATAGTACAATAGATTCCCTTACTCCACGATCCCCTTCAGCAGCGCATCACGGGCGTCGGCGTAGAAGACGATGGCCACCTTCGTCGCGAGTTCGTCGGGGAGCTCCATCATCTGCTTCCGAACGGTGACGGGCAGCAGCAGTGTCGTCGCGCCCTTCTCGGCGGCGATCTCCACAATGCTCACGGCGTTATAGATGGGTTCGATCGAACCGCCAAGATTCAGGCCACCCACCACCGCGAGCCCACCCTTCAGGTTTTTCTGCAGCAGGCTTGAGCAGAGCGCCAGGAGCACGCCGATGCCGGTCGCCGCACCGCTCTTGGACGCATCGAAAGCCCGGAGCTGGACGGTGAACTCATGGGCGCGCGGATCGCGGTCGCCGACCAAGGTCTTGGCTCGGGTATAGAGGTTCTGTTCGGCGCAGCGTACGCTCTCCTTGAAGGCTGCGGGGGCCGGCTGATTGAGGATCTTCACTCCGCCGCCCGGTCCTTCCGTGACGTCGATGCGGAAGAGCCCGGGGTTCTCGTCCTGACCGCCGGGCGAGATGGTCCAGACTTGGCCGGGAGGAAGCGGGTCGCTGCCGATGCTGTCCTCACGCTGCAGCTCCGGCGTGGAGACAAACTTCTCCACCCCATCGGCACCGAGGGTGTAGCTGAAATGGGTGTTCCGAAACTCCGCCGAACCGATGCGCTTCTGCTGCTCCTTTACCCGCCGCCGGCTCTCCAGCGCGATTCGCGCCGCCCATTCGATGGCGTCATCGGGGATGTCGGCATGAGGGCTTGGGAACATGAGTTTGAGCAGGCCGCTCATCGTTTTTTGCACCGCATTCGTGTCGCGACCGCTCAGGGCTCCACCGAACTGGATGCGGCCTTGCAGCTTGTTCACCCGCGACTGGGCGCGGAGGTGATTCCAGCACGACGACAGGAAATCGCTGACCAGTCCGAAGTGCTCGGTGAGCTGCTCGCGGTTCACTTTCGGAACATCCCAGCCGGGGAAGTACGCGTGGATGCGATCCATGAACGCGGTGTCGTCGCGCATCTCCGGCGGGAGCGGTCCGAGCAGGTGACCGACGCGCTGCTGGTGGGCGACGTCCACGTCGAAGTTACCGACCATGACCACACTGCCGAAGCCCCGGATGCTCTCCTTGCCGCGACTGAACTCACCGGACTCCATGTAGCCCTTCATGATGTTCACGCCGTCCTTCTGATCGAAGGAGATGCCGGACACCTCGTCGAAGCACACCACGTCGTATTGGCAGACCAGGCCGCGCTGGCCGTTCGAGTTGTTCACGAACATCCGAGCCACTGTCGCCTTGCCACCGGAAACGAGATGTGAGTACGGCGAAACCTGTTGGAACAGATGACTCTTGCCGGTGCCTCGCGGGCCGAGTTCCACCGCGTTGTAGTTGTTCTCCACGAAGGGCACCATGCGCAGCAACATCACATCGCGGGTGCGCTCGCTGAAGGCGCTCGGCTCCAGTCCGATGCTACGAAGCATCAGGTCGCGCCACTCGGTGAAGCTGAATGCCTCGCGCCCCTTGCAGAATGCTTCGAGCACGTCGCGTTTTGAAAGCTGGATCTCGCGCAGGCTCTCCACTCCAAAGGGCGAGCCGCCTTCCTCCGCGATCACCGGATCGTAGGTCAAATCGATCTCGGCATAAAACCCGCCGGTGAGCATGCGGTCGTGCTTGTTCACCAGCTCGTCGCCGATGCGCACATCGTTTAGTCGCAGGCTGGGCAACTCCGCCAGGAAGCAGTTGTTCTTCGTGTCGAGCTTGGCGCGGACGATATCGATGAGCTTCACCCGGCCTTCGTCTTTGGCGCGCGCCTTGAACAACTCCTCTTCGCCCGCCCGCACCGTGCGGAGCTGCAGCTGCTTCTGCACGATGGCGAGGCCCTCCTGGATCTCGGCCTCGTTGGTGCTGGCGCAATAGCGCCCAAGCAGGAACTCGGCGACGTAAGTGGGCACCGGATATTGGCCCTTAAAGCGGCGCACGAGGTCCTTGCGCACGAGGTATCCGTCGAAGGCTTGCGCGGCGATACGATCCAATTGGTCGAGTTCCATGTCAGAGATCTCCGATGGTGAGGGCGTGTTTGAAAACGACGCGGCCGGCCGCGTCGGCGAGGATGAGGAGGACGGCCGATCCCATCAGGTCGTCGCGCTCTACCAAGAGCGAAAGTTGGTCGCCCTCTGGAACGGGGCGGTTTCGATTCTCAAGAGGGAGGACCGAAGACCCGGCGTCGGCCGCTTTCGCCCGCAGGTCCGCGATGAGTCCCTGTCCGTTCACGACTTCGAGGCTCAACCTCAGCCCCTTCCATTTGGCCGATTTCAGTTCGGGTCGGGCCGTAGGCGTAATCGCCCCCTTGATCTCCAGTACGGGGATGAGCGCCTCCTGCAGCGTGAGCCCGCCGTGCGCGTATTCCAGCCCGTCGACGAAGCAGCCGATGCCCGGTGCGAGCACGACCGCCTGCGAGTTCTCCCAAAACCACGGCGTCTCGGGATACGCATGCTGCGCTCCCGCCGTGGGCGTGGCGCAGCGGCCCCATTGGGATTCGGTGAGATGCTTGGGGAGGTTGAGTTTCGGCAGGCCGCCCGGCAGCATGAGCCAGCCATGATCGGTGAGTACACGTATCCGGGTCCAACCGGCGGCGAGCAAGACATCGATCCGATGGATCACCTCGGCAAGCTCCTCCTCGATGCGCCAGGCCAGCTTCTTGCCTTCCGCATGCCCATGCTTGTCGAAAGCCCCGATCTCCGTCCAGGCGCACCGCAGGGAGTCTCCCGTTTCTTCGGCTTCGAGATAATCGAGCCCCATCCCGTCGAGCAGTTTGCGGAAGCGCGCCGTGGTGAGCGACTTCTTGTTACCCGCTTCCACCGGTTCGAAGGCCGCGGACTGCCCCTCCCCGGCCAGATTGCCGGTCATGGGTTTCCATGCCGGCTTGGCCGTGGCGGTCACCGACGGCAGCGCCGCCCACTCATGGGATAGGGCAACCTTGACGCCACGGGTCTCCAACTGGGCCGCAAGCAAGCGCCCGAGATCGTAGCGCAGCCCGTCCACGAAGAGAAACAGTGTGCCCGCGGCGGGTGTGAGCTCACGCGCCGTCGAAGCGTTGCGATTGGGGTATGAACCGGCCAGCGCCTGCGTGGCATGCGCGAGCTTCTCCAGCCAGGGCGAATACACCCCGCGCAGGGCAGCTCCGACCGCCTGCAAATCCGCAGGAGTGCGGGCCAGGCAGAGGGCCTGCAGCGCGGAGGCATCGATCTGCCACCCCTTGCCGGCGTAGCCGCCGGCGAGGCCGGGCCAGTCCTGTCCCCCGGCGAATTCCTTCTCGGCTTGCACGAGGGCGCGCAAATGGGTGATCGCCTGCGCCAAGGGCGCGCGATCGAGCTTCGCCCACACCCAGGCGGCGCGCGGCTCCTCCGTCTCCGCCAGTGCGAGTATTCGTTGCTGGGCTTGATCGAAGGGAAGCAGCGCCACCGCCTCCAAGGCGAGGCGCAGCTCATTCTCCCTCGCCGAATTGACGGCGGGATAACTCTCCTGGACCGCGAAGAGATCACGAGGGGTGAGCTTCGAGAGCAATCCCTCCACTCCGGCAAACGCGGTGGGAGAATCGTAGAAACGCCGCCAGACCGCCTGCCAGCCATTCTGCCCGGCAACGAGTTTCTCGGCGGCGACCAATTCGCCATCCTTCTCCGGATCGAAACCGTAGGTGTCGCGTGCGATGGCGCGGAAGCTCGACCATTCCGCCGCCGACCATTGTTGCTTCTTAAGGGCAGGTTGCCCCATCCAGCGCAGCAACATCCCGATGGGATCCTCGGCCACCAGCCCGCGGAAATCGCCGGCTTCCAGGCGACGCCCCGACAGCGCCGCTACCTCCGCATCCAGCACTTTCGCGAGACAGGCCAGGAGCGCGCCCCCCGTCTCAGCATCACGGGCCACATCGAGTCCCAACCCGCCGTCGGCGGACGCGAGAAAGGCGGCCGGCGTCCAATCCTTGCCGTTCTTCTGCAACCAGAATTCCCCTTCATATTGCAGCGCGAAGAGATGGCGCGCCGCTGCTGGACAATCCGCCGCGCTGCGAAACGCTGTGCGCGGGATCCCGGGGAGATAAATCACGGGCACCTCATTCGCCGTCGGCGGCAAGGCCGGTATCTGAGCTCGCAGGTAAGCCGCCGGCCCCGTGTGCGCTTCGGCCGCGTACTCCCCCAGCGTGAAGAGCCGCGGACACGCGGCACGCACAGAGCCGATCATGGGTTCCCAGAGGCGTTCGCCGTCCGGCCAAAGGATGACGCGCGGAGCGACAACATCATTGCCGTTATGGTCGGCGCAACGCACGAGGGTCTTGAGGAGCTGGTCGAGGACGGTCATGGGAGATTAGTCAACGCCGTAGGCGTATTCGAAGTGGGGCCGGCGGCAGATGGCCGAAGCCGCGTGAAAAACGGGCACTAGTCCAGATCCACGCGGACGCATTTGCCTTGGATAAAGTCTTTCAGGTCTTGCCTGATCAAAGCGTCGCGATGGGCGATGGCTTGCTTGATTTGCGTAACGTCACTGGTATCAGCGCCCATCATTTGGCTTGGTATAGCAAGTGCCGTTGCCCACTCAGTCAGCCGTTCAGGATTGTCTTTGAAATCATGGACCTGCACGAGGAAGGAGCGAAACGAGTACTTGTATTTAATGATATTGAAGCTTTTCTCCAACAGCGAGCAGTTGCCTATCTGATTCACCAAAGCTAAGGCTTCCTCCGGGTCGGTTTCGCCTTCGGGTAGGTCCACCTTAAGCTTGTCTTCCCAGAGGGCGTGTGCGACCGAGTGATCGACTTCGAGACTCAAAGAGCCGGCTTTGCCAACGCGTAACTGGATTTTTGACGCCTTCCATCTTTCGGCGTCCAGTCTGTGCCAGAGCCAAAGGGGTGCGTAATAAACTCGAACAAGCTCCCGGCGGCGCACATTTAGCGCGCCAAGACCGTTCATCGCGTCGCCTTCCAGGGCTTTCACTTCTGTTTCCAGAAATTCGCGCAGGATGCTTAGAGCCGCATCTGCATCCGAAGCCAATGCCACCTTCGTCGCGCACTCTGAAAGGCGTTTCGCGTAGCCAGTGATCGTCTCCGCGCTCGCAATCGCCCAGCGCCCAGCCCACTGGGAGCAGAGGAGCCAGCGATCCATGAATTCGTCGCGCACCGCTGCGACTCGCTTTGTATAGGCGTCCTCTCCCAATTCCCTCATAGGGTGTGAGGCCAACCAACGGTCGGCTATGTATTGCCAACTCCAGAGCACGAACAACGAATTGAGCGATTGATAGTGCTCGTGGCGAAGATACCCGCGCGAATTGACCGCATTGCTCGCGTTCACCACTGATTTCGTCAGCAGATCCCAATTCTTGGAAAGTTCTGCTGCCATTGGCTTGATTTTCTCCCCCTTCAGTAGGTCGTTGTTGTTCAAGACGCGCCCATCTTGGTGAACGGATGCCCAAAGGTAGGACACCCCCGAGATCAGTTCTTCGGTAGAGAGGACGAGCTTCTCATCTGCCAGATTCTCCATCAGGCCCTCGAAGCATTGGGACGCGTTCCGCCCCCCCGTGTGCTGGTTTTCCCACTTCGATTTCAGCCAGGCAAAAGTGATGTCCTCTCGGGTGAGCGTGCGACCGGCCGTGTTTAGCCGGGTGAAGATATTCACCACCGCGTCGTCGTAGGCGTCGCGTGTGAAAAGACGGTCATCGAATTGCTTAAGCTCAAGGAACGTAACCCGCGTGGTCTTCACTCGGGCCAGCGCCATGAGCAGGGCACCCGCGACGCGCGTCATTTCCTCGATTTGAGCGGGTGCCACCGCGTGCTCGCTAAGGACGCGCTCCGCCAGTGTGTTGGCTTGCTCTTGCTCGATACCGTCCGCTCCGGGCGCAGCATCCCAAAAACGACCAAGCCGGATGTATCGACTTTCCATTCCTTGCTCGTGGGTGAGCGGAAGCGGCCTGCCGTCGCCCTTTCTGCTCTTTTGCGAACATGCTGGTGCGCCGCCCGTGACCGCCCACGCGAGGACGTTACTAAAATCCAAGGATGCGATTCGTTTCGTGACTCGATAGCCGGCCACCAATGCCTCCATATCCACGCAAAGGCTGCCTTGGCACCAGTGATTCACATTTCGCCTGACGCGCTTTTCCGTCAGGGCCATATTCCATTCGCTATCGAACATGCGAATACCCCATGAGTCCCCACCCATTGCCAAAAGCAGGCTTTGCACGCGTTGCTGCCCATCCAGAACCATCTGAAAAGCGCTGGGGGGATTCTTGGCGCTGACCTGTGCCTCGGCGTTTGCACCTGTCCGGTCAACGACACTCCAAAACGGCCGCGCGAGTTCTCGCACCGGGTCTCGGGCATCAACCATCCACGTCAACAGAGTGCCAAACGGCCAGCCGCGTATCAGCGAGTCCACAAGGAAAACAACTTGGCGCGGACTCCAGACATAAGGTCTCTGCAAATCAGGGATGAGCAACGTGGCCCCGGAGGGGTTGGTGGCGCGGCCCAGAAGCTCTCCCAGATTACAGTGCTGATCGTGATAGACTTGAGACATTGGGGATAAGAGGAACGAAGTGAATGTCAGGCGCGCGCGGCGCGTTTGGTGGCGAGGGTGAGATGAACTTGGTTCCAACGGGTGCCGACAAAGGCAGAGCCGCCTTTCGGATCGGTGCCGGGTTCTTCGGCACACCAGAACCAGGGATAGTAGGCGAAGGAGCAAAACAAGTAGTCTAGGGCTGTCATGGCAAACCTATGGCAGTCCAGATCGGCTGTAAATCCGCAGGCACTGCCATATGTATTTGAAGATCAGCGATCGCTTGAGCCTTGGCTCTCACTGGCAATCTCAGCAATCGAGCCAACTCCTTTTTCACGTAGGTATCGAAGTACTTTTTGCCATGAATCCAACTGGTAATCTTCTCATATTCGGATGATTGGGTTGCCGCAGCCAAATCAGTGCTAAACCGCGCCATTATATCCGCAGGCTTCAAGTAATCGTGCCATCGAATTAGGGTCGCCTCGATTTCAGCGTCAGTGCGCTGAGCGTTTTCGACTTCCAGTAGTTCCTTCTGAAATCCAACGGATTGGAGTCCTCGCCAAAGCGGGTTAATGCTATGCCACAAGACGCCATGTCGTAACCATTGTTCCAATTCCTTAGTTAGTGCATCGCTAAAGGCGACTACATCATTATTAAGCTGCACCCGTTGCCTGTCGTCTAGCAAAGTCCAAAGCTCTGATGGCACCACAAAGTAACTTTCCATGCAGTATCTCGGGAGAATATACAGCCTTCCTGGGAAATTGCCTTGTGCCGCCGTTGCGTCTGCCAGCGTCCATTCATCTCTATCTATCAAACCAAACCAGCTCGGCTCACGAGCCAAGATCGACATGACATTGTCTTTTCCTTCAGCCTCGCCGACGACCCATGCCGATTCCCAAATTCCTTTCGCGCAATTGTCCAGCAGGGACTTAATGAAATAGTAATCATCCTCGCCCTCGACAACCAGCACTCGCTGGGAGGGATTCTGAATCTTCGAGATGATCGTTTGATGTGCCCTGGTCCAGCCACTCACAGCTCACCTCCGAGCTTCTCGCGGTGCGCTTTGGTTTCGTAGTCGCGCCAGATCTCCGGCAGGTGCGAGGTGATGAAGAGTTGTCCTTTGCGCTCGGCGACGATCGCTTCCACCCGGCTCAAAAAGAGGCGGATAAGCGAGGGGTGCAGATGGAGGTCTGGCTCGTCCAATAGGACGAGCCCACCGGGCTGAAGCCAACGGCTGATGAGATACAACTGGACCAACACCTGACGTTCGCCCGCGCTGAGTTCATCGAACGAATGATTAATCGCCCCCGCAGGCGTAACCACGTCAACCAACAAACGCAGTTTCTCGGTCGGCTGGGTCCGGATCCTTTTGCCGACAAAAAAGCGGTTCAAGTCCTCCAACATCCGATGGTACTCCGGCTCGTTCAGGATCTTGAGCGCGATCAGGGAGGACTCGACCTGCCCTTCCCAATCCTCGGTCGGCTTGTAGGTGACGAGCCAACGCAGCGCGGGATCATCCGCCACGGGCTTGGCCGGATCGCCTTTGGCGCGCACCCAACGCCGTTCCTCCGCCTCCAAGTAGATCACATTGGGCGTGCAGAAACCATTCCCGTTCGAAGGCTCGGCGTGGCTAAGACGAAGGAGGCTGTAGGCCTGCGACCAGGACCGCATCCATTCGCGGTCATCGTGGTGGATCAAGCGGGGACGCCCCTTGCCTTCCCTCTCCGCATCGATCTCTCCCATCCAGAACTCGGCCTCGGGTTGGATCTTCTCGAAATGCTCGCTGGTGCCGAAATACAAACCGATCGGTCCTTCCATCCCCGGGACCTCGCTCACCACCAAACCGACGGCCTCGACATGGGAACGCAACCACGCACGAGCCTCGCTACGGCCCTTGGGGCGCACGTCGGGAGTCGCCAGCCATTGTCCGGTCATGTCCCACAGGAAAGCGATGGCCCGCAGGAGGGTGGATTTACCCGTGCCATTGGGGCCGGTGAACAGCACACGCTCATGCCAACCGCCGGTCCAAGTGTTGGCCAGGTCGACGACACGGGTTTCGATTGGTCCCGCGTGTAGTAAATGGATGCGGTGGATTTTCATAAATTGGCTTAGAATGGCGGTTGTTCGTGGGCCGTCACTGGCAAGGTTAGCCTGTTGGCGATGAAAAGATCGAGCAACTCGGAACGATCCATAAATATAAGATGCCTCCGCTTGGAGGCATCGAGCCGCTCCCCCAGCCAGTAGCGGGCCGCCTTAGTAATCACCCCTCCAGAGATAATAAATATATGATCGAGTAGCTGTTTCCGGTTCACCTCTGGGTCCAATATCGCGTTATCCAGCATCATCGTGATCTGATTCAGAATAGTTGCCACATTACACTCGCTACGGCCCGCCGAATCGATCTTCTCCTTTTTAATCTGGCACCCGAAGTAGAGCCAATGCCGAGTTGGGAGCTGGAACTTCATCCAGAGATCAGTGCCATATTCTAATTGCTTGTCTCGGTGCCCAGCGACCGATATACGCTGGAATCCGAGCTGCATGAATAGAGGCACAAGCAATTTCTCCGTAATCTCGTCCTCGGTTGAACCGTCTAAGAACCCTCCAAATGCATCCCTAAGCTTCGTTTCTTCAGGGGTCCAGGCCCGGCGCACGGCGTTCACCGAAATAGTGGAACACGCGCCACCTTCAATCGCTTCAACCTGGGCCAGGTCACTACCGTCAATAAACACGCGGAATCCGTCCCACCTCAGAACATCATTCAGATCATCCATCGCTTTTCCACGGTCCTGCCCGCCTTCCGCGCAAGTACGCGCATCAAGCAAAGCTTGAATGATCACAATGAATGAATCCGTCGGAAGCGATGGATTCGTCGACACCGAGCAATTTTCCCTCCGAAGAACCTCCTCAACCCAACTCTTCCGCGTACTGCCATCATGAACGTATGGCAGTCCTATGTCGCGAAAGAACAAGGTGAGCTGAGAGCTGGATCTATAAATGAAGTTTGGGTGACTAAAATGACCGAAAGGCGATCCGCTGCGGCCGCATATCATTTCGGCGAGCTTGGATAGACTTTTGGGGCTGATTGTCATTTGCAGCGCTCTCCGCGCGCGGCGCGCTTGGTGGCGAGGGTGAGATGGACTTGGTTCCAACGGGTGCCGACGAACTCGGGCCCGCCTTTGGGATCGGTGCCAGGTTCTTCGGCACACCAGAACCAGGGAAAAGCCTTTTTCGGGCGCTCGGGCTCGTTGCCGCGGTCCTTGTCCTTCAGGTCGAGGGGACACACCCGGAAGAGGCCGGCGCCCTTTTTGCCGACATCGCCGGCGAGCAGGAAGGGGCGGATGTTTTGCCGAACGCCGTCATTGAGATCGGGATTCCAGCCGAGAGGTTGTTCGCTCAACGGTTTCCAGCGGACGAAGACGTCGAGCGGGGCTTCGCCTTCGAGGATGGCGGCGAGCTTTTGCTGGAGGGCCTGGGCGGCACCGAGGCGGGCGGCGGCGCCGGGCTTGTCGGCCTTAGCATCGTCGGCCTGCTGGCGGATCCACTCCCCGAGGTCGCGGTAGGTGAGTTTTTGCAGCGTGGCATTGTCAAGCCGGTGGTAGTTCACCAGCACGTTAAAACCGTCCTTCAGGCCGTCCCAGAGATGCCAGATGAAGGGGCGGTCGTGGAAGTGAGAGCTGTGCTGTTCAAAGAACTCATCGCGCAGCCAGTCTTCCAAGGTCTTGGACTTGCTGCCCTTGGGACCGGCGGCAGCGAGCAGGGCGCGTTCGTCGAAGGTCCCGAGCGCGGCGGTGAGCAAATGCCGGAGTCGACCCGCCGCGGGCCCCTCACGATTGACGGGCGGCAGGCAGACGATCCCGTCACCGTCGGCGAAGGATTCAAGACCGTCCGCTTCGAGCGCGGCGCAATCGGGGAAACTGGAACCGGTCTGGCGCGGCCAGCGATAGCCGAGCAGCCGGGCGACGGCCACGTGCAGCGGCTGATCGGAGCCCTTGGGGTGGCCGTTGAAGAGCCATTGCGTCGGATCGCTGGAATACGGTTTCGGCAAGCCATCCGGATACATCTCGTCAGCAATCGTCTGCCAGTGGGCTAAGTCGAACGGAACTTTCAGCAAAGTTTTGTTCGAAATCTTTATCGACTGATCAATCTCCTGGACTGCACCCCGATATTCATCGGATCTACAATATGTAAAGACCGCAACATAATTCTGTGCCTTTCTCGGCATAATTACAGCCGTGTTATTATCAAAACACGCTCCGGTGTATAGGCCAGCCCGCAACGATTGCATTTGGGCAATTGCTACACCCTGGGCACCCCACGCCTCTAGGCCTCTTATCCATGAAGATACGCCGGACTCACCTAGGCGCTCGACCACCTGCTTCCGGAGAGTGCCGTCACCATCCTCCCAAAACAGCACTTGCGTGCAACCGCTTACATCAGCGCCGTTTTCCGGGGTCGAATGCTGCAACACCCAACCGTCCCCTTCTTTTGGTAGCTCCCAAAAGCATGCTCCGAATCGGAGAATATCGCCGGTACAAATCCCCTGAAAACAGTCACAATATTCCGAAAGATCTGAATGCTCACTAACAACTGCGGAAGATATCTTATACTCTCTACTATTCAGAAGCGCTTTCTGATCCAGCGAGTTCAATTCACCAGACTTAAGTGCGGCGTTCTTCGTTAAGCAATTGACCTCACGAACATAGTCGGCATACCCTAGGCGATCACTAACGACGGGCTTACGATTATCTATAATCAAGAGGGCCGGCTGCACGATCTCGCCTGTGATAGTTTCGAATGCTCTAGGCCCAAGCTTCACCACTAGGCGCAGGCAAGTCTCCTCAAGTAAGGATTTCCGCAAATGAATATAATACCTTTGGTAGGTGATGCTCTGCGGGGTGACAACCGCTAAGGTACCGTTCTCCTCCAAATCACCAAGCGCTTTGACCAGAAATATAGTCGCAAGTTCAGCATGCGCGGATTCATCAAGATTCGTTGCAAATCGCTTGAGCTCCTCCGTTTGATTAGCTCGTTTGAGATACGGAAAATTCGTAGCGATCACGGTGAACTTACTAGCCAAGATCTCGGCGGCCTTCGCTAAACCGCTCGCAATCACCGTGGTTTCGCGGGCATTGTCGTCTCTTACTGCACGCGCCAGCGCCTGTTCTAGTAGAGGTTGGAGTTCATGGAACGCGGCCACCAGCAAATCGCCCTCGCCGGCGCGGGGATTGATGAGGCTGCCGAGCACAGGCGCATCTTTGAAGAGGGTATAGAGTCGCGCCATGCCGCGCTGGAGCTTCTCGCTATCCCCGGCGAGCGCGACCCACTCGGCCTCGGTCGTATTCGGCGCGAGCCCGGAACAGGCGAGATGCAGGGCGGGCAGCGGCTGGTAGCCGGCGAGCTTCCACGCGGTGAGCGCGAGATTGAAGGCGGCGATCTGGGTGCAGCGCTCGTCGAGCTCAAGGCCGTGGATATTGTCGCGCAACACGGCGGCTATAGCGGCGGTGGCGTCGAGGCCCTCTTCCTCCATGCGGAGGCGGACAAAGAGCGGCAGGGCGAAGACGAGGAAATGACCACTGCCCATGCAGGGATCGAGCATCCGGATGGCGGCCACAGCGCGCGGCCAACCATCAAACGTGCCTGCGGCGGGCCGCCAGGAAGGCTGAAGGCTGAAACCTGAAGGCTGAACCGAATTCGGAGACTGGCCGATTGCGGATTGCGGATCGCGGAGTGCGGAATTGTCGGAGACCGAATCGTCGCGGACGAAGCGAAGGTAG
>CAJCBL010000180.1 GCA_903960515.1 uncultured Verrucomicrobiota bacterium
ACCGCATCGCCTCTCTGGGGATAATCGCCCGCGACGACGTTCTCCTGCAAGCCGCCCGGCGAGCCGAGGAAGCGCTACAGCCCGAGCGAGCGGGCCAGCCGCTTGAGTCGGCCAGCGGCGGGCTCCCGTCCCGGCCCGCCGGCGGCCACACCAGCCTTGCCAGCCCCGAGCATGTCCAGGCCGCCATCGACGAGCTCGAAAGAGCCGCCCGCGATCGGCTGAGCCAACTCGCCGCCCCCGTCAACGCCGCCGCCGACTGAGGCGAATACATGCAGTCGGGGGATTCCCACTCTTGCGAGGCCCCCCCCCGGAGCCGGTTGCCTCAGTGTGCTTGGCCACGCTGGTTCGCGTGCAAGCACGCTCCTGCGACGGAAGGGCACTCGAGGGCGATCGGCTGTAGGAGCGAGCTTGCTCGCGATTGCGGCGGGCTCGCGGCGTGGGCCGGCACGCAGCCAGTGTGGAGCGGCCACGGCGACCACGGTTCGGAGTCGACCGTAAAGCCCGTCTTCACACCGGCCCCTCACTATAGTGCGAGCCGATTTCGGCCCCATGATCCCAATATCGGGCCATCGCCATTGTTTTCCGCTTGCGGGCGGGGTGGGGGCGCTGCGACGTTGAACCCTCGCGGCAGAAATTGATCCGATCGGTGTTTTGCCGCCTGCTCCCGCCGATCGGCTGTCAGTATCAACATCCAACCCAACCGACTCCGCCTCGCGGGGTCGTCCACGGCCGAGGCACGTTTCTGGAGCTGAACGTGCATCGTACGTATCACAGTCATGAGCAGCGTAATGCAAGAGTTGTTGGCGAATTCATCCTTCGATAAACTGAAGGAAGGCGCCATCGTTCAAGGTACCATCACCGAGATTCGCCAGAACGAAGTCGTAGTCGACATCGGCGGCAAATCCGAAGGGGCTATCCCGGCCCACGAATTCTTCGACCTCGGCGAACTGCAGATCGGTTCCCAGATTGAAGTCTTCGTTCAGAAGCTCGAGGACAAGGACGGCAGCCCGATCCTTTCCTTCGATCTCGCCCAGCAAAAGAAGAACTGGGAGAACATCCTCCTCAAGTGCCAGGAAGGCACGATCGTCTCCGGCCGCGTCAAGGGCAAGGTCAAGGGCGGTCTCATCGTCGGCATGGGCGTCGACGCGTTCCTGCCCAGCTCGCACATCGATGTGCAGCCCCCGAAGAACCTCGACCAGTACTTGGGGCAGACCTACGACTTCAAGGTCCTCAAGATCAACCTGGACCGGAAGAACATCGTTCTCTCCCGCCGCGAGCTCATCGAAGAGCAGCGCACCAGCAAGCGTCGCACCCTCCTGGATTCGATCCAGCCCGGCCAGTTGCGCAAGGGCGTGGTCAAGAACATCACCGATTTCGGTGCGTTCATCGACCTCGACGGCATGGACGGCTTGCTCCACATCACCGATATGTCCTGGGGTCGTATCTCGCACCCGTCCGAGCTGCTCAAGCAGGGCGAGGAGATCGAGGTCATGATCATCGAGGTCAATCGCGAGAAGGAACGCGTTTCCCTCGGCCTCAAGCAGACCAAGAAGAATCCGTGGGACGATATCGACCACAAGTATCCGGTCGGCGCCAAGATCCGCGGCAAGGTTGTCAACCTCGTGCCGTACGGCGCGTTCGTTGAGATCGAGCCCGGCGTCGAAGGCCTCATCCACGTCACCGAGATGTCCTGGACCAAGCGCATCGCCAAGCCCTCCGACATCCTCAAGGTCGGCCAGGAGCTTGATGCGGTCATCCTGGGCCTCAACCGCGACGAGCAGAAGATCTCGCTCGGCATGCGCCAGCTCGATCCCAACCCGTGGGATATGGTCAAGCACAACTACCCCGTGGGCGCTCGCGTCCGTGGCAAGGTGCGCAACATGACCACCTACGGCGCCTTCATCGAGCTCGAGGAAGGTATCGACGGTATGGTGCATGTCTCCGACATGTCCTGGACCCGCAAGGTCAATCACCCCTCCGAAGTCCTCAAGAAGGGCGACGAAGTGGATGCAGTCGTGCTCGATGTCGATCCGCAGCAGCAGCGTATCAGCCTCGGTATGAAGCAGCTCTCCGAAGATCCGTGGTCGGACATCGACCGCGTGTTCCGCATCGGAGACGTCGTGCAGGGCACCGTCACCAAGATCACCTCCTTTGGCGCCTTCGTGGAGCTCAAGGACGCGATCGACGGCCTGGTGCACATCTCGCAGATCCAGGAAGACCGTGTGGAGAAGATCAAGGACGTGCTCAAGGCCGGCCAGGTCGTTTCCGCCCGCGTCGTCAAGATCGACCGCGAGGAGCGCCGCTTGGGCCTCTCGATCAAGGCCGCCAACTACAGCATCGAGCAGATCCAGGCGGAAGCCTCGGCCTACGACTCGATGAAGACTGGCAACGAGCTCACCAACCTGGGCGACATCCTCGACGAAGCCACCAAGGGCTGAGTCGGGTAGTCGGCCTTGATGGCCAATCCTCTCAAGGCGCCCGGTGCAAACCGGGCGCCTTTTTTGCGGGCGTATTCCGAGTGCGTGGCCGTGATCGCGACAAGAGAGTTGTTCGCGCTGGGCATGGGCGGAGGCGGAGCCGGTCCGCGCCACGGCTGGCATTCAGTGGTCGGGTACATCCCGCGTGCCACCGCAGGCGGGGAGGGCCGCCGTGCCGCGCCCTTCACAGCGAAGAACGCCGGAGCGGCGTGCCCCTTCTCTGAGAGTAGGTACCTCCACAAAGGCTGACCAAGCGGACAGCATGGCTACGGCCCCCAGCCGCGCCCCAAGTTTCGCTCCGCATTGCGCTCGGGCAGTGTCCGAACTCCGGCGGGCGCCGCGGGAGCGCGCTTGCACGTGATTGCCGGGCGCGGATCGCGTGCGGGCACGCTCCTGCTAGGATGGTTACGCCTCAGCCTCGGGCTTCGTAGCTGCCGTCGAGGCGGCGGGCGGCGAGCTTCTTCAATTCAAGCATCATCAGGGCGGGGGCCAGCTCGGAGTAGGGCAGGGCGGTGTGCTCGGCGAGGTCGTCGATGGTGAGTAGCGCCCCGCCGGCAAAGCAGGCGTAGACCTTGGCCTCGACCTC
>CAJCBL010000181.1 GCA_903960515.1 uncultured Verrucomicrobiota bacterium
GTTCTTCCGTGGCCCCTATCTCGAGCCAGAGCCGCTGCCAGAAGCGCAGTTGCTCGACATGCACTGCCACGTTGCTGGCGTCGGCGCGGGCGGCAGCGGATGCTTCGTCTCGCCGGCCATCAGCAACAGTTGGAAGTTCGGTCTCTACCTGGAAGGCTTTGGCACCACCCGCGCGGAAGTGCTGACCGAAGGCGACGGTGTCGTCGTGCGACGCATCGCGGAGCAGATCGCTGGCAGCCGCCACGTCGGCGCGGCCATCGTGCTGGCGATGGACGGCGTAGTGGACGAGCACGGCGAGTTGGACCGCCGCCGGACGGAAATCTACGTGCCAAACGAATTCGTCGCTCAGGAGGTGGCTCGCCACACGACCGTATCCGTGTTACGAACGGCGGCTAGTCGGGCGTCCGGTTTTTCTGCAAAAGTGTGGCATGCCGATCACACGAGCCGTCCGCAAGTGCCCGACACAGGCGCAACGAGATCAGATTCTAACCGCCTACCGGCGCAGCCAACTGACCCAACGGGAATTTGCCAGTAAGGCCGGGATAAGTGTATCCGCCCCGCAGCTTTGGCTTAGCAAAGCTGACGCCAGGGCCTCCACCCGAGCTACCGCCTTTGTCCAAGTCCCCAATTTGCTGACGCTGACTTCCGATCCGGCTGTGTCTCGGCTGCATCTGGGGGATGGCATCGATTTGGAAGTCAGGTCGGGCTTCCGGACTGAGGAACTCGCGACGTTGCTGCAACTGCTCCGGTCCTTATGATCCCGTTGAGTCCGGCGCCCCGGATTTATCTAGCTGCCGGTGCCACCGACTTGCGCAAGAGTTTTGAGGGCTTGGGTGATTTGGTCACGCACCAATTCCAAGAAGATCCGCTCAGCGGGCACCTCTACATTTTTTCTAATCGCAAACGGAACCGGATCAAGCTACTCTATTTCGATGGCAGCGGAACGTGGGTTTGTGCCAAGCGCTTGGGCGAAGGCCGCTTTGCCTGGCCGAAGACCGACGCCCCTGGAGCGCTGAGGATTTTAGCCGAGGAACTGACGCTGTTATTGAGCGGCATTGATCTGGGAAAGACCCGCACCCGGCCTTGGTGGCGCAAAGCGGCCTAAGTCCCATAGCCGATTTCGCCGCAAGTGTGAGAATAAGCATTGACACTTGCAATTATACAACGTATAAGTGTGGCGCATTCAATGATTGCGCCCGATTCCAACTCCTCCGACCTGCGCCAAGCGCTGGAAGAAGCCGCGTCTGAAAGCGCCCGCCTGCGCCAAATTATTCAGCTCAAGGACGAGCAGATCCGGCTGTTGAACTTCCGGATCTTCGGTCCTAAAAGCGAGAAGCTTTCCCCCGCCCAAATCCCTTTGTTGCTCCAGGAAATCAGTCTCATGGCGGGGGAGGTCGAGCAGGAAGCCCAACGGCCCAAAGCTCAAAAGCCCGTGGCGCTGCCCCAGCCCCGCAAGCCCCGCTCCAACCATCCGGGACGCGATCCACTGCCGGAGCACCTGGAGCGTCGGGAAGAGATCCTCCCCTGCAGCCCGGAGGATTGCCAGTGCGCCAAGTGCGGGGCGGAGCGTCCGGTCATTGGCTACGAGACGCGCGAAGAACTGGCGTGCGAACCGGCCCA
>CAJCBL010000182.1 GCA_903960515.1 uncultured Verrucomicrobiota bacterium
ACTGCGCCTCGATCACCTCGATACGAGCCTGCTGGTACTTGGTCGGCTTGGGGTGAAGCAGGCGGTAGCGGCGCAGCAACTCCGTATCCGAAGGAATGGTCTTTTGCGGCACGCGCACCAGTATGTGGAAGTGGTTGCTGAGTATTGCGTAGGTGAGGATTTCGACTCCACAAAACTCGGCCACCAACCAAAGCTGCCGTCGCAGGATTTCCTTGGCCGGGTCGTCGATGAGCCGCTCCCCCGCCACCACCCGAGTCATGCAGTGGTAAGCTGCCGGCCCCTCCTCAGGCGAAACTTTGATACGCCCCAGCCTCATAAAGCCCGCAGTTTAGTCACTACGGGCCGTAAGTCTAAGATTTCCGACCTGTCCCTTCTGGGGGAACCCTCCCCTCTGAAGCGCAGCGGGGTTTTTCGGCACTTCCGGCAAGAAACCGGAACTCTCCCCGAAACGGCTATTCGCAAGCCGGCCACGGGCCTGCACCGCTCATCGTCTCGATGCAGTTGTGAGTGC
This sequence comes from uncultured Verrucomicrobiota bacterium, assembly GCA_903960515.1. Classification (GTDB taxonomy): domain Bacteria; phylum Verrucomicrobiota; class Verrucomicrobiia; order Opitutales; family Opitutaceae; genus CAJCBL01. Next base: position 512 of record CAJCBL010000182.1, read on the forward strand.
TCGCAGGCGATCCCACTTCGGATCGCGTGCGAGCACCGGCGGGCCCGGCTGGGTTACGGTCCCTTCGCAATACCGATCACGCCCACGGCTACGCGTTTGCCGGCGTTGCCCACGGGCTGGCTCTTCAGGTCGTCGGGAGATGCGTGGACGACCAATCCGCGGCCAATAATCGAGCTCGCGCCCTCGAGCGCGAGCCCGGTGTCGACAAAGTCCAATACCGCATGCCCCGCGGCATCGGCCTCAAGATTGCCCAAATCTCCCTCGTGGCGGTGCTCCGCCATGGGTGCACCATGGACCTCGTGGGTGGGATTGAAATGCCCGCCCGCACCAGCGCCGTCGGCCGCACTGGCATCGCCAAACTCATGCACATGGAAACCATGCTTGCCGGGCGTCAGGCCCGTAACCTCGGTGACGAGGCGCACACCGCCGGCCACTTTCGTGAATCGTACGGTGCCATGCACATCGTTGCCCTGGGTGGGGATCAGCACGGCCACCGCCGAGGTTGCCGTAGGAGCTGCCTTCGGGGGCATGGCCTGCTCATCGGCAGCGCTGGCGAATTGGGAAAGGAAGGCAGCGGCGACAAGCGCCCCACCGAATCGGAGAACCAATACTAGTTGTTGGGTAGTGTTCATATGTAGCGGGCGCCACCATACAAGGAAACCGGGAACTCGCAGGCGTGACCCGCAAATGAATCCCCGGCGGGCGCGAGTCATCACCCCGCAAGTACCGTTCCTGTCGTGCTGGCACAGGCATGGAGCCGCCCCGGCCGCCGCCCTACCCCGCCGCCGGATCGCCACCGAGCCGCAGTGGCTACCCGTCACCGCCAATCGCCAAGCACCGGGCTGTCAAGCGCCAGCCCTGTGGCGGCTTCAGCCCGGTGTCTACTCCAGCCCGGCGCGTCTCCGGCCTACTCCCACGCCCCCAGCCGCGCCCGCACCTGGGCGAGCCGGGCCACGATCAACTCCCGGTGCGTCTTGTAGAGTATTGCGCCACCCACTACCGCGACGCCAAACATCAGCAGCCCTCCGCCCACACCCATCATCTGGATCGAACGATCGAATCCGCGGAATTGTTTCACCACCAACGCGGCCAAATCCGTGGCGAAGCCCGCGAAGCCGAGGTAGAGGTAGAGCTGCACCCGCAGCACCGGCCCGAGCGCCATCACCGCCAGGCAGAGCACGATCATCGTAAGGTGGAAGCCGAGCGGGTAGCTGGCGTCGAGCAGCGCGTAGTAGCCGCAACTGCCCAGCATCGTAAGCACTGTCACCAGACGCACGGCGTTGCGCAGTTCGCGGGGGAGGTGCTGCCCGAAGAGCCACACCAGGCCGAGGACCCCGAGCCCGCTCGGTATCGTGTACGCTTGTACGCAGCGCAGGTCCAGCTTCGCCCAGAACAGCAGGCAGATGAACCCTACAAAGCCGAGCATCGCCACCGCGTTATACGGCGAGTCGCGCCGGCCCCCACCCTGCCAGGCGAAGAGCATGGATTGCACCCCGATCACCAGCAGCGTGAGATCGGCGCCCATGCGGGTGGAGACCAGCCATACGCATTGAAGAACTGGCAACAGCCAGACGGTGCCCGTCATCGTACGGCCCAGGCCCGGGCGCTCGTGCTTCACCAAGCGCTTGGCCGCACTGAAGGCCACCGAGGCGCCGAGGCTCAGCCAGATGTCGTATTCGTAGGTCCAGAAGTCGAAGTTCAGGAACAACAGCCTCCGCAGCAGAATCCACGCGCCGGCCAGGCTGAGCACGCTCAGCACATACGGCAGCACACCGTCGCGAAGCCTCCCCTCAAGAAACCACGCTACGCAGGATACGCCCCAGACAAAGGCCAGCGCCAGCATCCCACCAAGCGCGCCGTTGCGCGCGGCGGGGTGCAGCAGCGTGAGCATCCCGAGGCCGGCGAAAGCCGCGCCCAACAGCCAGCGCGCCACCGTTTCCTCGTTACGCCTGCAATGTTCGAGAAACTCGTGCGCAAGCCGGCGCGGAGTGAGCGGCAGCACCACCCCGCCCGTCAACCGCGCGAGCAGGCCGGAGCCCACAAGCGCTGCGGCGCCGGCGAGCAGCGGTAGGAACCCGGCCGCCTCCGCGCCCGTAAGCCAACGCGTGCCGAAATAGGCCAGCCACAGCGGCGCCACCGGCAGCACCGGCGCGAGCGCGCGGGCGGCGGGTGCCTCGTCGCAAAGCGGAGTCGCCACCGCCGCCAGCAGCATCGCGGCGAAGATGACCAGCCCGCTTCCCGTCGCCGGCCCGTGGTAGAGCAGGTGCCCGGCGCAGACCAGCCCCAGCGCTGCGGCCACCGTACCCATTGCCCGGAGATCCACCCGGCCCCGCAGGCGTCCCCAGCCCAGCACTGCTCCAAGCCACGGTGCGAGCAGGAACCACACAACCGTCTTCGCCGGAATCAGGCCCGGCGCGCTAGCCGGCAGCAGGAAGTCGAGATGCAGGGCAAGGAAGAGCTCCAAGCCCGCCAGCCCCCAATATTCCCGCACCCAAGGCGCGCCGATCAGCGCCTGGTGGATGAGCACGCTAGCCAACGCCGCGAGCAGCGGCGTTGTTTCCAGGCTGTGGGCACCGAAGTCCTGCACCACCCCGGAGACTACAGCCACATGCACCGCCGCCGTCAGGAACAGCCCCCACTGGCGACGGTGGGCGTGCCACTCCTCGGCGCCGATGCCTCCGATGTGCTGGATCAGGCTGCGCACCGGCGATTGCTGGAAGCTGAGCAGGATAAACACATGCGCCAAGCCCACGGCCGTCCACGCGCCCGCCATCGGGAAGTCGAACGGCGATAGACCGGGGAACCAAGATACACCGAAATAGAGACCGACCATCAACGCCAGTGCGCCGGTCATCGCCGCCCAAGGCGCCCCACCCAGCCCGCGCAGACGGATCAGCAGCAGCCCGATGAGCACAACCGCCGCCGCGCCGGTGTGATAGTGGTCCAGGCCCAGCGGCACGCTCGGGAAGAGCAGCATCTGGAACGGCAAACGGAATACGTAGAACACCAGTATGAGCGCGGCAAAGGCCGTAGCGCTGGTGCGGAAACGCGCGCCGGTGAAGCGTCGCTCCTCCGTGCTCCCCGCACTCGCCAGGAACCACTCGGCCGCGCACCAGCAGGCCGCTGCGGGCAACGCCAGCGTGTAGAGCGCCGCCTGCGGAGTGCGCAAATCGGGGATCGAGAGAGCCCCGCACCAGAGCGCCAGCCCGAGCGCAACATGCCAGAGCGACTCCAGCCACACTCCCGCGCTTGTGCCCAGGTTTTCAGGGCGACGCGCTGCAAACCGGAAATACACGCCCGCACCGAGCGCGAGCAGGCCCGAGACCAGGAACCTCACCGCCGCGATCTTCTCCAGGTCCGGATCCACCAGATAGTTCACACCGAGCAGCACCAGCGTAAACCCGGCCAGCGCCACGCAACCGCGGTGCAACCACTGCGCAGCCACGGCCGCCCCAGCCGCACGCGTATCGGCCCGTACCAGCCACCACCGCACCGCGGCAAATTCCGCCACGGTCAGGATCGCTGCAATACCACCGAGGTGCAGGGGGGAAAGCTGCGCCTCGGCCAGCTCGCGTCCCCAGAGCACGGAGATCCCGAACAGGTTGGCCAGCGGCAGCAGGCATCCCGCACAGGCCCACAAAACCAGCTCACTCCAGTACCACCCGCCCAGCGCGAAGGCAGCCACCGCGGCAAAGGGCGCAAACACCTGTACCCAGCGCGCATCATCCGCCCCGCATCCCACCGCGAGCGCTACCTGGCCCAGGCCCGCCCCGACGGCCAGGAACAACCCCGGCAGCACAAACCACGGCGCCTGCGCAGTCGCAGCGGCGCCCGGTATTTGCGGGGTCGGCCCCTGCAACAGGCGCGGCCAACGCGTCAGCAACGCGCGTCCGATAAACGGTGCCGCACAAAGGGCCAGCGCGCACTCCGCCATCCTCCACGGCCGGAACAGCTCGTCCGCTGCACAGGGCAACAGGCACAGCAGGTAACCAAACACTGCCGCCGGCAGCGCAAAGCCGGCACACGCCTGGGCACGGGCCACCAGCAGCACGGCGGCGATCACCAGAAAGAGCTCCGGCCGGGACCAAGCGAAATCGATAGCGCCTGCGGCGGCCGGGCGATACAGCACCAGCCCCGCTGCCGCCAGGATCGTAGTGAGCACGGTGGCGCCCGCGACAAACGGCGCCCGCACCGGATTCAGATACGCCCGAGCCTGCGACCAAAACTCCAGCACGGCATCCGCCACCAACACCCCCACCAGGAAGAGCGGCAGAGCGCCCGGGGTGACCGGCAGATTGCGCCAGTAGCACAGCCACGAAACCACCAGTACATAGAGCACAGTGCCGTACAGACGCGGTGCCCCCCGCAACCCATGCCAGACAAGCTGCGCAGCCACAAACAGCGCCAGCCAGTGCAGCTCGGCGCGATGGTCGGTGCCCGAAACCTGGATTCCAAGAGCGAGAAATGCAGCGACGATAACGCTGCCGTACGCCAGCAGCGCCAGGCGGGGCCGCAGCAGAAACTCCCCCGCCCACTCCATCCTCCGGGCCACCTCGTACTCCACGGCGAGCAGCGCCGTGAGCGCCACACCGGTCCAAAGCAGCGGATACTGGAGCATCTCCAACCCGTCGCAGCCGGCGGCGTCGCAGACCAAGGCAAAACCAGCGCCAAGCAACGGCCAGGAGAGGTGGAACAGAATCTCGCCACCCGCCTCGCGGCGGAAATAGACGGCCGCGGCATAGAAGGTCGCGGCGACCAGCCACGAGGACAGTATGAAGGGCGCCTGGATACCGTGCGTCTGCAACTGGCGCTGCAGCGCCACGGCCGACAGCCAGCCCACGGCAGCCAGCGCCGGAGTGATGAATACGACGAGCGGGGCGCGGCAATCGTTCCCCGCTTCCGAATCCGCTGCCTGCGCACAGCCGGCGCTGCGGCGCCGCAGGCCGAAGCAACCAAGCATCAACGCCAGCGCGATCGCCGCGCTCGGGAGGCCGGTGCCCACGAATAACCAGTCCGGCCACACCCCGGCGGGCACCGCAAATAGAGGCAGAAGCACGGCGAGCAGCCCGGCAGCCATCAGTCCTGGCACGACCGAGCGCGACTGCCATGCCGCCACACCAAGCGCGCCCGCCAACAACGCGCCGCCGGCCAGCTCCGCCCAGCCCAACTCGGCGCCGCCGGCCAGAATCAGCCTCAGGCAGAGTCCCAGGATTCCGGCTCCGCCCAGCCAGGTGGACACCAACGCGCCGCTCTCTCGCCAAAGCGATCCCGGCACCAGCCGCGCCGCCACCAGCCAGGCGACAGCGAGAAGGCCGAAGCCAAGCCCGAGCGTGTTGCCACCGAAACGGTAGAGCATCATGTCCGCACATCCCAGGTACGGCAGGGCCAGCCCGGCACAGGCGGCGGCGATGTTGAGCCAGTCGCGCCGATTCTCCCGGGTGCCACGCACCGCAAAGAACACGGCCGCAGCCGCCAGAACCAGTCCGGCCTGCCACGGCTCCGAGCGCAGGTGGTATTGCGAGAGCACTGCCACGATGGAGGAGAGCAGCAGGATCGGGGGCTGGATCTCGAGGGCTACCTGACGAAGGCGGGCCTCGCCGTATTGGCCGGCAAGCACGCGCGCCCCACCGGCCAGCAGGGCCAGCGCTAGCCCCAGCGCGGGCAGAAGATTCAACTCGGCGCTCTTGGGAAAGGCTTCGAGCAGCCCCATGGCCGCGCCACCGAGCAGGCAGAGCGTCGCCCCAATCCAGTAGTGGACAATCCCCGGCCGCCGCGGCGCCTGCACGAGCCAGATCCCGCCCGCCAACACCAGCGCTACGATACGCAAACCCTCGCTGCCGGCGGCCATCAGAATGCCCAGCAGCAGCGCGGCGTAGCCAAGAAACGACTCCCCGCCATAGGCCGCCCCGTTGGCGCGGAGTTCACCGGCGCGCCGTTCCCAGCGCAGCAGAGTCGCACCAATGAGGATCACCGCCAGCGCGTAGTCGCGCGGCTGCGGGTTGATCCCGAGGTGGAAATGCCGCCACACCGCCACCTGCGCAGTCGTGGCCACCATCGTAATACCGAAGAACCACGGCACTACCTTCGACTCGAGCAGCTCTCTGGTGAGCACCAGCAGCAGGAAGCGGTTGGATACCGCCAGCAACACCAGCACGGCCGCCGTAAAGGTGGCCGGCACGAGCATTTCCCGATGGCCCGCAGCGGCCTCGCGCACGCCGGGCATGTCGCCGAGCACCGCCAGGAGGTTCACGCCGAGCAAAGGCAGGGCAAGCAGCGCCCGGAGCTCCGGCCGCACCGCGCCGCACCAACGCCAGAGCCCGAAGCCGGCCATCGCCCCGTACAGGGCCAGGGCGGGCAACAACAGGCCGGCCGAGCGTGTATCCTCACCCGCACGGCACAGCACCATGAAGTTCACCGGCAACAAACACACCGCACCGCCGAGCAGAAACGCTCCGGATGCGCGCAAATCCTCATGCTGGAGAAACAGCCGCCTCCCCAGCTCCGCCATGCCGGCGGTGAAGCCCGCCAGCAGCACGGGCAGGAAAAGGTAGCGCACGAGCACGCTCTTGTCCCAGGTGAAATAGGCCAGCAGCGACGCGCCCGCCACGACCATGAGCAGGCCGGCGATGATATACCAGTTGGCCGCCAGGAACGGGCGCAGGTGTTCGTCCCAAACCGTTGGAGCCGGCGGCGGCGGCGGGATTGGCGGAGGTGCCGGCGGGCGTGCCGGCGGTGGTGCCGGTTGCCGCACTACCGTTACGGGGACCGCGCGCTCGGGCGCTGCAGGCCGCGACGGCGTCGGAATCGGTGGAGGAACTGCTTGCTCGACAAATCCCGCCGGCAACGGAGGCGGCTCCGCCCACGACAGGGGCGGAGGAGTAGCGCCGAGCTCCGCCTGCACGGCTACCGGCCCTCCGGCTAGCCGGCGGATATCGAAGGGCGTAATCACAATCTCCCAACGGCGCACGAACCCCGCGAGATCCACATGCTGGCGGGCGTTCGCGGCGATCGCCCCCTGCAGCGCCTCCTCCAGCATGGGGTCCGGCGAACCCGGTTGCGCCCTCAGCCAGAGCAGGCGCAGCTCATCGCGGTATTCACCCGCCAGGCGCGCGGCGGCGGTGCGAAGCCGGGTGCTTCCCTCCTCCGCACGCCGCAGCCAATCCGCCCATTCCGACCAATTCTGGTAGCCCACGCCCGAGCGCAAGGCGAGAGCGTGCATGGTGTAGGCTTGCACCTCCGGTGCCACGCAGGCCTGCAGCAGATACGCAGCCGCCGACGCATCCGGCCACGATACGAGGCGGCCAAGGGCAGCGGTGCGCTCCGGCCCTGCCGCCGAGTCGACCACCAGCCGGGCAAGTTCGCTCAGTCGAGCGTCCCCCTCGGCGCGCGCATCCACGGCGGCTGTAGCCGGGAGCGCAGTACCCGCCGGTGGCGCAAAACCGGCCCAAAGCTCTGCGGCCGAAAAGCAGGACCAGCGCGAAGGCTGCCCGCGCAGCAACTCCGCTTGATGGGCACACGCTTCGCCCACCGCCCGCACCGGCCCCGTCAGGTCCGGCGCTGTGCCACCCAGAAAGGCGCGGTCGCGCTCGAGTTGGGCCGCCTGCCGCAGCGCCTCCAACAACGCCTCATCGTAGCGCCAGCCTGGGGGCAGGTCCGGCGGGAGGTGGGCAAGCAGCGGAGCCGAGTGCCAGTCGTAACCAGGAGCCCCCCGCAACGCCTTCGCAGCATTCACCGCCTCCTTCATGATTCCGGCGTGCACCCGCGGCAAAAGTATCCTCGCCTCGGTTTCCCCGCTCGCCAGCAGCCGGCAGATCAGCGCGTAGGGCGAGTGCTCCGCGTCCGTGCCCCGGGGCAGCAGCCGTTGCATGAGAGGCTTCATCTCCGCGTACGAGTAGAGATCCTCGTGGACAGCCTGCCGCGCCACCTCCAAGGCCAGCGTCTCTCGCCCGTCTTGAGAACGATCGGACCGATAGGAAACAGGAGTGCTCTCAGCGCCGGAGGAGGGAAGCATATCGCGGGGGTTTCGGATGGATAACCAACCACCAAGCTGGCCGAAGCATGCCGTCATGCCCGCCTGTTTTCTGCCTGGTGTCTATGGGATCGATGCGAGCATCCGCCGCCCCCTGACGCAAGGCCAAGCAGGCAAAGGCTAGGTACCCAGCAGCGCCTATTCACGAAGGGAATGATTTGGTGATGATGGCGGAGAGGGCGCGGCGGTCGTGATCGGCGGCCATGGCGGAGAGAAAGTCGGTTGTGGTGGTGTGGCGCCGCGATGAGCAGGAGCGCTTCCAGTGCATGAACATCGAGTTGGCCCAACGGGTGAACATGCCGTGCAGCCACACGGCGTTGCGCTGGCGCAGGCGGCAGGTGTCGTCGTGGCGAGAGGCGTCGAGACGGGCGTGCAGGCCGGTTTCGATGCTCCAGTGGTCGATGTTGGCCTGGAGCCAGGCGGTGGGGGCGAGCTGCTCGCGGGGGCGGCTGGTGAGCAGGATGACTTGCTCGGGGGCGCGGCCGGGGCGTTCGCGTTCGAGCAGGGCGAGTTGGGCGGCGAAGGGGAAGGCGGAGCGTTCGGCGTCGGTCTCGACGGCGTGGAGGCGGCGGCACACCGGCTTGCCCTTCTCCTTGGTGCTCAGGGTGACGGTGTCGCTTGTCTCGGGGCAAAAGGGGGGAGCTGCGCGGCGGCAGCGGTGCGCACGCCTGGCTGGTTGCCCTTCACGGTGAACAGGTAGTCGGCGCCGTGTTCGAGCACCAGCTCGCGGGCGGTGTGCGTCTGGGTGTGGAGCGCGTCGAGGCTGACGAGGCGGCCGGTCAGCTCGAGTCGGGGGAACAAGTCGCGGGCGGCGGGGATCTCGTTGGTCTTCTCCGCGACGACGGTGCTGCCCAGGTAGTGCAGGCTGGGCACGGTGACGGCGGTGACGACGTTTTGGCCGCCGCTGTGCTTGGGTTGTTTACCGTCGAGGGCGACGAGTTCCGCCGGGGGCGGGGCGCCGCGGACTTGGCGCTGGTGGGCCAGGAGAGCCTGTTCGACCTGCGCGGCGCCCACCTCTGTGTAAAGCCGGCTGAAGGTGGGCTGGCTGGGCGAGGGATAGTCGTTGCCTTGGCGGCGAACGCCCAAGGCGCGGCGTTGCTTCTGCGAGAGCCGGGCGGCGAAGGCCGCCAGATCCTTCTGCCCGGACGGGGCGTCTGCCAGATGAGCACAGGCGATGATGGAGAGCAACGTGGAGACCGGGTAGATGCCAATGCGTCCCCGGTAGTCGGGTACCGAAAGGAAGTGCTCGCGCAGGCTCTGGAGCTCGGCGAGCTTGAGGCTGGTGCGCGCGGGCACCTTCTGCTCCACGCACGCCAGGGCGGGCTTGAGGTGCTCGGCCTGGAGGCTGCGGCGCGCATTGCGGCAAAGCTCGCGTGCGAACAGCGCCTTCGGCCGGTCGTGCGCCTGATAGTAGTCGCGGCGGGTGCGGCCATGGCCTTGGGTGCGGCCCAATTCGCTCCAGCCGGAGGCCTGGTAGACGGTGCCCCGGAAGCGCTGCGGATCGACGAAGGTCTCCACCACCAGAATCGGGTGGCCGTAGCGTTGCTGCCAGTCGCCGCTGAGTCGATCGAGCACCCGGGCGAGTACGGCCGAGCCGAGGTTGGGCACCGTGCGGTCGGGCAGGAGCAGGAAGCGCACGTTGTTGGCCACCAGGGCCAGGCGCCGGCGGCGCTGCTCGTCGCTCCAGCCGATCCAGTGGTCGCGGGCCTGCAGATGCTTGGCCGCCGCAGCGAAGATCAACACCGCGACCCAACCGCCCGCCTGATCCGTGACCGCGTAGTGGAGTTGCTCGCCCACCGCCTGCACCCCGCCCAGATAGTGGTGCTCGTCCAGCAACGCCTGCGCGCGGGCCTTCAGCTCGGCGCACTCAAGCAGTTGCACCTGCAGACAGCGCAACAAGACGCTCTTTTCCTCAGGTAAGGGCGCGGGCGGGGGTGTCGTCATACCCGGGAGCTTGGAAAGTTTTTTGGGGATTGTCCCGCAAAAACGCCTCCGCAGATCGCTACCAATCATTTACCCCGGTTGGAGAATGCGCGCTGAGGTACCCAGCGGTGACAATGCAGACCAGCGCCGAGGGAGCGGAGAGCCGGGGCGCTCGCGTTCGGCCCCACCACTCCGATACCGCAACCCTATCGCCCGCGGAAACCGACCTTCCAGTTGCCCCGGTCCCCGACCCTGCTGGTTCTCCGGGTTGTCCTGCTCGCGCCTCCCCGGCGTCAGGGTCTCCCCAGGGGCAACTCGTGCTTCTCCTCAAAACTCCCGCTGCGGAAGTTGAGTTTCGGCGACGTGCCCGCCGCCACGCGGAAGACTTGCAGATAGCCAGCCAGTCGGCCAGCGCGTGCAATTGGCCCGCCCGGGGCCCCGAGCGGGAGCCGGCAAGACTGAGGGAGCCAAGCCCAAGGCAGGCGCTGCGAGGGCCGCACCCGGAACGCTTCGCCGGCAGCGGAGCTGCCGCCGCTGTCTAGCGGCGATGCCATGGGGAAACAACCACGGCCCATACGCAAATCGGGGCGTTAGGAAAAGGAGTCTCCCGGTTCTAGGCGTTTCACGTCACTGAACTTGTCCAAATCCCGGTCGAAGGATGCAGGGCGTACACCGAGAGAGGCGGCTTCCGCCGCCAGCAGCGCCTCGGCGAAGTCCACGTTCTTCTTCTCGTAACGCGTAAGGGCGTCGAGGATATAGTCATGGCCTTCGGTAACAATGCCGGAGGCCTGGACAAACCTGCGAAGCAAGCCGGCCACCTGTGCGCGGTCTTTAAGCCCGTAGACATCGCGCAGCACGTAGATCGCTTCCGCGACGATCCAAGGCCGCAGCAACAGCTCGCACTTGCCGCTCTCAGCCGCGCCGATCAGTCGCTTGGCCTTCTCCAGTTGGGTCGCGTCATCTTGGGTGAGGAACCGAATGATGACGTTGGTATCGAGGAGGAAACGCGGCCTCATGTTGGCAGTCCACGTTTGGCGGCTTGGCGAGCCATGATCAGACGGGCCTGCCTCCGTTCTTCCTGAGGCGAGAGCAGCGGCTGGTTGAGGGTAACCGAGCCGGCCAGATCGAGAATGCTGGCAACCGGCCGAACGACCACCGTGCCGTCCGCCATTTGGTCGACCTCCACCTCTTGCTTACCCGTGAGCGCCATTCGCTGGCGGAAGATCTGAGGAATGGTGATCTGTCCTTTACTCGAGATGTTAGTCCGAACCATGACGGTTCCTTTACTCCTGGTTCCGGTAGGAATCAAGTTGAGTTCCTACCGGCTGCCTCCGCTTACCGCCACTCGTGCCGGGGGTAGCGCCGCGAAAGCGCGGGCTTTATCTCCGGATACGTCTCGCGCCAGAAACGCGCGAGATCGTCGGTCACCTGCAGGGGCCGCTGGTTGGGAGCGAGCACCTCGATCTTGAGCGGCACCCGCCCGCGCGCCAGCGACAGCTTGTCCACACCAAAGAGCTCCTGTATGCGCGCCGAGATCACCGGCGCGCCCTCCTTCGGGTAGGTGATCTTCGAGCGCCGGCCGTTGGCCATGTCGATGCGCTCAGGCAGCAGAGTGTCCATCGCAGCGAGCTGTTTGGGCGTGAGCCAGTCCTTCAAAATCGGCCACGGGTCGAGGTTGCGCACGTCCTTCACTCCGTGGCAGCCGTAGCACATCTGCTCCACGAGCGTCGCCCGGTCCTCCTCGCGGATCGGATGCGCCTCCATCTCGGGGAACCACTCGGCAAAGCGCGCCACGCGCACGATCCACTGTTCCACCACGTCGTCCCACGCCTCGATCTTGAGCGCGCCAGCCAGCACCTCGCGGGAGAGAATCTCCGCCGCCTCGGTGGCGGGCGGCTCCGCGCCGTCCTTGGAATCCAGCACCAGATCGCGGAAACGCCGCTCGCGGCGCGCCGTCACGCGTTTGGTGTTTGGATCCAGACCGGTGACGACCGTCTCGGCGAAATCCGCTGGGAACAGCTCCTTGAGCCACGCCTCCTCCACCGCCGTGGCCAAGCCGAGCACGGTGTTCACTTCTCCGGCACGCCCGCCGATCTCGCTGATCTCCGCCGTCACCATCAGCCGCGCCTCATGCATCGCGCTCTCGCGGGCGAGCATGCCCCGGCGCTTGTGCACGAGCTCGCAGCGCAGCGTAGCCGCATCGAGGCGACGGGCGAGGTGGTCGATGAAACCCAGCAACACACACTTGCGCACCAGCGCGCCGTCCACACGGCGCTCGGCCACGTCGAGCCCCTCGTCCTGGGCGATCTCCAGAAACTGAGCGAAAAGCGGCCCCACCTGCCGCGCCGACTGCGCGTGGATACCCAGGCGCCGGCACGCATCCATGGAGAAGTTCGCCCGCTCGGCGTAGCGGTAGGCGCGCATGAGCAGGAAGAAGTCCGACTCGTGCTCCGCGCCCAGGAGCTCCTCGCGGGCGGTATCCACATCGCGGCCCACGTTGCGCAGCCAAAATGTGCGCCCCTGAGTGAGCGCCGCCATCAGAGCGATCGAGCGCACGCAGCCGTGCTCCTCCGCCGCGAGAAACATGCGCGCATACCGCGGATGTACCGGAAATTTCAACATCCTGCGCCCGATGTCGGTGATCGAGGTGCACCGGGGTGCGCCCGCATCAGGTAGGACCGGTCTCCGACCGGTCTCATCGATAGCGGCGGCGCGCACCGCCTTTGTCGCGACAGCGCTCGGCCGAGGGGAAACCGCCCCTGCCGCTACCGCGCCGAGATCGGCCAACAGCTCCTCCGCCCGCGCGAGGGCCTTGGGATCCGGCGGCTCGATCCACGGAAAACCCGCCACATCGTCGATACCGGCGGCCTTGAGGGTGAGCACCACCTCCGCCAGATCGAGGCGTTTCACCTCCGGCAGTTCCTGCAACGCGCGCTGGATGTGCTCACGCTCAGTCCACAACCGCAGGCACACTCCGGGCGCCGTGCGCCCCGCCCGGCCCGCGCGCTGGTCGGCAGAGGCGGCGCTGATCTTCTCCACCAGCAGCGTATTGATCCCGCGGTGCGGATCGAAGCGCGCCTGCCGCGCCAGCCCGCAGTCCACCACCGCAGTCACCCCATCGATAGTCAGCGAGGTCTCGGCGACATTTGTCGCCACGATGATCTTGCGCTGCTCATAGCGGTCCACCGCGCGGTCCTGCTCGTCGGGCCCCATTTCGCCGTGCAACGCAAATACCAAGCAGTCGCGCAGCTCGCGCTGAAACTGGATGGCGCTCACCGTGCGGCTGATCTCATAGGCACCGGGCATGAACACCAGCACATCGCCGGAGGGCTGGCGCGCCACCACCCGGGCGCAGGCGCGGGCGGCGGCGTCCCAGACGTCCTCGCGATCCGGATCGATCGGATGCTTCTCATACTCAGTCGTCACCGGGAACATCCTACCCTCGCTCGCCACCACCGAGCACGGCGCGAGGTAGTTCTTGAGCAGCCCGGCGTCGAGGGTGGCCGACATCACGATGATGATGAGGTCGGGCCTGGTCGTCCCCTGAATCTGGAGTGCGCGGGCGAGGCCGATGTCGCCGTCGAGATGGCGCTCATGGAATTCGTCGAAGACCAGCGCGCTCACCCCGCGAAGGTGGGAGTCGAAGGTCATCTGGCGCAGCAGGATACCCTCGGTCACGAAGCGGATGCGCGTCTTGTTCGACACCCGCGAATCCAGCCGCACCTGATAGCCCACCTCGTCGCCCAGGCGCACGCCCTGCTCCTGGGCCACGCGTTTGGCGAGCATGCGCGCGGCGATCCGTCGGGGCTGGAGCACCACACACTGTCCGCGCTCCAGCATACCGGCGCGCAGCAGCATCTGGGGCACCTGGGTGGACTTGCCCGAGCCGGTCGGCGCCTGCACGACCACGCGGCCCGTCGAACGGGCGCCATTGAGCAGCGCGGCTTCGATTTCGTAGATGGGCAGTTCGCGGGGATTGGGCATCGAGCGGGTGGGAGTGCACCACAGAGCCCGCGCAAAGCTCCGCGCGCAAGAGTGGAGCCGGCAAGGTTTAAGATGCTATTTCGGGTTCGGTGCTGGGCAGTGGGGCAGCCGATCGCGCGGAGCCGGTTTGCGCTCCAACGGTTACCCACAAGCGTCGCCAACACCGCAGAGCCCTGGTTCTCCGCTACGCCTACTCGCTACGTTTCCGTCACAGAGGGCCGGAGGCGGAAGAGGGCACCGAGTAGGGTCGGGCCAGTTGGCGGGCATAGCGCCCGCCCCCGGGAGGCATGCCAGAGCGCCCTCCGTTGAAACCTCCCGGCACCCGCGCGGGCACACCCCGCCGCCCCAACGCCCCACCTACTCCAACCGCCGCACTCGCACATCGCTCGTCAACCGTGCCGTGGCGGGCACCGCACTGAAGAACGAGCCCTGGATCGGGTTCACGCTCTCGGCCACCACCGCGTGCGCAACGGGCACATACCCATTGTGGCAGAACAGCCCGTGGGTGGGATCCAGACCAATCCAGCCGGCCCCGGGCAGATACACCTCCACCCAAGCGTGCATGGCCCCGGCTGTGGCACCGCCGTCTGCCGGATCAAGCATGTATCCGCTCACAAACCGCGCCGCGATCCCGAGAGTCCGGGCACACTCGACCAGCAAGGCCGCGAAATCCCGACACGAACCCGTGCCCAACGCGATGGTGGCCAGCGCGGTCTGGATCCCGGGTTCGTCGCGGCGCCGATAGCACAGCCCTCGGCAGATGCTCTGATTGAAGGCCAGGAGCCAGGCTACCGTCTCACGAGGCCGATTGGTGAAATGCTGGTCGAGCCAGCGCCCCAACGCCGCCGCTGCCCCTGCCGACGGAGTGAGGTAGATCGAAAGATTGAAGCGATGCAGCGGCTCGTAGACAAAAGGGAACGTGGCGGCGTAGTCGCGCACGAGAAAGTCGAAGGGCGGAGTGTCCGCCGTAGCCACTGTGCACTCCGAGAGAATGTCCAAGGTTGCCGAACACGCCGAGAAGTTCACGCTCGCCGGCAGGTTGTCGAAATCGTCGCGCATCCAATGCACCTGAGCCCCCGGCTGGAAGGTGAAGCTGAAGTGGTTCACCTGCAGCAGCGGATTCTCCCGCGGCCGCACATAGAGCAAATGAGGCAGCAACTGGACCTCGCGGTCGTACTCGTAGCGGGTGTGGTGGGAGATGGAGAGTTTCATGAGTTCGTGGCTACAGCGGCGGCCGAGCGATCGGCCGGGGCCCGAGGCGTTGCAACTCTGGTGCCAGCCAGGCCCGGGATCCCACGATGCCGCGGGGCGAAGCCGGGGCAATCACCCCGCCGCTTGATTCTGACAAGCTGCGGCACACGGGCCCGCAACACTCGATTGCCGGTGGGGGAATCCCACCGCCGCCGGACCACGCGCCGGCTTGCCCTCAGCGTCTCCCTCCTCGGCCCGACTCTGAGTCTACCCATGATGATGCCCTCACTCGCCCGTTCGGAGCAGCGCTACCGCCGCCTGTTCGAGGCAGCGATGTAGTCCCCGGGCTCGATCCCGCCTCACCCCAGATCACCGAAGTGGACCCCTTACAAGTTTCCCTGCCTGGATACACCTACGAGCCCTTCATCGGCAAGGAACTGTTCGAAATCGGCCTGCTCCGGGCCACGCCGGCAAACCGGGACGCCGTCCGGAAGCGCCAGCGCACCGACCGTATCCGCAACGACGAGCTTCGCCACGACCAGTGACGGGCGCCAGACCGCGGTGGACTTCGTGAGCAACCGCTACCGGGAAGGCACCTCCTCGAGGGCAACATCCGCCACGTCTCCGGAAGCAGACTCCCCGAAGCCGCACGGCGCCAAAGCTGGAAACGATGCCGACTCATCGCCCGCGCCGTGAGCAACGTAGTCTGGGACTGGGACCTGATCACCGACAGCTCTGGTCGGGCGGGAGATCTGTGTAATGTTTCGGGTACACAACGGCGAGACTGATACCCGGAAGCGCGTCTGGCCTGGGCGCATCCATCCCGTGGAGCGTAGGCGGGGTGTCGAGGGCATCCACCAGGCGGTCGATGAGGGCAGGAACCCCCGGCCGTTGAATACCGCTTCTGCTGCAAGAGCGGGAGCTACGCCCTCGTGCAGGTACGCGGCGAGTCATCCGCGACTCCGCCAGGGGCAGCGGGGGCCAGCGCGACAACGCCGAGCAGCGGGGCACGAATACCCGCCGCTCACACACTGGCGGATCCTCGAACCGCCCGTCACCACCACGACACGCGGCAGCGAGCGCTGCTGCTCGCCGCCTGGCTCCGGCGCAAGGCCGACTGCCCGGCGAAGACGCCAGCGTAAGGTTGAGGGCCCCATCCGCTTGTAGCGCTCCGCACAGGGAGCAAGGCGTGAGGGGCGCGCCCAGTGCAGTGCTCCCGGCCCTGTGGTTCCGCGCACCGCAGCCTGCTTGGCCGCCGTGGTTCGGAATCCACGCAGGCCGGTGGACGCACCAAACCTTCGCCACGTGCGCTTCGGATTTGCCAGCCCCCCCCACCCGACCGCATCCTCCGCATCTCCTCTACGCGGGGGTAGCTTAGTTGGATAGAGCAACGGTTTTCTAAACCGTCGGTCACGGGTTCGAATCCCGTCCCCCGCGCCACTTACCGTGAACGACTTACGCTGGAACAGGCGTTTCACAGAACCGGGTTCCGTAGCGCTCCGGTTGCACATGTCCCCTGAAGACGCGAGCGACTGCGCATGAAGCCGCTTCGGCCATCCGCGCGTTTGGAGACTTGGAAAACACCACGGCGACCGCGCCTCATGGCTGGTCCCGGGCGGCAAACAAAAGGGCAAGCCGCTGCGCCTTTTCTTCGCCACCCGTGCCGCCGCCGAGGCGCAGATCGTCCCCCGCCGGCAGGACCGTCAGAAATGCGGCACTGCCGCCGATTCATTCTCCGCGCAGGACCGTCTCGACCTCGCGAAGGCCACAGAGATCATCTCCCTTTACGATAAGAGCGTTGTGGATGCAGCCACTTTAGCCGCAACGTATCTGCAACGCACCGCCAAGGGCTGCACGGTGACAGTCGGAGATCGACCTCGCATCCAGCTTCATCGAGGTGAATAGCCAGAATGCCAAGAATTCCCAGAAACGTTTCCTGACGATTCTTCCAAATCTCGCCGCACGGCTGGCCCCCTACTCCGGCCTCACGGGTCGCGTCCGCGCACCAAAAGAAAAGATCCTGCTAGCAGCCTGTCGGACTTCGGCACTTTCAGATAATGACACCCTCAGAAATGGCCCGAGAACCGATTGTTCGGTAGTGGTTGGATAGATCCGATGGTCTGGAAATCGCGAAATATGCCCAAAACAGCCGAAGTCCGACAGGCTGCTAGTGGCCGCACGGGAGGCCTCCGCGCTCAAGCGCTGGCCCTACAACGGACTGCGGCTCCGCTTCATTTGCCAACCAGTGCCGGCGCACGCACCAAGCCCACTTGATTTGGCACCTTAGCCGTGACCATGCAGTCCGATGGCATTGGCACTCTAATCTGTTCTCCACCGAAGGTGGTGTAGGGTCGTCGCCCCCGCATTCTTCGCAGCGAAGAACGCTGGCACGACGCACCGCCTGTAATCGAACCGGTGCGGACACAAGGTCCGACCCTACAATCGGACTGCATGGTCACGGCTTAGGGCTAGAACCACGAAATCCACCCGAGTATGACATATCCGTTGCCGGCTCGCGCCAGCGCATCGGGTGAATGGCAGTCGAGGTTCCACATGTGAATCGGGCGCTACCAATGTCGCCAAGCAGCAAGGCGTTGGCTCCTACTCGAAACGAGAACTCGTTCCGAAAATGGGAGCTGGAATCGGCGGGAGGAGGCCGCCGCCGCTCAGAGATGCAAGGTGCAGGGTACCCACCGCACAGAGGAGTCGCAGAGTCCCCAGTCATAACGGCTTGTCTATGTCGCCGAGCGGCGGAGGAGGGATCAATCGTTGAGGTTGGCACCCAGCCGTGGGTATGCAGACAAGCGCCGAGTTTCGAGTGACCAGAGCCAAACCTCCAGTGATCGGCCCAGGAGCGGTCGTGCTTCCGAAGTCTTGCTCGGTGATCAGGCCCTCGGCGCTCGGCCCAGCGCTGAATGGTCACGGCTCAGCGACCGCGAATACCGAAACGCCGCCACAGGGATTCCAGCCAAGCGCTCTTGCGCAGGTAGCGGTGGAGCCGGGGGCTGGTTTCGAGTTCTACCGGGGCGATTTTGCGGCCAAAAGTACGCTCTCGCAGTCGGTCGGTTTCCTGCCGGCCGACCGTCGTGAGCAGTGTTCTGGTCTTCTGCTGTGAGTGCACCCGGAAGCAGCCGAGAAAATACGGGACGCGCACGATCTTTGCTCCCGCCGTCTGGAAACGTAGTATCAGGTCCCAGTCCATCCCGAACTGGAAGGACGTATCGATTCCGCCAACCCTGTCCCAGATCTGGCGGCGCCAGAATAGAGTTTCCTGCGGCACGAAATCGTTCAGTCGCAGGACCTCGGAGTCGTGCGGAGGAAGAAACCAGCGAGCGACCTCGCAGCCATCTCGATCTACCACAATCCGGTGGCCGTAGATGACGTTGACACCAGTAGAGCATCTTGATGCGGGCGCGGTCCTTGTTGGTGAACACGAACACCGCCCCCAAACGCGGATTCTCCTGGAGTTTCTGTTCGGCCTGGGCCCACAGACCGTTGAACTGTTGGCGCATGTCCACCGGCTCGATTGCCAGGAAGATGCGCAGCGCCGACGGGAAGGTGAGCATCGCGTCAGCCCCTCAATGCCAGGACCAGCTCGGTGACTTCCCGCGTGCTGCAGCCGCGGATCACCACGCCATCGGGCAACTCCATCGTGATGCCGCCCCCGGTCGCCGGCTCGGGCATCGCCACTTCGGCAAAGCGCACATTCTTGCCCTCGGGGGCCTCGGCCCTTCGCCGCCCCTGCAGCCACGCTGTGAACGTGCTGTACTTTATCCCCTCGCGCTGGGCGAAGACGCGCTGTGTCAACCCGCTGCGCTGGTACGCAAGGATCAGCGCAGCCCTTTCAGTCGCCGGCATCACCGCCGCCATCCTCGACCGGCTGCTGCACCGCGCAGACACCGTCGTGCGCGAAGGCCAGGCCTACCGTATGAAAGACCGCCTCGCCAACGAACCTGCACCCTGACGGCCCACCGCCGCCGCGGCGGCCCGCTGCCATCCCAGGTGCCTTCCTGCCCGCAAGAAACCGACCACTTCCTGCAGCCGCTTACATAAGAGTTCACGTACATGATCGCTTGCAGCAGCCGCCACCGACGATGAAGATGGATGAGGGGTTTCAACTCTCTTTCGCCAACTCGAACTCCGCGACAGACCGGAACACGCAATGATACAACCATCCCAGCTCATCGTCACGACCAGCAAGTCTTTGCTCGCGCTCGATCCGGTCGATGGAACCATACGGGTTCTGGACTCAGGGAGGGAACACTATTACGGGGTGACGAAATCCCTGGATACCTATTATGTTGGGATCCGGCACCGCTCAAATGCTTCACCCATACCCAAGGATCAGGAGCGGGGCCGCATCCTGGTTTTCGACCAGGCTTTCCGTTTCCGCGAAGAAATCGGACCAGATTTCCCGCTCCGGGACATTCATCAGATCACCATGCATGCCGGCATGCTTTGGGTGACCTGCTCCTATGACAATATGGTCGCCGTGTTCGACGGAGTTCGCTGGCGCCAATGGTATCCGCTTGGGGAGCCGGACTCGGAGTATCGTGATCGGAATCATTTCAACTCTATCAGCGCCTTCGCCAATCAGCTTTGCGTCGTGGCCCACAACCTTGGTTCGGATGCTACCAAGCCGAGCGAGCTTCTATTCTACAATCTGCCTGAGCTGAAATTGGTGCGCCGGGTTGCCTTGGGTTTCCAGTCGCACAATGCATGGCTGCACGGCGATGAGTTGATGACTTGTAGTTCTGGCGAAGGACGCCTCCGCGGCATCAATGGAACGGAAGTCCTCACCGGTGGTTTTCCCCGGTCGGCTGCTTATGCGAACGACGAAATCTATATAGGGCTGTCGGAGTTTTCTGCGCGCAAGGATCGTGACGAGAGCAAGGGGGAGATTGTCGTGTTTGGACCGAAGTGGGAGAAACGACGTACCCTCTCCCTTTCAGGACATGGCATGATTACCGACATGCTGGCGATCACTGCCGGAGATATCGCATGACGCTGGCCGGAATCGCGTGCGATCAGCAGTGAGCTCACGGTGGGAAAATGACACCCAATAAATGTCCATAACCCCGACTATTCCGTTGTGGTGGGATAGGTTTTATGGGCCGAAAAACGAGGAATATGCCCCGAATAGCCGAAGCCCTACAGGCTCCTAGTGCCGGCCAATGAATTCGTGATCGATTCTATGGGGGCAGTGAGTGGAGATCGCGGCTAGAGGGCTTCCGTTCCTGTTGATTGATTAGTACAAGCTCGATCAATCGCCGTTGGGCGACAAAAAGAGAGGAAACGATTCCCGCCAAGAATAGGCTGCTGCCGAAGATGGTCAGGACTGCGACCAGAATGAGCGAGGGGATGAAGGTGCGGGTCGGGTCGCTTGGATACACGTGCCACTTCAAATAGAGGTAGCGGAGTCCGAGCAGGAACGCCGTGCAGAAAAGCGGTGCCGCGAGCATGTTAAAGAAGGCGAATGGGCGGTAAAGAAGCGCCATGGCAATCATGGTCGAGGCCTGCTTGCGAACATATTGGGGTATACTGCGGAAGAGACGGGATTCCCTGGTCTTCCGGTTGACGCGGATATCGACGCCTTCGACACGCAGCCCGCTATTGCCCGCCTGAATCAATGTTTCCATGCAATAGGAGAAGCGGGAGTGCACGAACAGGCGGGTGCTTGCATGGCGAGAGAAGGCCCGGAAGCCAGAGGCGGCGTCGCGCACTTGGGTGCGTGAGATCTTGCGCAGTAGCCAGCTCCCGACAAGCTGCAGCAGTTTTTTCACGATCCCGAATTCCTGGTGAGCCAAAATCGCGCGGCATCCGACGACAAAATCGGCCCGACCGCTCACGATTGGCTCAATGAGTTTGGCGATGTCGGCCCCGCAATACTGGTTGTCACCGTCGGTGTTGACGATGATGTCGGCACCGTGGGTCAAAGCATGGTGGAGGCCCGCCATAAAGGCCGTAGCTAGGCCCCGGTTGCTGCCGAGGGCGACGATATGGTGGACGCCGAGGCGGCGAGCGACCTCGACGGTTTGATCGGTGCTTCCGTCGTCAACCACCTGCAGTTCGATCACCTCGATGCCGGGGATCGATGTTGGCAGGTCGGCGACGGTCTGTGGCAGCGTGAACTCTTCGTTCAAGCAGGGGATTTGGATGATGAGTTTCACGATTCTAGATGCAACTTGCGCTCAAAGACCGAGCGAGCGAAGAAGTATTTTGCGACGCCGAAGAGCAGAACATTCGCGATTTGCGCTTCTAGATACCAATCCGGCCAATGCGAAACAATCCCGGCATAGAAGGACCAATCAAGAAGTCGTAGAACGGCGTTTCCGAGCATGAAAACGATATACGCTCTCGCGATTGGATGTCGCTCTCGGTTCTCGAAAACGAGATAGCGGCAAATGAGGAAATTTACCGACATTTGGGTGACTAATACGATCGCATATGCCAACAGAGGGTTGATCTGAAGCCCTCGCGCCAACGAGCGATTCAGAAAGACTGCACCACAGAACGTGGGAATTCCGGCGAGCAAGAATCTGAGGAGTTGCCATTTGGAGCCGAATTTATGTCGGAGCCAAGTTGAGAAGGGAGGGGGGCGCATCGCGAGCAATAGCAAGTCCTACGAACGCGGACCTTTTCGAAGGACAAAAACTTGATTAAGGCCACAGAGGAATTGCTTGTAGACAAATAGCTCCAGCTGAGCGGCGACTGCAGCAGCCGAAAGTGCGGAGTGGCCGAGAAAGGTCTCGTGCTCGTTGGCGGCCTCGCGACTGCACAAGCCACAACGCGCAAAAGCATCATGGAGAAAGCGTCCTCGGGGATGGGGGGTCGTCCCAACAATAAGCCCTTGCGGCGGTAATAGAGTGCTGCAGGCAGCAAGCAATGCCCCGGGGTCACCAATGTGTTCCAAGATCGCTGTGAGTATGATGACTTGCGGTCGTAGCGGCAGCCACCGGTCCACTTCTGCAAACGCATCTAGCCGAGCGAGGTCGATCGCAAGGAACTGGCCGCCAAGAGCGGCCGACGCCGCAGAGGAACGATCAGCCCCCATGTATCTGCAGTCGGGGGTAAGGTAGTGGCGCAATTGGCCGCTGCCACAGGCCAGGTCGAGAACTACCGAGCCAAGGGGGATATGGCTCGTGATAGCCTTGAATCGACGCTTCCGAAGGAACGGCGAGAGCAAGCCTTCGTCATCTTGAGCAAGCGCCTGGTTACTCATGATACGAGGGGAAACGAGGGCGCAATCGGGGCGCTCTTCTTGATGCGGCAGAGCGCCATTGTCCAAGGCAATGGAGAACGCACGTCGACAATCTCGAATCGTTGTGAAAGGAACCGAAGGAATGAGCGTTTCGACCAGTGCTGAAGGTGGCCGGGCGTTTTGCCGAGGCTGCACCAGTATTTGCCACGAGCCATATTAAGCAATCGCCAGGTCGGCTCGCGGGGAACGCTGATAAGCAGGTATGGACGCGCAAGCCGCGCGAGAATCCCCAATCCCTGTTCTGGGTTCTCCAAATGCTCGAAAACCTCGCAGCAGATGATGAGGTTCGCCGCATCTTCCTGATCCCGTAGATCGTAGATACTTTGAGTTTGGAAGGGAATGGACAGACCAACGGTGGCGGAATTGTCACGGGCTAGTGCGACGACTTGGCTGGAGAAATCGCTGCCTCTAATCCGATATCCAGCCTGGGCCAGGCGGATGCTCCAGTAACCTTCACCACAGCCGACTTCATGGATCTCGCTTGGTTCGACTTGCCTAACCAGCGATTCGAATGATCGGGTGAAACCGGTCATGAGACGCCGTACCACTGGATTCACCGACTGATATTTGTCGGTAGTGTTTCCGATTACTATGCCGTTTTCAGTGGCTCCACGGGCGAGTTGAATATTGGGTGCTCGGTGTTTGATGACGGGGGGCATTTCTTAGGGGAGAGGGCGCAATGGGAGGCCAGTTCCTGTTGTGATCGATGTCGAGCGCGGTTCACTTTGGAGCAATACCGCGCTATTGGAGCGAGGTGATGCCAGAAAACCTAGGGCGAAGTAGCCCAAGGTTGCGGGTATCACCGCTTCCGATGATATCGCGAGACGGATTGAAGGACGGTGTGATCTTCCAGTTGATCGAGCTGGAGCCCGCGGGGAGGGTTAGCGTGATATCGACGACGGAATTGGCTTTGGCAAGAGAAAGGGAATGGATTTTGCCGTTAATCGAGATTTCGATTTCTCGCTCGAATGTGCATGCATTGAGTGCGGAAAACCGGAGAGGCGTAGGGCTGGCGACATTTTGTACGGTGACCGCGAAATCTGTGGCGGTCCAGCCATCGGGGAGGAATCCGCTAGTTCTGCGCAGACCTGAGGAAAACGCGACGCGCTCAGGTGCCCCCACGATGACGTAGCCCGGGATCCTGATCTGCGGTAGTGCTAGATCAACATCGGGACCGTCATTCAATATGAGCATATCGAGCTTCTCCCTCTGCAGGCACTCCGCGGTGCCTGTCTCTTCGGTCTGCTCGAAAGGGATGAAGCGAAATCTCGCGGGACTACCTGCGCGCAAGAACGGAGCGATCCAAGAGTTCTGCCTCAAAGCGATACCGATTTGCATCGGGCGGTCCGGCAATTCGGCAATGAGTGCACGCATTGAGGCGGTGATCTGAGAGTGAGGACTGCGTTCAGGGTCGAGGATGGTCAACCAGCCATGATGGTAGCTGTTCATGGAGACCAGACCAAGAGAAAGCAGGCTGACCGAAACTATGAAGGTGGTACCCCAAGCCGACCATCGCGGACCCAAAGCCTCAACAATTACCCCGACACTGATGGCGGCGACCGGACTGAGCAGGATAAAGTAGCGGTACTTGCTTGGTGTCCATGCTTCGGTCACAGCAAACACCACGAGAAATAGTGCGGCACCAGCGATCAAAATCTGAATCCCTGGTCGATCAATTGAAGGGAATCGCTTCAGCTTCAAGATTAGCAGCACCAATGCCAGAGTGGGTGCTAATGCTGACAATATCCCCGATGAGGCGATGTCCTCATTCGGCATGTCGTTTGAATATTCCTGGCGCCCGAGGTCGAACGAAGATCGAAAGCGCGGGGATGGGGGGGCGTCCCAAGAATCGATGAAACGTGAAAGGAGAGAGAAGGGAGGTTCGGTGAGCGCGCGAGGAAGGAGTGGGTTCGAGTTGGGTTCGAATAATTGCCAAGCGTACGCGGTGAGATTCTTGGCCATGTACTGCATGCGGCCGGACTCGGGCGTCGGGAAAAGTAGTGCCGAGTGCTTGGGTGGGGTGAAGGGGTTTTCGTAGAGACGGATATTATTGAGATAGG
>CAJCBL010000183.1 GCA_903960515.1 uncultured Verrucomicrobiota bacterium
CGCCTACGCCTCGCATCTTGATCCTTTACTCGAAGAGCAGGGACCGGCGCTTTGGGTGCATGGCCATATTCACGCGTTTCGCGACTATATGGTGGGGCGCACCCGGGTGCTCAGCAATCCGCTCGGCTATCAAGGCGACGAGCCCCAGCAGACCGGGGTCGTCGCGGACCTCGTCGTCGAGTTGCCGGATGTGCCCGGTTCCACTCTTCCAACTGCCCTTGGCGCCGGAGGTTTTCTATGACACCAGAGGCACAGGAACTCCTCGGCGCGTTGCGGGCGGCTTGCGGGCTGCGCAACACCGACGCGATCACTGGCCTTTGGCGTGATGCGGCGGGCGAAGTCCGCGATGAATTCCGCCTCTTGCTGCCACGCGCGGCGGTATTTCTGGAGCAACTTCTTTCCGGTGAGCTCCCTCCTGGCTTTGAGCCTGTGGGACCGTGGGGCAGTGGGATCGGTGGAGCACTCGGCGACCCCGACTTCGACCCTGCCAATCTCGGTGGGCGTGAATGCGCTGCTGCACGTTGTCTCGCCAAGTTCTTCCGCGCGGAAGCGGCGCTTTTGCGCGCCCTGGATCCAGCCACAGACTTCGAATACTCGTGGCAGATCCTTCGCCGCTTGCCGCTCGCTGGCGATGATGCGGTTGGCGTTCAGGAGCGCACACTCGTCGATCGGGCGGCTTTCGCGTGTGGGTTGCCCGAAGCGCAATACTCGGAGGTGCGGGGTGCCATCCTGAAGCGTATCCCCGCCCTCCTCCGTCTGGTCTTGCCCCAGTTGGCCAAGCCCATCGGCCCCGATTCTGCCAATCTCGAAATCCCGCAGCCATAATCCCGCTATCTTGTCCCGCCGTCCCTATGAATTCTCCTCTTCAAGCTCCCTTTCCCCGTTCGTATTGGGTGGTCCCCGGTCGTCTCCTAGCCGGGTCCTACCCGGGTTCGGCCAATCCTGAAGAGGCCGATCGCCGCCTCGCCGCGCTGGCTGGCTGCGGGGTGACGTTGGCTGTCTCGTTGATGTTCGCCAGCGAGCGCGACAACAGCGGCAACGAATTCCGTGACTATCAGGAACCGCTCAGGTCGGCTGCACGCGCCATGGGGCGTGAGCTCAGGTGTGTTCGTTTTCCCATCGTCGATGGGGGCCTGCCGAGTGTGGAGACCATGAGGGGCATCCTAGATGCGATCGACGCGGAGATCGACCGTGGCGGGTGTGTCTACGTCCACTGCTGGGGTGGGCGTGGTCGGACAGGGACTACGGTTGGGTGCTGGCTCGTGCGTCATGGACGGGCCTTCCCCATGACGGCTGTTAGGGAACTTCACCGCCTGATCGGTGATCGTCTCCCGCTCTTTCTGCCCACTCCCGAAACCACGGACCAGCGCGCGTTCATCGAAGCTTGGGCCGGGCGGGCGGGAGAGGAAAACGCGCCATGAAGATCCTCCACGTTTCCGATCTCCATAACCGGCCGCAATGGTTCGATTGGGTTTCGTAAATCGCCCAAAACTACGGCCTGCTGTGCATTGCGGGCGACTTGCAGGATGCATTCTCGGGTGTCGGAATGCACACTCAAGCTCGCAGCATCAGCCGATGGCTGCTGCAGTTGCCGACTCCGACCGTTGTCTGCACCGGCAACCACGACTGGTGGCCTCACGACGATCGTTTTCCGGATGTCTACGCTGCCGGCGGCTGGCTCGGGCTGCTTGTCGGCGAGGGCAACATCAAGGCGGTCGATGGCGGCGTGGTTGAGGTGGGTGGTATGAAGATCGCAGTCGTTGGCTGGAACCAGCCGCCGGAGTGGCCAGAGGGAACGGACATCGTGGTGTGTCACGCACCGCCGGCCATGTTGCCGGTGGCCGGCGATGAAACCGGACTGGACGGCGGTGACTCGGAGGCCTGGCACGCACTCTGTGAGACTCCTCCTCGGCTATTCCTCTGTGGTCATCTCCATGCCCCGCGGCGCCAGTGGTGCTGGTTCCCTCCCGGTGTACGCCAGACGCTGCTGCTCAACCCGGGGTGCGCCTTCAGTTCCCCTGAGCCCTATCGTTGGGAGATCGATACCGACAAAGGCCTCGCGGTGTGGCGCGGCGAGGGAACGACAGAAGTGGAGTTTTCCCTATGAACGAGGTCCCTTCGGACGGCGTGCCCCGCACCCTCGTGATTCCCGATATCCACAACGACTTCGCCCGGGCGGAGGCGTATATAGCCCACCTCTCCGGCCGCTTCGACCGGATCGTCTTTCTCGGCGACTACTTCGACAACTTCGGGGATACACCGGAGATCGTTTTCGGTGTTGCCAAGTGGCTGCAGCAGTCAATCGAGCAGCCGAACCGCATCCATCTTGTCGGCAACCACGATCTCGCGTACCTCGCGCCGTCCGATTTCACTTGGTGTTCCGGCTTTGAGCCCGATAAACTGCGCGCGATTGCGCCGACCTTGAATCTGCTCCCGCGGAACCAATTCCACGCCGCGGTCGAGATCGAAGGCTGGCTGCTGTCCCACGCGGGGTTTCTCCCGTGTTATGCGTGCGGGCGCTCCGCGGTCTCGCTGGCAGCGTGGGCGGATTCCATGCTACGCCAACTGTTTGCCGGGGGACGCCCTTCGCTATTCGAGGTGGGAGCGGCTCGAGGTGGGCGGGCGCCCGTTGCCGGAATCACCTGGTGCGATTGGGAGCGGGAATTCCTTCCGACGGAGGGAATACACCAGCTTGTCGGCCACACACCGGCCGATACCGTTCGCATCAATTCCATGCAGCCTACAGATGCCGCCATCCGCCGCCGGTCTTTCCCGCACGAAGCCATGGCCGGCCTCACCCTATCATCTGACGACCATGATACGCTCAACGTCTGCTTGGACACCCGCCTTCGCTGTGTCGCCCTGCTTGAGGCCGGCAAACTCACCGTGGCAGCCGACAGCGAATTTGGAATTGCTTACTGAAAGCGCTAGCAGCCTGTCGGACTTCGAGTTTTGTTCAAAATAGTTGCATATTTTGTTGACAGGCAACGTCATGCGGTATTTTAATAGGCCATGGCCGCCCGCTTCTTCAATCTCGACCGAC
>CAJCBL010000184.1 GCA_903960515.1 uncultured Verrucomicrobiota bacterium
CGACGGGGCGCAATGTAGCGTCAAGCGAAGTGGAGACCCGACGGGCGACGGCGCGGGTTTACAGGAGCGCCACCTCGTGCGCGATTCCTCGCGCACTGGCCGCCGCCGGCGGGGATGGTGATTACCGGACGGAGCGCAAGCGGAGGAGGATGCAGACGGCGTGCTCAGTCGCGGCTCGGGGCGACTGGCGCGACGTGTGCCGCATGTTTCAAGGATCGGGTTTGTCAAGGTTCGCGACGTGTCCCCTGTTCTGATCCAGCGCCACGGCTTTCAGCCAAAAACGGATCCATTCTGAGGTACCAGCGTCCACGGATCATTTCCATATAGAGATTGAACGTCAGAATCCGCTCCCGCTGTTTTCCCTTAAAAAGGACGCGCTCTAGCTTGTCCTTTTCCATCGGTACCACATCGAACTTTTCGCACAGGAACTCATCTCGGCAAAAGTCGGCAAACTCCTTGCGCCAGTTCTGTTCAATGTTGCGAACATCCCCAGCACGCCAGTAGGCCTGCGCGAGAGAATAGTCCTTCCGCTGCACAGACTCAACAAACGCAGCGGCAACATCAACTGGACGATTCCCACATATGTCCAACAAGAACACATAGCGCGCCACCAGGATCGCACACAGAGAAGCAACGGCCACGGCCAGCCCCCAACGAGTGGTTCTCGTGTATACCATATTAAAAACGATGAGCTTCGAGTTTAGGTGTGTCGCCATCACAGAGGCAGCGCCACAACGGTCGATTCTTCTGCCATGCAGAACCTTCCTCTGGAGTCTTCGCAAGCGGCATGGTTTCTAAGCGCCCATAGCTGGCCATATCCTCAAGGATAGCTTGCTTGCTCGCTTCATCCCAACGAACAGCGCCAGCACTCCGAAGAAACTGCTGCCAGTTTCCGACGATATCCGTGTCTCGGGTAAGCTTGGTACCGAAATTTCGACCTGCCTGATTTGACACGAGATCTTCAACGGCGTAACCGCTTTTTGAAGCATATTTCCCGAAGCCGATCCATCGCAGGAATCGTGCGCCTATGTGGTATTGCCCCATTTCGGTCACATCAGCGCCGGCTTTTGTGGCATCCTTACCCAACACAACCGCCCCATGCACATTCCGGAAGAAATGGCCCATATCAATCCAGCCGTAACGGCAGGTATATACAAACCTGTTTCCGCTATCTGTATTTAGAGCGGGTTCTCCTATTGAATAATACGGAATCTGAATGATCGCGGCTAGCCGGTTCTTGAGCGGATCCTGCTCGTAAGGATTGAGTGCCTTCCTTGAGTTTCGAGCATATTGCTCATTTGCTCGTGTGATCGCGCCACGAATCAGGTTCACGGAATCGTCCGGGCTGATCGCAGATCCATGACCAGGGACACCAGGATACATTCCCAATGGGTCGAAACCGCTTACCGCATCATTTCCGACCATCCCGTACAGGTTCACCCCGCCTTCCTCCTCGATGGGATCTCTGGATAGCCAAAATGGGCGAGCCGATGCGGTTTCGTAGCGGTGGGCTGAGCAACCCGACACAAGATCAGCGACTTGCGGGCGGCAAACCCGACGCGGACCCGGTGGGCGGCGGCCAAAAACCCCGACACGGTTTTCCCGGGGGGAGGTCCGCTTTCCCGACGCGTGCCGACGGGCACGCGGCAGCCGCACAGAGGCGGCTAAAGGGAGAGCGATCTGGGGCACAACCAGCACGCCGTCAGGCTGCCGGCTTGTCCTGGCAAACGGAAGCCGGATCTTTGGCGGGACAGTTCAAGCCAGACGCTCGCGCCAGTAATCGGGATGCCGTTTGCCATGAGCCACTGCCACCACGAACAACCGGTCCGAGCGCTCGGCAAAGATCACCGCGTAAGGGAAACGCTTGGCCCGGCAGCGGCGAGTGCCGTGTCGCCACGGTCCATGCCGCCGGGGCGCGACCTCGATCTCGGAGACCACCCGGCGCACTTCCTGATAAAACCGTCCGCCCAGGCCACCGGCCTTGCCGGCGTAGTAGTCGACCGCCGCCAAAAACTCTGCCTCGGCCTCCGGGTGGAAGATGGCGGGTTTTTTCACCGGCGGGTAAGCAACCGGCGCGCGCGGGCAAAAACCTGCGCGGCAGGCACGCCCTGCACCCGGCCGCTGTCTAGGTCGTCGAGGCGGCGTTTAACCGTATCGGCCCACGCCGTCTCCACCTCGGGAGCGAAGCTGCTCGGCCACAACTGGGCGTTGAGGCGCTCGGCCACTTGCAGCCGGGCTTTGCGGGGGAGGCGGCGGATTTCGGCTTCGACCTGCTCAACGGTGTTCATGTGGTCGGCGACTCTGGGGTTTTCCCATTGGCTGGCAACTGCGCGCTGGGATGGCAGCGGGCGTGCACCTCGATCAACTGGCGGATGGTGACCTCGGTATAGATGGCGGTCGTCTCCAGCTTTTCGTGGCCGAGGAGTTGCTGGATATAGCGGATGTCGGCCCCGCCCTCGAGCATGTGCGTGGCGCAGGTGTGCCGCAGCATATGGCAGGAGCCCGTGCGGCCGATCTTCCGCACCCAGGCGGCAACCATGCCGGAGACCACATCGGGGTTAAACGCGGTCCCGTAGGCGGTGAGGAAGAGCGTGGGCTC
>CAJCBL010000185.1 GCA_903960515.1 uncultured Verrucomicrobiota bacterium
CGGGAGAGGACCCGATACTCCGGAACCGGAAGGGCCACAGAGGTCACTGAGGCAGAGGAGAGCACAGAGAATAGAGATAGGTGGAAGGTGGAAATTTTGCAGGCCGGGCGCCTACTCGCAACACGCCTCTCGGTTCTCGCTACCCTCGGCAGACATTAAACCGCAAGGAACGCAAATAGCGCAGAGATCGGGAGAGGACCCGATACTCCGGAACCGGAAGGGCCACAGAGGTCACTGAGGCAGAGGAGAGCACAGAGAATAGAGATAGGCGGAGGGCGGAAATTTTGCAGGCCGGGCGCATGCTCGCTACCCGCTTCTCGCTCCTCGCCCCTTTCCGACGACCGCAAGGAACGTAAAGCGCGCAGAGATCGGATGAGCGGTTGAAGTTGAAGGTTTAGGTTGAAGTGCTCGGCGGCGGAGGAGAACACAGAGAACGAAAGGCAGAAATGAAAGGTGGAGGCGAACGGCCCGCCGCTTTTCCAAACTACTCACTACTCGCTACCCGCTACTTCATTTAACCGCAAGGATCGCATCGCGCAGAGAACGGACGCCAGAAGAGTTCACATGGGGAAACGGAGAGATCGGAGGTAGGCTCGCTTTCCGCCTTCGGTTCGCCCGAATTCAGCATTTCGAAGGTATCCTTTTCGACTTTGGGATTGCCGGGAAGCGAGGGTGGGCGGAGCGTGCTGCAGTGGACAGCACGAACTCCAAACCTGAAGCGGACTTTTGCTGTGGCTTCTGCGGCGGCGCTGCCGGCACGATGCTCTATAGCGCCCGGGACATTCGGGGGCATCGTTGGGGTTGGGGGCGCTGCACCCAATGCGGCGCACTCTCGCTCACACCCCGGCCTACGGCCGCGCAGCTCGCCGTGGCCTACGACGCGAGCTACTACGGGCTGAGGGAAACGAAGTTCGAGGGGCTTGTGGCCTGCTTCATCCGGCAGTGCCGGCGAGCCAAGGCGGCGCGCTTGGCGAAGCGAGTGCCCTGCGGCGCAGTGGTGCTGGACGTCGGCTGTGGGGATGGAAGTTTTCTGGCTGAGCTCGGGGCGCTAGGAGATTTCGAGTTGCATGGTCTTGAGCTCGACGGGCCTGCAGCCCGGAGGGCCCAGCGGAACCCGAAGATACAAGTGGGCGTGGGTGATGTGCTCGAGGCGGGGTATCCGGTCGAGCGTTTCGATATGGTGACGCTCTTTCATGTGTTTGAGCACTTGGCGGAGCCGAAGAGTACCTTGGATGAGTTGTATAAAATCGTAAAAATCGGAGGAACGTTGGTGCTCTCGTTTCCCAACGCTGGCAGCCTGCAGGCCCGAGTGTTCAAGGGGGAGTGGCTGCATTTGGACCCGCCCCGGCACCTGTTTCTTCAGGACCCCGCTGCGGCGGAGCGGGCGTTCCGGGCAGCGGGATTTGCCATTGTAGGGCGGAGGTATTTTTCGGTGGAGCAGAATCCCTTCGGGCTCATCCAGAGCGCGTTGAACCTCTTTATCGCCGAGCGCGACGTGCTCTACGAGCGACTCAAGGGCAACGAGGGGTACGCGCCGCGGCATGGTCGCTGGTCGCTGCTTCTGCAGAAGCTCGTTGCGGGTGCCCTGTTGGGGCCGGCGATCCTGTTCGATGCGCTGGAGAGCTTGTTTGGCTGTGCCGCGACGGTTGAATACACGCTGCGAAAAGAACGGAAATCGGAGGGCTGAAACCGGAAGGCGGAGGGCGGAGAACGGAATTTGAACCACAGAGGGCACAGCGCACACAGGGTTCCGGAATTGTTAACCGCAAGGAACGCAAAGAGCGCAGAGACCGGGAGAGGACCCGATACTCCGGAACCAGAAGGTCACAGAGGTCACTGAGGCGGAGGAGGGCACAGAGAACCGGAGTGCGGAGACCGGAAAGCGAAACAGAAGAGGGGAAGGCGTTTTTTGAACCACCGAGGACACAAGCGCACAGAGTTCCGGAATTGTTAGCCGCGCGGGGTGCAAAGAGCGCAGAGACCGGGAGGGAGGGCGGATCCGATACTCCGGAACCAGAAGGTCACAAAGGGCACTGAGGCGGAGGAGGGCACAGAGAACCGGAGAGCGGAGACCGGAAAGCAGAAACCGGAGGGAGGAAGGCGTTTTTTGAACCACCGAGGACACAGAGTCCCGGAATTGTTAACCGCAAGGAACGCAAAGAGCGCAGAGACCGGTAGAGGACCCGATGCTCCGGAACCAGAAGGGCCACAGAGGTCACTGAGGCAAAGGAGGGCACAGAGAATCGGAGAGCGGAAGGCGGAGGTTTTGCAGGCCGGACGCATGCTCGCTTCTCGCTACCCACTCCCCGCTAGTTTGGGTTAACCGCAAGGAACTCAAATGGCGCAAAGATCGGGAGGGGGGGCGGATGCCCCGCACGGACGGAAACTGCTGATACCGGTAATGGTGATCACCGTTCAGCCTCCGGATTTCCGCGAAGGGATCGGATGCAGGAGTCCGCGCTTGCGGTAGGGGCGGACCTTGAGTCCGGACCGTTCCGTCTCCGCCTTCCGGTCTCTGGTGTCCCCGCCCTTCTGCACTCTGCATTCTTCTTTCTGCCTTAGGCCGCCGCACAGGTAACTGGCGCTCCTTCTGTGTCCGGCCGGGGCTTGTATCTGCAAATCTGCGGTAAAAAGAGATCGCGACCCGGATCGAAAATACCGGAAGGGAACCGCAGATTTCGCAGATCGCGCAGATGGGAAAACCTCCTTCCGCCTTGGACTTCAACCTAAACCGCGTCTCCGCTCTGCCTTAGGTCGCTGCAGGGCTACCCCTACTCTGTTGCTGATTTCGGTTGCGGCGGGGATACTCCTTGCGCTTCCTTCCGTGAACGGCGTTTCCCAACATGATCCGAGATAAGAAAGTTGTCGTTGTGATGCCGGCGTACAATGCCGAAAAGACTCTGGTGCGCACGTATCGCGAGGTGATGGCCCAGGGGGTGGTGGACCAGGTGATACTGGTGGACGATGGGAGCCGCGATGCCACGGTGAGCCTTGCCTCTTTGCTGCCCGGCGTGCGGGTGCATGTGCATCCCCGCAACCGGGGCTATGGGGGCAACCAGAAATCCTGCTACCGCTTGGCACTAGAGGAGGGGGCGGACATTGTTGTGATGGTGCACCCGGATTATCAGTATACCCCGCTGCTCCTGCCCTCGATGGCCCATCTCATCGCCAATGGGCTGTACGATTTCGTGCTCGGCTCCAGGATTCTCGGCGGCCACGCGAAGGCCGGCGGCATGCCGTGGTGGAAATATGTGGCGAATCGTGCACTCACCGCAGTGCAGAATCTGTTGATGGGCGCCAAGCTTTCGGAATACCATACCGGCTATCGGGCGTATTCCCGGCGCCTGCTTGAGCACTTGGATCTGGAGCAAAACTCGGACGACTTCGTCTTCGACAACGAGTTCATCGCCCAGGCCTTGTGGCTGGGCTATCCCATAGCGGAGGTGAGCTGCCCCACGCGATATTTTGCCGAGGCTTCGTCGATCAGTTTCCGGCGCAGTGTGGTCTACGGGCTGGGCTGCCTGCGGGTGGCCCTGCGCTTTGCCGGGGCGCGTAGGCTGGGAATGCCCCGCCCCAGGTATCTGCCGGAGAGGAATAGGCCATGAAAGAGCAAGCGTTGAAGTGGCGGTGGTTGGGGGAGTTGGTGCTCATCGTGCTGGCCGTGTTGGCCGTTTATGGTCAAGTGCTCGGGCATGGCTTTGTGAGCTTGGACGACGGCTTGTATGTGACTTCCTGCGCCCATGTGCGCGAGGGGCTCACGTGGAAGGGATTTGTCTGGGCGTGGAGCAATTTCGACGCTGGCAACTATCATCCGCTCACTTGGCTATCGTATATGGCGGATGTATCGGCTTTCGGGATCGAGCCCGGCCGGATGGCCTTTGAGAATGCCCTGATCCACAGCTTCAACGGCTGGCTGGTGATGAGAATCTTGCAGATGCTGGGGTGCTCGCGTATCGGTGCCCTCCTCGGTGCCTTGGCTTTTGTGCTACACCCGCTCAATGTGGAGTCGGTGGCTTGGATTTCTGAGCGGAAGACGGTTTTGGCCTCCGCTTTCGGTTTGGGCGCGGTGTTTCTCTATTTGGAGCGAGCTCAGCGCGGCGCCCGGCCGGTGAGTTGGGCTGTGGTGGCCTGTTACGCTGCGAGCCTGCTCGCCAAGGCTTGGTTTGTACCGCTGCCGGTGTTGCTGCTGGTGCTCGATGTGGTCGTCCTCAGTCGCTTGGGTGTTGCGGGTAAGTGGCCTAATGGGTGGCGGGTGGCTGCGAGGCGGATTTGGCCATTGCTGAGGGAAAAGTGCGCCATCCTATTTTTGATGGGTTGTGCTGCTGTGTTGGCGATCATGGCCCAGCATGCGGTGGGGGGGATGATGGGGCTGCGGCATGCTTCGCTAGGGTTTCGGCTGGAGAATGCCGGCGTTTCCATGGTGGCCTACTTATGGACCTTTTTTTCTCCGACAGGATTGTCGGTGTTTTATGCGCTGCCCAGTGCCTATCCGCTGGGGAAGGTGCTGGGGGCGATCCTTCTGGTGTTTGGGTTGGTGTTGGTAGCTTGGAGTTGCCGGCGGCGGTTCCCAGAGGTGGCCGGAGGGGTGCTTTGGCTGGGGCTCTTTCTATTGCCTGTGGTAGGCGTGGTGCAGGTGGGGATGCAGTCCCGCGCGGATCGGTATATGTATATCCCTATGGTCGGGCTGATTTGGATCGCTGTGCGCAGTGTTGAGCGCGCCCGGGCTCATGTGGGGCCACCGGTGCGCTATGCGCTGGTGGGCATGGCGGTGGTGTGGCTGGGCTGTTGCGGAGTTGTGGCGCAGCGGCAGGTGTCTATTTGGAAGAACACGTTTCTCCTGTCCCTGCACTCAATGAAGGCGGTTGGGCCCGTGCCGATTCTGGTTTCCATCCTAGCTTGCACCTATTTGGAAATGGAGGAGCCTGAGAAGGCTCTGCCCTTGTTTAGGGCGCTTGTCCAAGAAAACGGGCCTAGCAAGACGGATGTTATGGGCTATGCTCAGTCGCTGCATGGTGTGGGTAGAGTGCAAGAGTCGATTGAGGTCTGCCGGAAGTTGGTCGCACTTGATGCGCGGGACTATTTCGCTCATGTCTATCTGGCGGGCTGGTTGCGTGAGGTTGGCGAGTTGGAGCGCGCGGCCGAGCACGAGGAGATCTTGAAGACGCTCACACCGCCCTACGGGCAAGTGCCCGTCACCGGCGCAGGCTCGCCAGTGAAATGAGTCCGGGCTTTTTTGGTCTTGTGCGCGAGGGCTCGGAATTGGTGTTTCCATTTGCGGGCCGAAGTGCTCCCCTGTCATGCATGAACGCTCCACTGAAGGCGGATACACCGCCCGTCTCCCGCTGGAAGATTTGGCCATGGGCCGCGATTCTGGTGGTTTGTGTGTTGGCGGCGTACGCCAGTAGTTTCGGCGGGGCGTTCGTATTCGATGACGCTCCCACGATTGTGCGAAACACCACTATTCGCGATCTCTCCGATCTGCGCCAAGTGCTCTCGCCGCCCTTGAATTCCGGCACGGTTTCGCGGCCGGTTGCCAACCTAGCTTTCGCTATCGATTACTCACTGTGGGGATACTCGGCGCGGGGGTACCATGTGACCAATTTCCTCATCCACCTGGGGGCCTCGTTGTTGCTGTTCGGAGTGATCCGGCGGACTTGGGAACGATGGGAGCAGCGGGGCGGCACGGGCGCAAGGCCCGGCCCTACAAGCGGAGATGAACCTGACGCAGTCGCGAGCGCGAGCACGCTGGCTCACGAAAAACCGGCTTCGCTACGACAGGCCACGCTTTGGGCGGCCGCTATCGCCGCCGTATGGGCCATGCACCCGTTGCATACGGCAGCGGTCACCTTCCTGACCTCCCGCTCCGAGTCGCTGGCGGGTTTTTTTTACGTTCTTACGCTCTACGCCTTTATCCGCCACGCCGAGGGCGGGCATCGCCTTTGGGGCTACGGAGCTGTTGTAGCATGTATCCTTGGGGTGTTGACCAAGGAGATGGTCGTATCGGTACCCCTGTTTGTGCTGCTCTATGATCGGACGCTGTATGCAGGAACCTTTCGGGCGGCCCTGCGAGCGCGATGGGCGAGCTATGCGGGATTCCTTGTGGCGTGGGCGGTGCTGGCGGTGGTGGTTGTGCGCAGCGGCGGGTCGCGAGGAGGCACCTGCGGGTTTGGGACAGAGGTTACCCCGTGGATCTATCTGCTTACCCAGTGCCGGGCAATCGTGATGTATCTGCACCTCGCGCTATGGCCGGATGCGCTGTGCTTCGACTATGGGCGCGCGGTGGTGCGCGATGTATGGTCTGTCGTGCCTCAGGGGATGCTGCTTCTGGGGTTGGCTGGTGCGACGGTGGTGGCGGTCTGGAAGCGGTGGTGGCTGGGTTTGGCGGGTGCCTGGTTCTTCATGATACTCGCACCGAGCTCCAGCTTTGTGCCGCTGGCCACGCAAACCGTGGCCGAGCATCGCATGTATCTGCCACTGTTGGCGGTGGTGGTGGTGGTGGCTGCGGCTGCGGGCAGGGTGCTGGGCAAGCGAGGCTGGATCGTTCTCGCGCTGGCGGCACCGGTACTGGGGGTGCTTACCCATCAGCGGAATGCTCTTTATGCCGAGCCGGTCGCGCTATGGCGGGATACGGTGGTCAAGCAGCCGAATAATTCGAGGGCGCGATATCATTTGGGGCGCTTCCTAGTTAATGATAATCGGTATGACGATGCGCTTGAACAATATGATGCCGGACTAGCTATGGAAAACGGCAAGGATGGCGTTTTATGTTCCGGTCGGGCGGGGGTGCTGATGTTGCTGGGGCGTGAGGATGAGGGGGAGCTAGCCGCCCGTCGCGCGTGCGAACTTGAGCCACGGAATTCCGAAGCGCGCACAATTCTCGGAAATGTTCTTTGGATGCGAGGGCGGCTGGCTGACGCCGAGCGGGAATTTCAAAAGGTTTTGGCGAAGGAGCCGCACAATGCTGAAGCGGAGTTTGGGCTGGGCAATGTGGCCTACTCGGAGGGTAAGATCGAGGAGGCTGCTGTGCATTTCGCGCGCTCCTTTGCGGAGTTCCCGATTACAGCAATGGTCGCGAATAATCTGGCGGGGGCTCTGCTGGACTTGGGCCGGACTGATGAAGCGCTCAAGTATTTTGGGGAGGCGGTGCGGCTCGATCCCAAGCTGGGGCGGGCTCGCGCCAATTATGCGACCTTGCTGGCGAAGGCGGGCCGTGTGGGCGAGGCCATCCCCGAGTTTGAAGCCGCAGTGCGCTTGTTGCCCAAGGAAGTGGAGGCGCGGGGCAACCTGGGGATGGCGTATCAGCTCGCAGGCTCGATCTCCGCCGCGCGCGTGCAATATGAGGAGGTCCTGCGCCTTGAACCAGGAAATGTAGCGGCGCGGGCGAGGCTGGCCGCGCTGCCCAACGAGGGGGGGCAGGTGCGGGGGACGAGGCCGTAAACAGAACGTTGATGAGGGGACTCACTTCGGGCCTTTGGGTCTGGCTCAAGGATATGGGCCAATGCTTGTTTGGTACCTGTTCGCATACAAGATGAGTCGAATTCCTAACCCGTGTAGGTGCGTGCTTGCACGCGATCCGGTCTCAGAATCGTGTGCAAGCACGCTCCTACGACCCGTTGGTAACTGAAGCTCCCCACTCCGCATTTCCCGGGGGCCTGAAGGGCTATGCATTTCAGGTACGGGGAACTGGCGGGCCTCGGGCCATTCCGCAGTCCGCAATCCCCACTCCGCAATTCCCAGGAAGGCCAGTAGGTGCCTGGTGCTCCTTCCCCCGTTCTGCATTAGGCTGCCGCCACCAGGCTCTGCTCGTGGCTTCGGGAATTGCGTTTCCAGTGCACTGCGATTGTGCATGCTCCCTTGGCATCCACGACCTGAATCCAAACACCATTGACGGAGTCGAGCATTCGGCCATGGATCGGCGCGCTTGGGCATGCCTGCTACTGGTGTTCGCCCTGCTGGCGGCCTATGCGAACAGCTTCCGGGGACAGTTCGTCCTCGATGACGAGATCGCCATCGAGCGGAATCCGACGATTGCCGACCTGACCAATCTCAGGCAGGTGTTCGCCCCTCCAGTTGGTTCTGCGGTCACGGCTCGCCCGATTGTGAATCTGACACTGGCGGTCGATTACGCACTTTGGGGCTTGGATGTGCGGGGGTATCACGCAACCAATCTGCTCATCCATGTCGGGGCGGCACTGTTGCTGTTTGGGGTCGTGCGGCGTGTATGGTGGCGGTGGGAGAAACGGATTGGCACGGCAGAACCAGCACGCGCAAGCACATTGGCCCAAGGGAAGGCGGATTGCGCGCGACAGGCCACAGTATGGGCCGCGGCGATCGCTGCACCATGGGCCCTGCATCCCTTGCAGACCGAATCTGTAACATTTGTGGTGATGCGCAGCGAGTCGCTGGCAAGTTGTTTCTATCTGCTGACTCTCTATGGGTTTGTGCGTTGCGCGGAGGCTGGAAGCTGCCGGTGGTGGGGCTGCGGGGCGGCGGTGGCCTGTTCGCTAGGGGTGCTCTCGAAGGAGATGGCTGTGTCCGCTCCGCTGTTCGTTCTCTTCCTCGACCGGGCGGTGTACGCGGGAAGTTTCAGGGAAGCCCTGCGCGACCGAGGCTGGTTCTATGCCGGGCTTTTGTTCTCGTGGTTGCCCCTGGCGGCGGTGATCGTGCAAAGTGGCGGTGCCCGCGGGGGCACCTGCGGGTTTGGCACCGTGGTGACGCCGTGGGCCTATCTGCTCACCCAATGCCGGGCGATCGTGGTGTATCTGCATCTTGCGCTATGGCCGGACTTGCTGTGCTTCGACTATGGACGCGCGGTGGTGCGCGATGCGTGGTCTGTCCTGCCTCAGGGGATTCTGTTGCTGGGCTTGGCGGGCGCGACAGTGGTGGCGCTTTGGCGGCGGTGGTGGCTGGGGTTGGGGGGGCTGTTCTTTTTCGCGGTGATTTCCCCCAGTTCAAGCATCGTCCCGTTGGCCAGCCAGACCGCAGCCGAGCATCGCATGTATCTGCCATTGTTGGCGGTGGTGGTGGTGGTGGCTGCGGTGGCGCGCCGGATCTTGGGCAAGCACGGTTGGATCCTTCTGGCGTTGGCGACACCGGTGCTGGGGTTGCTGACCTATCAGCGAAACGCGCTCTATGCAGACCCGGTCGCGCTCTGGCAGGACACGGTGGACACTCAGCCCAATAATTCCCGGGCGCGGATCAATCTCGGCAATGCGTTGCTGGCTTCCGGCCGAGCGGCGGAGGCACTGTTGCAATATGAGGCAGGAAGCGAGGCGATGAGGGATAGGGACGCGGGCTTGATGGCGAATATGGCCCTGGCCCTGTTTGATCTTGGACGGCTGGGCGAGGCTGGGGTGCGGGCGAAGCAATGCCTGGCGTTGGACTCCAGGTGCACCGTGGCGATGACTACGCTGGGGTGTGTGGCCGCCAAGCGCGGAGAGTTGGCGGAGGCGCGGGAGTGGCTGGAGAAGGCCACCGAGTTGGCCCCGGGGGACAAGGCGACGTTGCTTCAACGCGGCCGCATCTTGTGGATGATGGGCGATACAGTAGAAGCGGAGGCCGATTACCGGAGGGTGCTGGAGTTGGACCGGAATAACTTCCTGGCCGAATTTTGGCTCGGCCGGATGGCGTATGATGCAGGCAAGTGGAAGGACGCTGTGGCTCACTATGGGATGGCGGTGCGAAGCAATCCCGGTTTTGCGGAGGGGCACAACAACCTGGCCGGGGCGTTGGCAATGGCTGGCGACAGCCGTGGCGCCCTAGAGCACTATGCGAAGACCGTGGAGTTGGTCCCCAAGCTCACGGTGGCGCGATTTGCGTATGCCACGACGCTCGCGCAGGCTGGGCGGTTGCTGGAGGCGGTGGCGCAATATTCGGTTGCCTTGGAGCAAGAGCCGGGCAACACGGAAGGCTTGGTCAATAGCGGGCTGGCGCTGCAGTTGCTCGGGCGAAGCGGAGAGGCTCGGGCGCGCTATAGTGAGGCCCTGCGCCTCGAGCCGGAAAACGCCCTGGCTCGTGAGCGGCTGGCCTCCTTGCCGCTGGCCTCTGGCAAGAGCGAGTAAACACCATTGCTAGCGACTCTCTATTTATGCCTGACGACATCACCCAGCACAACTCCGAGATCCACGAGAATCTTATACACTGGCAACGCAAGCCCCTGCTGCGCGAAGCCTACGCTGGGTTCTATCGCGAGATCGCCGCTCGACTCGAAGGCCGGCCCGGCGGCCCTGTTGTCGAGTGCGGCTCGGGCATCGGCAACCTCAAGAGCGTGCTGCCCGAGTGCATCGCCACCGACCTTTTCCCCAATCCTTGGATCGATCGCACGGAGAATGTCTTTGCTCTCTCCTGTGCCGAGCGCTCGGTGGCCGCGCTCATTCTCTTTGATGTATTCCATCACCTCGAGTTTCCCGGGGCTGCACTCGCCGAACTCCATCGTGTGCTCAAACCGGGAGGACGGGTGGTGCTCTTCGAGCCGGCGGCTGGGCTCCTGGGGCGCTGCGTGCTGGGCCTCTTTCATCACGAACCGCTGGGCTTGGGGCGGCCGATCACTTGGGACGCGCCCCCCGCTTGGGATCCGCATGCGTTGCGCTACTACGCGGCGCAGGGCAACGCGTGGCGCCTGTTCCGGCGCGGTGAACGCGCCGGTCGGCTCGTCGGTTGGCGCGTGAAGGAGGTCGCCTGCTATCCTGCGCTGCCGTGGCTGCTCTGCGGCGGCTTCCGTGGGCCGCAACTTTGCCCGCGCTTTGCCCTCCCGCTGGTGCGCGCCCTCGAACGAGTGCTTGCCTTTGCGCCCGGCTTGTTTGCCTCTCGCATGCTCATCGTCCTGGAAAAAACCGCATGCTGATGCCTCCGTCCACCTTCACTCTCTCCGCCCTGTCGCAGGAACACCTGCAGGGTACCGCCGCCTTTTTCGACTCTCCGGCCAGTGCGCTCACTGGGGCTGCGCGCTCTTACCGGCGGCTTCTTGCCGAGTACTACAACCTCCTCATACCCGCTGATGCTTCGGTGCTGGAGATCGGCTGCGGGGATGGCGAGTTGCTCGCGCACCTGCGAGCCTCGCGCAAGACAGGCATCGACCTCTCCGCCGCACAGCTCGCCCGCGCCCGCGCCCGGTTGCCCGACGCCACTTTCCTCCAACAGTCGGGCGAGGCGCTCGACCTGCCAGGCACCTTCGACGTCATCATCGTCTCCGATACGCTCAACTTCGCTGCCGACGTAGAGCAACTCCTCTCCCGGCTTCACAGCGTAGCCACTCCGCAGACACGGTTGCTCATCAACTTCCACAACAATCTCTGGCATCCGCTCTTCGCGGTGGCCGGGTGGCTGGGGGTGCAATCCCGCCAGCCGCAGAGTTCGTGGCTCTCCCGTCACGATGTGGACAGTCTGCTCGACCTCTCCGGCTGGGCGGGGATCAAGACGCAGGCGCGCCTGCTCTGGCCGGTGCGCACCCCGTTGCTGGCCCCTCTGTGCAACCGCCTGCTCGCCCCTCTCTTCCCCTGGGCTTGCTGCTCGATCTTTACTATCGCGCGGCCCCGACCGATCCCGGCTGTACCGCCGCCAAGCGTCTCGGTGGTCATTCCTGCGCGCAACGAGGCCGGCAATATCGAGGCGGCGGTGCTGCGCACTCCCGCCATGGGCTCGCGCACTGAACTCATCTTTGTGGAGGGCAATTCTACCGACCACACCTGGGCCGAGATCCAGCGGGTGAAGGCCGCGTATCCGGAGCGTGATATCAAGATTCTCCAGCAGACTGGCCGGGGCAAAGGCGACGCGGTGCGCGCAGGCTACGCCGTGGCCACCGGCGACATCCTCATGATCCTCGACGCCGACCTCACGATGCCGCCCGAGGAGTTGCCAAAGTTCTACAGTGCGGTGGCCTCTGGCCGCGCCGAGTTCGCCAACGGCTGCCGGCTCGTCTACCCGATGGAGA
The DNA here is from genome assembly GCA_903960515.1 of uncultured Verrucomicrobiota bacterium. Classification (GTDB taxonomy): domain Bacteria; phylum Verrucomicrobiota; class Verrucomicrobiia; order Opitutales; family Opitutaceae; genus CAJCBL01. The sequence goes on from CAJCBL010000185.1 coordinate 11,930, forward strand.
AGCAGGCGATGCAGTTCCTCAACATGATCGCCAATCATTGTTTTGGGCACGCCTTCTCCTGGCTGCTCGGGCAGAGGGTGAAGGACACGCTCTGCGGCACCAAAGTACTGAGTCGTGCGCACTATGATCGCATCGCCGCCAACCGGGCATACTTCGGCGATTTTGATCCTTTCGGGGACTTCGATCTGCTCTTCGGCGCTGACAAGCTCAACCTCAAGATCGTCGATATCCCCATCCGCTACCGTGAGCGCACCTACGGTTCGACCAACATCCATCGCTGGAGCCACGGTTGGCTGCTCCTGCGCATGGTCGCCTTTGCCGCCCGCAAACTGAAATTTGTCTGAGCCGGTACTGTGCGGCGCGGCACGGCGGGCCTAACGAAGAACGCAGAAGGTGGAAGACCGGAAACCGGAGTTTTAACCACAGAGGACACGGAGGGCACAGAGAGTTGAGATAGGAGGAAGGTGAAACTTTTGCCGGCCGGCCGCTTTTCCGGGCTACTCGCTACCCGCTACGCACTCCTCGCTACTTGTTTACCACAGAGGACACGGAGGCCGCGGACGACCCGGAGGACGCGGAGGCAGCGGAGGAGGCTGACAGCTGAAGGCGGCGGGCCGTGAACGCTTGCGAGTAGGACCGGTCTCCGACCGGTTTCTGAAGCACTGAACGGATGTCACGCGATCTGCGCTCTATATCGCGTGCAAGCACGCTCCTACGACGGAAGTTGCGGCTCGAGTGTAGGAGCGAGCTTGCTCGCGATTTCCGGTGATTGGGGAGGGATCGGCGACGCGACGGGAATCGCGTGCAAGCATGCTCCTACGACGGAAGTTGCGGCTCGGGTGTAGGAGCGAGCTTGCTCGCGATTTCCGGTGATTGGGGAGCGGCTACACGACGGGAATCGCGTGCGAGCACGCTCCTACGAAGGAAGTTGCGGCTCGGGTGTAGGAGCGAGCTTGCTCGCGATTCCGGTGATTGGGGAGCGGCGACGCGATGGGTTGTCGAGCGGCGACGCGACGGGGATCGCGTGCGAGCACGCTCCTACGACGGAAGTCGCGGCTTGGGTGTAGGAGCGAGCTTGCTCGCGATTCCGGTGATTGGGGAGCGGCGACGCGATGGGAAGGGAATCGCGTGCGAGCACGCTCCTACGACTGAAGGGTTACAGTGTGCGCCGCAGCTGTGCGCCCCGGTCGAAAATAGTATGGGCCGGCCCGCGGTGCGGGCCGGCCCAAGCGAAGAAGCGAGGAGGCGAAGCGGCGACTGGTGTGGCAGCTTCAGTGAGCCGCAGCGAGGCCGGTGTCGTAGATGGCTTTGGTGGTGTCGCGGTAGGTGGCGCGACGGTAGTCGCGCATCAGGGGGAAGCCGGGCACGACTACTCCAGAGGCGAACATCGAACTATAGCCCCACACTCGCTTGGGCGCATTGTAGACGCCAGATGAACCCCACGCCTGGGTGGCGATCTCGCTCTCGAAGAATACCAGCATCGAGCCCCGATACCCGAAGATCTTCTCATTGGACCAACTCTCCAAGAAGCGAGGGAGGTTCTCCACCCCGCCGCTGTAGGCGGCTCCTTTGGTGGGTACGATCCCGGTCATGATGGCTGCGGCCACTTCGGTGTTGGCTGCAGTACGCGCAGTGCCTGTGGTTGCGGTCGAGGAGTCGCTCCAGGCGCTGGAAAGGAAGGTGATGGCATCCGCCACAAGGGCGGCGGGTACTTCACCGCTATCGGGTGTGCGTATGGCGTCGTTGGTAACATTTGCGCCGTCGGCGTTGTAGTTGCCCTTCACGTAGAGGGGGCTGTTGGTGGCGAGGGTGAAGCCGGGAGTGGTGCCAGCGGAGGGGAGGGTGCGCGCGTTGGTCACTCTCACCCCGGAGGTGGAGGGGGTGGTGTTCTTAATATATACGACGCCATTCCAGTCGGCGGTCGCTCCGGTGGTCGAGAAGCCGTCTCTCGTGGTCCCGTCGCCTATCCTAGTGGCGGCAGTGGTGCCCGGCGTGCGGATGAGGGTGTTGAGCTTTGAAATATCCACATCGACCACGCGCACGGTGGAGCCGCGGCGATAGTCGTTGAGGTCGGTGGTGGTGAGCAGGCCGGAGGGGAGGGTGACGCGCGTCTTTTTGTAGAGTTTGGTTCTCGGGGTGGTGTCGTCCGCGGCAACTAGGCGCTCGTCCACCGCACGTTCGTAGGTGCCCGAGGCGTTGTCCTCCGTCCATTTGTAGGCGGTGGCGGTGGGCTCGGAGCCGGAGGTGGCTCCGGGGGTGACTTCGATGTAGAGGCCTGCCTTGATTTCGAATTTCGAGAGCTCGATATTCTTTAAGCTAACCGCCCTATTGTAGGCTGCCCACGCTGCATAGCCGGGGGTGCCGACCGCGGCCTCGGGCACTGCTGTGGCGGGAACCACGGGGTAGCGGGCATCGGTGTTGGGGATGGCCGAGCGGATCAGGTCGTAGGAGGCATTATAGCCGTCCTGTTCGATGCGCACGGGGGTTGTGGGATTGTTGGGTTGGTAGTCGGGGAAGCCGAAGGGGTTGAGGGCGGAAGTATCCGCGACCTGAGTCTTCACATTGCCACCCCACCATTCTGCGGACAGCGCGGCCCAACCGGTGTTGGCATCGGGGCGGCCGTCGGCGTTGATATCCGCGGAGGTGGTATTGCTGTCGAGCCAAGTCCTGAGCACCGTGTAGGTCCAAGTGCTGGTGGCGGCGTTCCAAGTCCTCTCGGTCCACTCGATCCTCATGCTCACCATGTTGGTGGCGGCATTGGAATTGTTGAAGTCCTTGATGAGGACATCGCCGTTGTCGACATTTTTGCCCGTGGCCAAGACTCCGTGGTAGAGATTATTGCGGGCGGTCACTGAGTCGTGGAAGCTGAGCGTATGACTGGTTTGCACGTACATGTTGCCATAGCAATAGACGGGACCGTAGATGTCCATCGTGGCTCCAGGGGCGATCTCGCAGGTGGGCATGTATTGAATGGCGCCGCTGGTGGGCGGGGCGTCGCGCACCAGCAATGTTTGCATGGCGTAGGAGGTCCTGGAGCGACCAGAGGAGGGGTCGCGGGCCGTGGCCTTGGCGTAGAGTACTACATTCTGGATGAACACGTTACGCCCGCTAAGGGGGTCATTCGCGTTGCTGGGGTCGGTAGGGTCGATGTAGGTGGCTGTGGTGCTCTTTGTGCCCACGCGAACCTCAAGCTCAATGGCGGAGGCGGGGGAGGTGACGATGTTGTCCCGAGCGTTGAAGGTGGAGGAGGGCGGCTTGCTCAGAGGCAGGCTATCGATATCGGACTGGGTGACCAACGACGACTTGTCGAAGCGTTCGCGTAGTTGGGCCGCACCGTACTCAAGGACGGCCTCCGCTGCATAGCGGGATTTGATGAGCAGGTCCTTGTCTACGATGCGCTGTTGTTCGTTGAGGTTGAGCGAGAGTACACTGCCCGTTATGAGGGTCAGGGCGATGATGAGGATGATGACTATGATGAGCGTGGAACCGCTGCGGGGATGGGTGGTGTTCATAGGTGAACCTCCGGCTAACTGCGAGGGGTGATGGTGAAATTGTAGGTGCTGGTGGCGCGGTTTTCCCAAGTGCCTTGCTTGCGGGCGCCCTTCTGGATGATCTGGCCGCCGACCATGAAGCTCTGGGAACCGTAATTACAGAACAGCTTCTGCTCTGTTCCGGACAGGCCGCGCGAGAGTTCGACTACCTCCGGCCATGCCTGGACGGTGCTGGTGCTTGGCAGGGTGCCCGCTGCGGGCCCTCCGGCAGCGGAGTCGTGTTTGCGGACGGGGCCCTCGTTGTTCGCGCCGGCGTCGCGGTAATAGCCTACGGTGCGCTCGGTGTCCCCGGCGGCATCGCTGATGTTGAGCACGAGATAGTCGCCCCCTGAGCTGATGGAGGACACTCGGGTGCGGTCGGTGAAACTATTGTAGATGATGAAGCTGTTGGCGTTGCGCCCCTCGTCGGTCATGGCGGCCGTGAGCGAGCGCATGTCGCGGCTCACCAAGGCTACGCCGGTGGACATGCCGCAGATGTCGAGCATGCTCAGCATCCAGGTGGTGGCTGCTGCCATAACCATGCCGAAGATGGAGGCGGCCAACATAACTTCGACGAGCGTCATGCCGGCGCGACGACTGGTTGTGGGTGTTTTCATGGCTTAATAGGATTGGACGGACGAGCGGATGGAGGTGAGTGAATTGGTGCGCCAGCGTTTCTCCCCACTGATGAGGTGGTTGGACTGCCAGCGGTACTGGAGCGTGATGCTGTAGTACTTGAGCGAGGAGGATGTAGCCGCGGTGGTGATCACCGGGTTGAATTGTACGAGCAGTTCACTGCCTGAGGTGGCGGAGTTGGAGAGATTGAGGAGTTTGCTATTGGCGCCAGTGCGGTCTGTATCCGCGGGCCAGATGTCCAGAGCGGAGTGCGGCACCAAGGTATCGGAGGCTTGGGCATTCGCCGCCAAGCGGGTGACGATGGGAGAGACCCCGAGATTGCCATAGCCGGTGCCTTTGAGCTGTTCCATGTAGGCTTGGGCGCAGACCTGGGCACTCATCGCCTGGAGGTTGCCCTGCGCCAGGCGGCGGGCTGCGAGGGAGGTGGCCATGAGCCCCATGCTGGCTGCGGTGAAGATGGCCATGGAGATCATCACTTCCAAGAGGGTCATCGCCGCCGTGCGCCGGTGCGGGGAAGCGGGGCGGAGGCGGGCCGGCATGGGCGAGCGGGCGGGATTACCGGTGGGAGCAGTTTTCATACGCTTGCAAGCTTACGCAAAACCACGGGCCGGTGGTGGAGGCGGTTGCGCGCACTTTAGCCTCTAGCGCTGCCCGGGTGTCTCTCCTAGGCAGGGGCTCGCCGGGCACCCGCAGGATCTGGGGGCTAACCCCTGCCCTTCGGGTGTAGCGACCGGCTTGGGGCTGGTCCCGGCGTTCGGGAGCGGGCTCGGTGGGGTGCATGGGCAAAAGTGCAATGGTGGGAGCAGGAGCGTGCTTGCCACGCGAATCCGAACAGGGGTGCTCCGTGGTAGGAGCGTGCATGCCACGCGATGGATTGGTGCCCGGCACCGCCCGGGAATCGCGTGCCGGTACGCTCCGGCTGCGGCCTACCGCGAAGCCCTTGCCCGCACAAGAGCGGAAAACCGCCTCGGGTGCGTGGCTACGGCTTCGATCCGACCGGAAACTGGATACCGGCGCGCACTTCGATGTAGTCGACGCGTGGATTGGCGGGGCGGGGCCGACACGTCGGCCGTCTGTTGCCGCGGGGGAGGGGGAGTGTGGATTGCTGGTCACGGTTCGGGCGCGCTCCCGGGGCGGCTCTGCGAGGGATGGCTGAACGCGGCCGGATGGCGCCGGCCCGAGGGAAGCGCGCGGCCGGGGAGCCGGGGCGGCGGGGTGTTCGCCGCCTGCAGTGCCGGCGTATTCCGAACACGGTGGCGCAGCGGCGCTGGGCACCCTGTGGGGGCGTTGGCTATGGGCGGGCCCGCACCCCGCCAAAGTGCAGGTCCCGGCCCCTTGGGGGCGGGCTTAGGCCTGCGGCTCTGGCTGCGGCTGGTGTGGTTGGCTTCGGATTGCCGCGAGCAGCCCGAGGGAAGCGCGCAGGCTGGTATCCACTCGGCTCCGCTCCGCTCTCGCTCGGGTTCATCCCCGCCCAGCGCCAGAGGCGAATGCGAGGAAAAGGCCTCTGGCCGGCGGGCGCTCCAGGGTGTATCGGTTGCGCCAGTATCCAGTGTTCTTTGGCCGCATGCTCGGGCAATTTTGCCAACCCCCTGTTACTATGAATACTCAAAGTGTTTGCCTGCAGTGTTCGGGGCGGCGCGACACGGGTCGCCCCTTGGTCGCAGAAATGGGTGTTTCACGCCGTGGACTCACGCTTCTCGAGGTGATGGTCGCGATGCAGTTGATGGCCCTGGTTCTGCTCGGATTTCTAGATACCTTCATCCAGTCACGCCGGATTACCGAGGGCAGTGTCATGCAGATGGCGGCAGTCACCGTGGTGGCCGGTCTGGTCGAGCAGATGAAGATGCTCGACTACGACATATCGATGCCAGCCACGCAGACCGATTCCGAACAGGCGGACCACGATGCCTTTCCCGGGACGGTGGCAAAAGCCGTTCCCTATATCCGGGTGCGGCTCAATCAGGACCAAGCCACCTGGCTGCTGTGCGTCAACAACATCGACTCCAGCACTTTCACCGCGCCCACGGAGGCTCCGGCGAGCACGAGCACTCTGGATCAAGCGAAGAAGAACACGCTCGGGCCGCTCGCCCTCTCCAGTGTCCCCGGGGCGAAGTCGCAGGCGCTCAAGCTCGATCTCTGGGTCTGGGTCGATGCCCTCACCGGTAATGATGTGGCCGAGGCGAAATGCGTCACCCTCGTTTATGCTTATGAGTTCAACGATGGAACCAGGGTGCGCACGGTGATCAAGCGCGAGGTGTTCGTGCGCACTCCCTTTGGCGCCCGGAGGCTCAACTGATGAAAACTTCACATCCAGACCTTCGCCCTCACTCGGGCTTCACGGTGGTCGAGATTTTGATCGCCATGTCGATAGCCCTGCTCGCCGCCTCCTGCGCGCTCGGGATATTTCTGTATGGGCTCCGCGTGATGGGCAAGGACTCGCAGCGCTTGGAGACCAATGCTACGCTGCGCAACTTTCTCGCCCATATCTCCCAGAAATCGCTTGATTCCACTGAGTTCAATTTGTTCCCGAACTATACGGCACTCGACCACTCTATTGATCTCACGACCGTGTGGCCAGCGTCCAGCCTTGCTCAGCCGGTGGCGGATGCTTACGGGACATTGCTTGCACATGGGGATTGTCTGGTGCTGGTCACCCGGCTCACGACCGACCCGGCCGCCCCGGTCCGTTGGGTGCGGATCTACTATCGGGCCACGACCTCACCCAATATCAAGGCCCCGATCCTCTACTATGAGAGGGATTTTGGCGCGGCGGGTTCAAGCGCCCCTATCGGCTCTCTATTGGAGGCCATCACACTCAACCCGACCTCTTCGCCCGGCTATCGACAACTGGTCGCCTCGGCGATCGGGCGCAAGCAGGGCGGCACCGCAAACTACTACCCGGTGTTCTCGGCGGAGGCCCCGGCGGCCACTCCCGCCGTTGCAAGCGTGGCTCTCAACCTGGAGGTCATCAACGGCACAAGTGCCAACAACATGCTCTCTAGCAGCAGCTTCAACTACATCATCTCACCCCGTAAATAGTGCCGTCCTATGAAGACTTCATTTCTCAGTTTCGAGCATATCCGCGGTTCCGCGCTGCTTCTCGTGATTATATTGGCCGCGATTATGGCCCTCCTTACTACGAGCATTCTCTCCTACAGTCTTACTGAGCGGCGCATAAACGAGCACCAGCGGCAGGTGCTGGCCGCGCGCAACATGGCGGAGAATGTGGTGAACTATGGCGCGGCCCAGATCTCCACCAAACTCTATCGCCTCCGCAGTTCCAGCCCAATTCAATACACCGGGGCGAACCCGATCTATCTTCCTCCGGCGTCCTCCGTCCTGAAAACCGAGTATGGTGCCGGGGTGGTCGAAGTGCATGCTGGCCTCACCTCATCGACTGCGCTTACGTATATCGATCCGCTCCTGTCGGCCAATGCGAGCAATCCGTATCGTGGGCTGAGCGTGATCACCAGCATGGTACCGGTGATCGGAAAGGCGACGCTTTCCCATGCGTTGCTTGGATCCTATACGGCCTACGCGCTGCAGGAACTCTCCGCCGCGCAGATTCCCCTCTACCAATTCGCGGTCTTCTACAACATGCATTTGGAGTTCGGCCCGGGCGCCGACATGGTCATCGAAGGCCCGGTTCATACAAACGGCCTCTTGGCGGCGCGAAACCAGTTCGGCTTTAGCAACACCTTGCAGTTCAAGGATCGGGTGACGGCGGTCGGTGGGTTCTTTGCCAATGGCACAAAATTGGGAGCCATTTACATGAATGAAGGCAGTGGGAATGTGGTCACGTCTCCCGGTGGTACCGGCCCATTGTATTTCCAAAATCCTACGGGCACTGTGACAAACGTGCGCAGCGGCTCTGGTTTCTATAGCGATCACACGATGAGCAACAACGCCACCGGCCCCGAAACCCCGACCAGCATCGAGGCATTCCGTTCCTATTCGACCAACAATTTCGCCGGTAACCTGCGCACGAGCGCCCATGCTGTGCCGGTTATCGTACCCCCGGGGGTGCTCGATGCCACTGCGGAGCGCCATAATGCGGCGCGCGTCACCGTGGAGCCGGCCTCGGCTTCCGACTCCCCGGGGGTAGTACAGGCCAAGTATTCACGCTTCGCCGGTCTCTACATTATTGTGAATCCAACGCCGGAGGTTCGAAACGGCATCAAGCCCGATGGCACCACTGTATCGATGAAACGTTACTCCTACCGATGCTGGTTGAACACCCCTACGATGAACGGCACGACCACCACAAACTCCTTGACCGAAATCGTGCTTCCAGGGCAGCCCAACTACGGGGATCTTTCTGCTATTGTAAACACGCTGCCCAATCGGTTTACGAATCTTACGGCCATCGGGTCCAACCAAGTGCTGCGTGTCCCCGGTTTAACTGGAGAACTCTGCTATAGCCCGCAGCTTACTTACGCGACTGTCACTGCCAACGCCGGCACAAATCACGCGACTGATCGGTGGCCTTTGACCACCGCTTACGAGACGGGAACACGCACGCTGACAGACTTCAAGGAAGCCTATTTCTTTGATCTCCGGCGGGCGGATGGCTCCAATGGCTATGGTACTCCGGCGACGCATCGCAATGTAGTGGCGTTTGCGCCTCGACCCATTTCGAAGATCGATTTCGACATGATCCGCTTCCGGTTGGCCGTAGAGCGAACATTATACAGCTCTACGTCAAGCACGCGCATCTACAACCCGGATGTTCCCAATGCTGGCAATTGGGCGCAGAATGTCCTCAATTCGAGCGCTACACCAGCCACCGTCGCACTCGGGCCAAGAACTGGGTTGGGGACGCCGGCAGTTCCCTATGTTTATACCGTTTTCCCGGTGGATGGGGCAGGGCGGACGGTTTCGGACCCGTTCAAGATCTACAAGGCCACGGGTGTCGGCGTAGCCCCGGTGCCGCTCACTCAAGCCCATTTCAGCGCCCCTTGGTATGACGGGATCGCCATCTATATCCATTCGGTCGACGCCGAGGATCGTTCTACGGTCGCAGGGGTTCGCCGTATCGACTCAGGGGTACGTATTCTCAACGGCCGCGGGCCGGTCGCATCGCTTAGTGCCACGGGCCGGACGGGATGCAGCATCGCCACCAACGACGCCGCCTACATCTTCGGCCACCTCAACGCGGACGGCGCGATCAGCACCACCAGTTCTACGCAGCCGGAGTCCACGAACGAGTATCTCTGCAATATCATGGCCGATGCGCTTACGGTGCTCTCTCAGCCGGTATATAGTTCCGCGTATGGCCAGACCTCAGGCTGGTCGGACTCGCTCAGCGCCAATGCGGTTTGGAGCAGCCCGTGGAGTTCCAGTTGGAGGACCATCGATCCGAGCTCGAGCAATTATTGTGACGGTATCACAGATAATCGATATGCCGGGCGTATGCCTACCGAGGGTTCCTATTCGAGCGCTCGGACGCTGTACGGCGCAGCACCGTATGCCGGTGCGCCTCAGCGCCAGATCAAGTTCCCCGGTGCCGACACGGAAATTTCCTCCTGCCTTCTGCAGGGGATAGTGCGGACCACTTCAGCTCTGTACCCGAGGGGGCTAGAGAATTCAGTGCCCCCCGCTCCCCCCGGTCCTCCGCTTGCCTACGAGACGCTCGGCTACCAGAGCAGTGGCGGTGTGCACAATTTTCCCCGCATGTCCGAGAACTGGACGATTGGCACGGCAAGACTCGCGATCCGCGGCTCGATGGTGGCGATGTTCGAGAGCGAAGTGGCCTGCGAACCGTGGCTTGCCACCCGTGTATATAGTGCGCCCACCCGCCTTTGGGGCCTGCACACCAATCTGCAGGCGGAAAATAGCGGTAATGGGAAGCATGATGTACCGCTGGAGCCGATGATGATCGAGGTGTCTCGCTGGCGCTATACAGCGCTCCCCCCTGCGGAGTATGCCACTCAGGCCGGTGTCATTGCCGCGCTGCCAACCCCGTAGCCGGGCCCAGCCGCGCGGTAGAATGACTGTGACTACGTTATCGCGGGCGAGTGCAAGCCCGCTCCGAACTCTGAGGGCGCGAGGGAGTCGAGCGGATTGAGAGCAGGAGCGAGCTTGCTCGCGATTCCGGAGGGCGGAGCGGATCGAGTGTAGGAGCGAGCTTGCTCGCGATTCCGGTGATTGGGGAGCGGCTACGCGATGGGTTGTCGAGCGGCGATGCTACGGGGATCGCGTGCAAGCACGCTCCTGCGACGGCAGCCGCGGCTCGGGTGTAGGAGCGAGCTTGCTCGCGATTTCTGTGATTAGGGAGCGGCTACTCGATGGGTTGGCGAGCGGCGGTGCGGCGGGGATCCCGTGCAAGCACGCTCCTGCGACGGAAGGTGGGCTAAGGCGGAGAGGCTCGGGTGTAGGAGCGAGCTTGCTCGCGATTCCGGAGGGCGGAGCGGATCGAGCGTAGGAGCGAGCTTGCTCGCGATTCCGGGTGGGGCGCGCGGCGGGCGAAGGCGTGGTGCGCTCCCCGGCGCAGATGAGGTGCATGGAGGCCCCTACGAAGGTGGGCTTCGGGCACCTTAAGCATCGCGGCGCGCCGCTTACACGTCCGCCCGTGTCGGTGGTTGGAGCGGGCCGCGTGTGTGCCGCCCGGTACGACGGTCGGGGGCGGCGCGTTCCGTGGTGTGTGTGGTTGCCGTTTCAGTGCGGTGGTTGATGCATAGTTTCGCGCATCTTCACGCGCGCTTTGGGCGTTCGAAACGCGGGCAGAGGTGGATCGCTGCGGCGTGGCGCTTCGCCCGCGCGACTGAAACCCTCCTCTTGGGCGCCTCGATGGTGTCGGGGGCGGCTATTGGCGCACATGTGGCGGATACGGTTTGCCGGGTAGGAGCGGCCCTGCCGGAGCCCGCGCGCCTTGCCGCTCGGGCAGTATCAGCCGATGGCATTGCGGCGCAGGCCGCGCAGGGTGGTGAGTGCGCTGTGCCATTCGGCGATCGCGGGCAACGGCCGCGGCGGCCGCTGCGGTTGCGATAGGCGGCGAGTTGCGTTGCCACAAAGGACCGCGAGCCGAGGGCGGCCCCGTCGCTGAAATACCGGATACGGCAGCGCAGGATGGTTGCCAGGGGGAGTTGTCCGTGGGCGGCGACCACTTCGGCCAGCGCCTCGGGGTCGAGGCAGGCGGCATGCTCTCGGGGGTCGGCAGCCACGCCGTAGAGGGTCTGGCGGTAGGCGCCCTGGGTGTCGGACCAGGAACCGCCGAAGATGGATTGCAGGGCGGTGCGCGCGGCGGGGTTGCCGGCGAGGGCCTCGGCGTATCCGCAGAATCGGTAGTCCTTGGGGTCGGTGGCCAGGCCGGCGCGGATACTGTTGAGGTCGATGTAGGCGGCTACCGTTTCGAGGGCATCGCGCTCGGGCTCGAGGAGCAGGGACTTGAAGCGTTCTGCCCAGAGCGTGCCGAAGCGTTTGTGGCTGCGGTTGAACCAGATGGTGAAGCGTTGTTTCACCAGCTTCATGAACTGGGATACATCGCCCATGAGTGCGAGTTGGGCGCTGCGCCACTTTTGGGCCTCGGGGCCGTCGGAGGCCAGTTGTGCTTTGACGGATGCGAGGGTGAAGGTCTGGAAGCGGGTGGGCTTAGGGTAGAGGATGGCGTAGCGGCGCAGTAGTTCGGCGTCGGTGGGAGCGGTCCATCTCGGCACGCGCAGGAGCACATGGAGGTGGTTGGAGAGGATCGCGTAGGTGAGGATCTGGATGCCGCAAAACTGCGACACCTGCCAGAGTTGCTGACGCAGTACCTCTTTGGCTGTGTCGTCGAAGAGGTGCTCGCCGTTCACCGAGCGGGTGATGCAGTGGTAGACTGCTTCCGAGTCCCGCGCCTGGACCTTGATTCGCGCCGTTCTCATGGGAGGGAGAATTGCTGGGTTGCGCTGATCGTTGTGGGTGTCGCCACCCTGACCGATACGGACGCTCAAGCTAGGTGTCCCGCCTCTCCCAGCAAACTCGGATTCAACCTGTCCCTTACGTATCGCTTGCGCGGGCTCACAGCCTGAGTGCGCCCTTACGCTGGCGCCGGAAATCTACAGGATGACTACAATCGGATTCGCCCAGTCCCGCACTTGGGCCCGCGCAATCAGAATTGACCTGTCCCTTATTGCGGACGCACCTCTAGCCCTCAAGGCGACCGCCCTCTAGACCACCCACTGCGGGTACAATTGATGGCCTCAGCCCGCTCAACTGTAGGTTGCCCTAGCCCGGAATCGACCTGTCCCTTACCGGGATCTCAACAACGGAATTACATCTGGATTTGACCTGTCCCTTACCGGGGTTCAACCGGAATCGACCTGTCCCTTACCGGGGAGTTTTTAGCGAAATATTCACCGCTCTTTGTGCTTCCAGAGTCTTTAGGCCCTAGCTCCAATGGTGGCTAATGAGTTGCCTGCGGGCTTCCATTGCGCCCCGGGTGTGGTCAACCTCCAGTCGTCATGCCACTCCGTACCTCTCTTACCCCAGCCATCCACGGCAACGAGGCTGGCCTTCGCCACCCAGGCCAAGCCCGCCTGCACCCCCGCAGCAATCGGAGGGCGGGCATGTCCTTGGTGGAGGTGATGGTCGCCCTCGGCATCTTCATGCTCTTGGCGGGAGGCGCGCTCACCGCAGTCGTCCAGTCCCGCAAAATGGCGGAGGATAATGTGGCCCAGTCCATCGCCCGCACTGTAGCCCAAGGTATCATCGAGCAGGCGAGGTCGGCCCCTGGATTGACTATGGACACTAACGCGACTTCGCTACCGTTGCGCTTCGCCAAAGTCGGCACTGCGGGTGCCAATTTCGCCGGGATTGAGCAAAAAACGATTCCCTTTGCTGCGAGCGCGACAGATTTTAGCTCCGTAGGAGCCCCGTCGATCCCTAGCGACCTTTCCTCGCCCGGCCTCGGGGTTTTGCTTGATGTTGAGTCTCGTAAGCCCACAGGGCAGGTGATTCGCCCTGCGCGATATATGCCTATGGAGGTCAGTCTCATGCGAGTGGATAATAGCAGTTTGCATCGCTATGTCGCTGTGGCACTGCGCTACCGTTGGCAGCCCCCGACACGTAATCACCCCGGCGTTCCACCGACTTGGATGATGCGTGAAATTCGCACCATTATACCCTATACCTCAACTCCGTGAACATGAACTCCGCCCATACCAACCGAGCGTTTACCCTTGTGGAGGTTCTCATCGCAGCGGCGCTGGGGACTGTACTGATCGCGATGGTTCTCAGTTTTTTCATTTTTTCCCTCCGCGGCCTAAATGCCTCCAACCAGCGGATGAATCTGGGATATGAAATCAGCAAGTTCACCGATGAACTCTCGGCGCATGCCTCCCGGTCGGGGCAGTGTATTCTTTATAAAACGGCGAACTCCGCCGACTTCAACGGGATCAATCCAGCCGTACCCTCGGCGGCGGAATTTCCGGACCGCCAGATTCGCCGCGTCGAAAACCCTGACAGTCCGCAGCCGATCGATCACACCATGCTGAACACGGGGGGGGATTTTGCGGTTTTTGTCTACTTTGAGTTCCCCAAGCCGCCGACTCAGCGCATTCATCGCATTATTAGGATCGAAGGCTATTATTTGCAGCCTTTGGCGATTTACGCCACTCAGAAGATCGGCCGGGTGCGGAAGTTGGTGATCGATTTGGCCTCGGCTCCCTCCACTCTTTCCGTGGAGCAAATCCTTACTGCAAACAGTAGTGGATCATACGCGTGGGATAGTGAGGTCGGCAGAGTTTCCGTTTCAACTAGTTTCCCTCTGGTCCGAGCGTTGTCCAAACCTGAAGCCATCGATATTACGGACGTCAGGGGCATTGCAGCAACCATCCCCCGCTTGTTTTACATGAGCGCCGAACGCAATATTACCATCAGCGGACAGCATTTCAGCGGCACTGGTGATGTAAACACCAACGACGAGAGAACACTCACCAACGCTTTCTACTTCAATATCACGCCCCGGACAACCTAGGCCAAGCAGCCCCGAAAACCATGAAAACCCGAATGCTCCCACCCCTCCCACTGCAAATCCCTGCCAAGCGCGGCGGGGCGCTGGTGAGTGTCATTATTTTATCTGCGATCATCTTGCTGCTGGTCGGCAGCTACCTCTCGGCCTTGGTGGGGCAGAATCGCATCAGCCAGCGGGCTGTCCTCCATAACGAGGCACGCAACGCCGCCGATGGCGTGGCTGCGCTGGCACTAGGGGAGGTGGACCGGATTGCCCAAACGACCTCGTATTTCGGAGCAGGCACCAACCCCAATATGTTGAGTGAATTTAGCTTGGACCCCTACAGGGGCCTATTGGCGCCTTCGGGTACAGACGTGAACCGCCGCATCCTTTCCGACTCGTTGGAGTTCAAAAGTTCTGGGCTTTCGAGTAAAAGGCTCGACGCCTATGGAAATGAGAGTGCTGTGACCCTGGACTACTGGGACCCTGTCAATATTGGGACCACAGAAAGAGGCCAAAAAAGGCGAGTGCGAACTATGGAGGTATTTGCCAAGGCGACTGCGCGGGACCCGGCGGCGGGGCGCGAGGTCACATCCTATGTTGCCCAAGAAGTGCGGATCGCATCCGGTTCCTACTTTGACTTCAATGTCTTTGGTAATATGGATATTGAGTTCCACGCCGGCGCAAAGTTGAGCCTCGAGTCGACCTATAGCAACTTCGATGCTTATATTACGGGCTGGAGCAGTAACGCGTGGGATTACTCTAGGAGCATTACGTTCACCACCACGCTGAGCACTCATGGCTACATTTATCGGTTTATTAAATACAAGGGGGTCGCTTCAGGTAACCCCGCTCCTCAAGCCCCGTATAAATGGGGGGGGACCAACGCAGAGCGAAATGGACAAGTAGCGCCGGTTATCTGCACAAAGTCGGGTGGTGGCACGGAGAATATGGTGAACCACAGCTATATAAGCGAAATTGCTGGGACTAACGATAGCACAGTTACGAACTTCGCGGGCAGCAATCCCTGGGGGGGGAACGTGCAGGACGCTAGTTACGCTGTGCCCAGCTACAACCTGCCCGGAATGAAAGATTTTGTGCCGGAGCAATGGGTTTCGAATATTCCACAGGGGAGGCTGCGGAATAATGCCTACTTCATGATTGAACCCCAACTCAGCAACGCCAGCGGCGAAGGACGCAAGACCCCTACGGGTCAGCCGACGAGCGACGCATTGGAGGACCAGAAGTTCTCGGCTTTGGCCGGCTTTGTGATCGAAGTAGTGGCCCCTACTGCGGCGGGCCGCCCCCCGAAATGGAAGCTGAAGTGGTATAAGGCGATGGACGACACGAACCCTCTTTCCTCTCAGAATTTGCCCCAGCGCGTCGCCCATCTTCCGGTTGTGGCCGGAACCATCGACCCGTTCTCCGACGCGGTGGATGAGGTGGATTTGGGTGCTGCGGAGCCTACTGACACTACGCTGACGAAAGTCCAGCGGGAGTTGCGCATTGCGCTGCTCAGGGCGATTGTTACCATACCCTATAATGACGATGGTGGTGGGAATTATGGTACGGGAGGTGCCTTTACTAAAGTGTTGGATTATACACCGAAAGTAGGAAAGACTTCTGCGGAGGAGATCCGCGTGCAATCGACGAACACTGCGGCGCAGATGCACAATTTTCAGAGCAAGTTGAATTTGGGGCGGGGCGACTCTATGGCTGCGGTGCCGGCTCCGGTCCCGGCTGTGCCCGGGATTTTTGCTTCAGCGAATGTCAACACGAGTCCCGCGCAGAATCCGAAGTATTATCCAGTTTTCGACCGCCGTGAGGCTTTTGTCAACGGGCAGGCCACTAATGGCACTGTCAACCAGGGTTTGAAGGGGGCGTTTCATACCCTGATCATTGACATGGTGAAGTTGAACGAGGTCCTCAACGACCCTGTGCTTTGGCAGAAGCCGGGCACCGCTGCCATTTTTGGTTATGATCCCATAAAGCGCTTCAATGGAATAGTGTATGTGCAGTTCCCCCTCGTTCCCGCGAGTGACTCTACTGTGAAGGCACGCATTCCTACCTCCGAAACCGGCACCGGCCCTGCGGATGCCGACAAAGTGCGACCGGCTGTGGGCGCGAGTACTACGACACCGGGCTACGCCGTTCTGGTGAGAAATGCCGGAGGGTCGGGAACGGCATCTGAAGCCACCGGGTTTCTGCCTCAGGTGGCTGGGAGCACGGCCAGTGTGTTGAAGGGCGGGGCTGTAGGTTTCACCCTCGCCACCAATGGCCCGGTTTATATATGGGGAAATTATAACTCCGACGGAAGGAATTCCGTTACAGCTGCCACCTCTGTCGATACTCTCGATACTCCCGATCCTACCCGCCCTGCCATTCCTACCAGTTGGTCTACCGGGCGCACCCGGACAATACACACCAACCAAGCCGGAGCTACCACGACTGTACCGGACGTAGGGCGTGAGCTTTCCTCCTTGATCGCCGCCGACGCGGTGACGGTATTGGCCGCGACCCCAAGGACTAGCACACACGATGGCACCAACGACTTTCCGTTGATGACGCAGAAGATACTCGATTATAGTTCAGGGGGTGATCCAAGCCAATTGAGTGGAGTTAGTGGACATCGATACAAGGCATACAATATTGGTAGTGGAGACTCTGGGGTCTCCTCCACGTTTACCGAAATATCCACTGCGATTGTCGCAGGCATTACTCCGACTCGCCCCGGGTATCAGGATGTGTGGTCGGGGGGGGTGCACAACTTCGTGCGCTTCCTGCAAAATTGGCAGTCCGATTCGTCCGCCAAGCTATATGCCTATCGAGGTTCTCTGGTGTTGCTCTTCGAGAGCGAGGTCGCCAAAGGGTACTACTACGACAATGGCAAGTTTCAGTATTGGTTCAATGGTCCCAATTTGGCCTGGGGGTATCATGAATTCTTTAGGGCGGGCAACTATCCGCCGGGCACACCACTAGCGAACACGGTGCGCTGCCTAAGTTTGCGCGACATCAGCAAAACCGCGTATGATGCGGGACCGACAACCCCCGATATCTATTACACCGGACCCTAATTGAGCGAGGGTGGGCAGTCCCGCCTCTTTAACCCCACCCCTGTGGCCGAGGGTTTTCGCCCTCGGAACAGGCGGATGATTGAGAGAACAGCCACGCGAGCGCGTGGCTGTTTTTTTGTGGGGCGGAGGAAGAGGAAGGGTGAATAAATGGAAGGCTGAAGGCGGAACACTGAAGGCTGAAATCGGAGGGATGTAGGAGCGAGCTTGCTCGCGATTCCGGTGGGGCAGGGAGGGGAAGGCTGAAGGCCCCCGCGCGACAATTAGAACCCGCCACTGACGACAATTAGAATCCGCCATCACGGCGGCCTCTTTTTTGGCTCGTTGGTCTGCGTGAGCGGTGAAGCTCGGGCCTTTGCGCAGGCCCA
>CAJCBL010000186.1 GCA_903960515.1 uncultured Verrucomicrobiota bacterium
CATCTGCAAACCCTGACCTGCCAGTTCATCAGAGTGGTGCGCAACCTAATTGCTCGATCAACCCCCTGGGAAGAGGCACTGCCGCTGTTTAAGCTACGGCTAGATAGCTACCTATGAGTGCGCCCGGACACCGTTGGCCCGCTACGAAGCCTGTTACAGGGAGAGCACGGTCCTGCGAAAGCACTTCTCCAATATCGCGCCACGCGAAATCGTTGCGCAAGTTGATGCACTCTACAACGACGAGCGCGGCCGTTGGATCGACGAGAAAGTAAACACGTTTTTGGCCGCCAATAACCCGACCTTTCACGACTTCAGTCCCCATCGGGAACTGGCGAAGGAGCTTAGCCTAAAGGGCGAAGGGCGAGTTGCAGACTTGGCCAAGATCTTGGGTGGGCTTCGCGACGACATCATGAACTATACTGCGGCCAAAATCACCGAGTTGTCGTTCAAGCGTAACGTCACAGCCATAATTACCATAATGGCGATCAGCCTCTCGATCGGATTCACCCTCTGGTTCGGAACCACCATCTCCCGCATGATCGCGTCGGTAACCCGCGAGATCGCCGACGGTGCCGCGCGGGTGTATGCAGCTGCGCGGCAGATCACCGAGGCCAGCGAGAGCTTGGCCCATAGTTCCACGTCCCAGGCGGCCAGCGTCGACGCAACGCTAACGATGATAGGCCAGATCCGCTCGATGGCCGATGCTACAAGCAGCACAGCCCAGAAGGCCACTGCGGCAATCAGTAACACCTCATCTATAGTGGCTGAATCCAACGCGATTATGGGAGAGATGGGCACTTCAATTGAGCAGATCACCACCAATAGCGTGGAAACAAAAAAGATTTTGCGGACGATCAATGAGATCGCATTCCAGACCAACATCCTCGCCCTCAACGCCGCCATCGAAGCAGCACGTGCGGGCGAGGCGGGGGCTGGATTCGCCATCGTGGCCGAAGAGGTACGCACCCTCGCCCAACGCTCAGCGGCCGCTGCCAACAGCACCGAACAACTCACCGAGCATTCCAACAAATGTATCAGCGCCGGCACCGTAGCCGCCAAGCGGGCCAGTGATTCACTTGGCCGGGTGCTGAGCAGCACAGGGGAGGTATCGAATTGCATCACCGACATTGAGGCGCACGTCCAGCAACAGACGACAGCAGTAGGAGAGATCGATGGAGCCGCCACGAAGGTCGGTGAGATCACCCACGCCACTGCGGCCGCTGCGGAGCAGACTGCCGCCTCTGCCTTTTCGCTCAACGAAGAAGCCAACCGTCTGGAGGACTGCGTCGTACAACTGGAAAAGATCGTACTCGGGTGAGCGGGCCCCTCCTCATGGGCGATTCCTCGAGCCCCGCCCGCCGCCGGCCCCGAAGTGCTTCCCTGCCCTCGCCACCCAGCAACTGCTGGATTGAGGAGGCATGGCTCGCGACGAACCGGAGTGCGTAGGCATCTAGAAGGAGGCGTGCCGTTCGAGGCACTGCCACTTGCCAATCTTTACCCGACCCTAATCCGCCCCCCGTCCCTAATCCGACCCCAAGCAACGGAAGCCATACCGGAAGATTGGAGTTCACCTTTTACCACCTACCCGAAGGGGCTTTGGCGCAGTGCGCGCAGGACGGTGAGTCCGCCCCAATCTGTTACGGGCAGAAGCGGACGCGGGGCGCTGCGCTCACGCCCCCCGTAACGGCGCCAATATGCGGCCAGATGCAGGGCGACAAAGGCCTGCGAACCAAGCACGGCCGAGTCGGTGAAGTATCGTACCCGGCAACGCAGCACCGTAGAGAGGGGCAGTTGGCCTTTTTGCCCCAATACCTTTTGGAAGGCGGCCGGGGCAATGGTGGGGCCGGCAAGACGCGGAGCCGAACCGGTGCCAAACAGTCCAATACGATGCGCGGCATGGGCTTGTTGCCACCTCCCGCCATGCACCTGGCAAAGTCCTGCTCGGGCGGTGGCATTGCCGGCGACGGACTCGCCGTAGCCGCAGAATCGGTAGTCCTTGGGATCTGCCACCAAGCCGGCGCGCACGGGGTTGAGGTCGATGTAGAAGGCCATGGTGCGCAAGGCGTTGCCGGAGCACTCCACCAATACGGACTTAAAGCGCTCGGCAAAGAGCGTGCCGTAGCGGCCGTGGGCCCTGTTGAACCAGATGGCGAAACGCTGCTTCAAGAGCTTCATGAAGTTGGAGACATCGCCCATGAGCGCCAACTGGCGACGCCGCCAAGCCTCGCCCTCGGGGCCGCCGGCCACCAACTGCGCCTCGATCACCTCGATACGAGCCTGCTGGTACTTGGTCGGCTTGGGGTGGAGCAGCCGGTAGCGCCGCAGCAACTCCGTATCCGAAGGCGTGGTCTTCTGAGGCACCCGCACCAGGATGTGGAAGTGGTTGCTGAGGATCGCGTAGGTGAGGATTTCGACTCCGCAGTATTCGGCCACCAGCCATAGCTGGCGTCGCAGGATTTCTTTTGCCGGGTCGTCGATGAGGCGCTCCCCCGCCACCACCCGAGTCATGCAGTGGTAGGCTGCCGGCCCCTCCTCAGGCGAAACCTTGATACGCCCCAGCCTCATAACGCCCCAATTTGGTCACTATGGTGCTGATGTCTAAAATTTCCGACCTGTCCCTTCTGGGTAGGGATCGAAGGTGCTGGTGTGGGGGCAGCGAAGGTATGCATCGGCGCTGGTGCCTCCGGCGCGAGGAACCTTTAATGGGACGGGCCAAGATTAGCGGCAAAGGCCGGTTCCATCACTCCGGCTCACGCCGCCGCCACTCTCCGGTAAAAACACGCCGAGGCCTCGCGCGGGCCGCCTCCGAGGCGCTTGATGAGTTCCCAGCCGGGCTGGGACAACTGCAACTCACCCGGCATCTCGAATACAACCAACCCATCGCCACCGGCCACCAGCAACCGGTCGAACTGCTCAAAGAACCGCCCCGGCTGAGCCTGAATCATCGCGTACGGAGGATCGGCAAACACGAGCCCGGCACGCGCGCCATCGGCCGGCGCCCAGGTGAGCGCATCAGCTTTCGTCACCACACAGGCAGCAGCATCGACCTGCAGGCTTTTCGCGACAGCGGCGAGATTGACCCGCAGACAGTCCAGCGCCTCTCGGCCCTGCTCGACAAACGTGCCGCACTCCGCCCCGCGGCTCCACGCCTCCAGCCCATAGGAACCGCTGCCTGCAAAAAGATCCACAAACCGAACACCGACCGCACGCGGCCCCAGGCTGGAGAACACGGACTGGCGCAGCCGGTCCATGGCGGGGCGAGTCGCGTCGCCTTTCGGCACGCGTAGTGGAATTCCGCGGGCATTGCCTCCGGTGATGCGCATGCCCCAGCCAAACCCTCCCGCCCCGGCTGCACAAGCGCCCACATCGCGATTGCATCCTGCGCAGAGCATCGTTAGCCAACTACCAAACCGACAGGCTCTGCCGGTTCCGGCCCGACCCCGGAACCGTTTCATGGGCCGCGGTCCTACAAACTCTATTGCGCTCGATGAAACTGCCCGGACAAAGGTGGCTGGTGGCCTTGCTTTGCCTCGCGGCGCCCGCATGGCTGCGGGCGTCCGACGAGAATCTGTGGCCATTTCGCACAACCCAGGAATCGAGCGACGGCACCTCCACGCGCACCAACGCCCTGGGTCCCCTGTTCTTCGACACCCGGCTGCCCGACCGCCACGAAACCGGCCTGCGCCCGCTTTACCTCCACCGCGAGTTCACGGGCACCGATCGCACTCAGGACTACATCCTGTTTCCCCTCTTCTTCCGCGAGGCTCGCGGCGGCGACGCCCGCTGGAGTTTCTTTTCGCTGGTCAACTCCGACCGCCGCTCCGAGCCGGCCGCCGCCGGAGCCTCCCCCGCCCCCGAAGACAAGTGGCAGGCCTTCGACCTGTGGCCCTTCTACTTCTCGCGCCAGACCGGCGACCCCGCAACCAGCTACCAGGCACTCCTGCCGCTGCACGGAACAATCAAGCACCGCTTCGGCGACGACCGTATCGATTTCACTCTCTTCCCGCTCTACAGCCGCTGGCAGAAGGGCGAGAGGGTGGAGACCGACTGGCTCTGGCCCTTCGTGCGGGAAATCCACGGCGGCGGTGAATCCGGCTTCGCCCTGTGGCCGCTCTACGGAGAACGCGAGAAATCTGGCGACGCTGCATCCACTTCCCGGTTTGTACTCTGGCCCCTGTGGCTTCAGCGCGACCGCAAGCTCGAGGACGGCAGCGAGCGCACCCGCGCCCTGTTCCCCCTCTACTCCGGGCGCCACTCGCCCACCGTCAACGACGACAGCTATCTGCTTTTCTTCGGACGCACCCACGCCACCGCGCCCGCCGCCTACGACGAGACGCGCTACCTCTGGCCACTCTTCGTGCAGGGCCATGGCGCCGACGGCCGGCTCACCGACCGCTGGGCCCCGTTCTACACGCACTCCGCCAAGCCCGCAGGCGATACCAAGACCTGGGTACTCTGGCCGCTCTACCGCGAGGCGAACTGGACCGACGCCGGCCTCGCGCAGCGCAAGACCCAGCTTCTGTATTTCTTCTATTGGAACCTCGATCAGCGCGACCCGCTGCGCCCAGGCGCCCAGCACGCCTCCAAAACCCACCTCTGGCCCCTCTTCAGCGCGTGGGACAACGGCGCAGGTCGCCGCCAGTTGCAGGTGCTCAGCCCGTTCGAGGTCTTCTACCCTCACGACGCCCAGGTGCGCACGCTCTGGTCTCCGCTCTTCTCGCTCTACCGCTTCGACCGTCGCTCGCCCGAGGCGGTGGCGACTTCGTTGCTCTTCGACTGCGTGACCTACCGGCGCAAGGCGGCCAACTGGCAGCTCGACCTCGGCCCGCTGTGCCGCCTCACACGCGCCGAGGGCCGTACCCGTTTCTCCCTGTTCCCGGCGCTCTTCGCCCGCCCCGCTGCCCCCACTACGCCTCCGGCCCCCGGCCCCGAGTCCGGCCCTTTTCCTGCAACCGTTCCCGCCCCGGCCTCAGCCGCCGGCCAACCATGAAACGCATATTCCACGACACCTGCGACGGCATCGGCAGCGGTGTGCTTCTCGCCTACCGCGCCTTCGCCTCGCTGCCCACCGCCCCGCGTATCCTCAAGCGCGTGGTCGAGCAGGCCTACCTGGGCAGCTACACCACGCTGCCAATCGTGGTCATCCTCAGCTTCTTCATCGGCGCCGTGCTCGCCCTGCAAACCGGCATCACGATGGCGGGGATGAGCATGCAGGGCTACATCGGCACCATCGTGGGCGAGTCGCTCACCCGCGAACTCGGCCCGGTGATGGTGGCCATCATGCTGGCCGGCCGCGTGGGTTCGGCGATCACAGCCGAGCTGGCCTCGATGAAGGTGTACCAGGAGGTGGATGCGCTGGTGACGATGAACATCCCGCCCGAGCGCTTCCTGGTGCTCCCGCGCCTGCTCGCCGTGCTGCTCTTCATGCCCTTGCTCACCATGGTGGGCATCGTGGTGGGCTGGCTGGGCGGAGCGGTGGTCTGCCACTACGTGCAGATCATCAACATCGCCCCCGAGATCTACTTCCGCAGTCTCCAGAGTTTTCTCACCCCGACCGACCTCACCCACGGCCTGCTCAAGGGCGAGATCTTCGGCTTTGTGATCATCCTCACCGCCTGCAACACCGGGCTGCGCACCACCGGCGGCCCGCGCGAGATCGGCGCTGCGGTAACCCGCTCGGTCGTGCTCTCGCTCATCCTCATCCTGGTTCTGGATTACTTCATCACCAAAGTCCTCGCCTGAGCCCGATGAAAACCACCACCCACCACATAGCGAGAAGCTCCGACCGCCAGCCGGTCTCCATCGAGGTCACGGGCCTAGCCAAGACCTTCGGCTCCCAGCGCGTCCTCTCCGATATCAACCTCTCCGTGAAGCCCGGAGAGATCTTCGCGATCATGGGCCCCAGCGGCTCGGGCAAGAGCGTGCTGCTGCGCCAGATCGCCGGCCTCGACCTGCCCACCTCCGGCACCGCCCGTATCAATGAGCAGGACCCAGCCGACCCCGATACCCGAGACCGCTTCGCCCTCGCCCTGGTCTTCCAGGCCGGCGCGCTCTTCAACTCCCTCACCGTCTACGACAATCTCTCGCTCTACCTGCTTGAGCACCGCCTTTGTCCCGGTCAGGAGATCCGCGAGCGAGTGATGCGTGCGCTCAAGATCCTTTCGCTGGAAGGGGCCGCGCACAAGTTCCCCTCCGAGCTCTCCGGCGGTATGAAGAAACGCGTGGCCATCGCCCGCGCCTTGGTGATGGAGCCCCAGCTCATCCTCTTCGACGAGCCCACCTCGGAGCTCGACCCCACGATGTCGGCCACCATCGCCGAGATCATTGCCACGTTGCGCCAGCACATCGCGGTTACCACCATCGTCGTCACCCACGACCGCGACCTAGCCCTCACCATCGCCGACCGCGTGGCCATCCTGATGAAGGGAAAACTGGTCTGCGTGACCACGCCCGCTGAGCTGCGCACGCTGCCCAATCCGGCCGTCCAAGACTTTCTCAATCCGAAAATCGATCTGCAAAATCCTCGTTTCAAGCAATTGGAGGTTTCCTCATGAACAACGCCCAAATGTCGGCCCGCGTAGGCCTCTTCTTCCTCATCGGCGTAGCGCTGCTCTGGATCACCTACGAAGCGCTCAACGGCGGCTCGCTCTCCCATAAGAAGGGATACAGCGTAACCGCCAGTTTCGCCACGCTCAAGGAGCTCAAACCCGGCGACGACGTGCGCCAAGCCGGCGTGAAGATCGGCTCCGTGGAGTCCACCCGCCTGGCCGACCGCCGCGCCGAAGCCGTGCTGCTCATCGACGAGAAGTCCCTCATCGCCAAGGACGCCACCGCCTCCATCGCGATGGCCGGCATGCTTGGCGGCGGCTATATCTCGCTGGATTTCGGCACCCCCGCCGCGGGCACCGTCGAAGCCGGCGGCCAGCTACGCACCAAGGAGAGCGCGGACATCAACACCCTCATGGCCGACCTCGGAGACCTCACCGGCGACATCAAAGGCGCCATCTCCGGTATCAGCAAAGTCACCGGCTCGGCCAACGGCGAGGGCGGGCTGTTCCAGAAACTAGACAAGCTGGTCACCGACAACAGCGCCAACCTCACCCAGACCGTCGACAACCTGCAGACGATCACCACCGAGATCCGCAGCGGCAAGGGCACCATCGGCAAGCTCATCAACGACCCCACCGCGCACGACCAGCTCATCGCCGCCCTGGCCGAAATCCGCACCGCAGCGGGCGAGGCCCGGACCTTCGTAGCGGATACCAGCGGCATCGTTGCCCAAGTGAAATCCGGCAAGGGGGCCATAGGCGCCTTGCTCTACGACGATGCAACCGCCGAGAACCTGCGCCTCACCGTCTCCAACTTCCGAGACCTCTCCACCAAGCTCAACAGCGGCCAAGGCACACTCGGCAAGCTGCTCAGCGACGACACGCTCTACAAGGACGCGCAAGGTGTGATCAAGAAAGCCGACCGCGCCCTCGACGGTATGAGCGACCAGGGCCCGATCAGCGCCGTGGGCATCGCCGCCAACGCGCTGTTCTGAGGCGTAACCATTCCGTCGTAGGAGCGTGGTTGCACGCGATCCAGAGCGCAGATCGCATGCAAGCACCCTCCTACGACTGACAGGCACTTGCGCACGATAGAATGGGGAAACGTCTCAATTGCACGGTCACGGCCAAGCCGCCGTACCTCGTAGCGGAGCGGCTCCCCGCTCCGCCAGGCCAAAGATCCTTCAATTAACACAAAGGCCCGGTCGCGAGACCGGGCCTTTGTATGAGCGTTGGGCTCCGGGCCGAGTTCAGAATTCCCGCTCCAAACTCAAATACCAGAACGCCGGCTGGGGATCATTCACTCCCGCCGTCGTGCCCGTCGCCTCCTGCGGGTCGAGCGGGGGCCGGCTATTCAATAAATTATTCACCCCCACCGTGACCGTGAGCTTCTTGAATCCCTTGTAGGACACCGAGCTATTCAGGGTGAATTGAGGCCGAATGTCGTACTCCACAAAGAAGTCGTCCGGCTGCTCCACATAGTCGGCATCGCTAGCGAAGTCGCTTGCCCCAAACACCGTGCCCAAGTCGATCCTGCCGGTGCGCCCGCCCTTGAACACTCCATAGCAATTGGCCTCCCAATTGCCGCGCCGCCAACCCAATGAAGCGGTCGCATTCCAACGGGCATTGAGCTGCGAGCCCACATACTCCTCGCCATCCACTTCCACTTTGTCGTACCAAGTCGCCGTGGCACCCAGCATTATATCGCCAAGCGACGCTGTGGCCCAGTGGTAGTTGGCGGCAAAATCCACGCCCTGAGTCACCCCATTTGACAGGTTCGCGAAGTCGTCGCGAATATACAGCAACGGCCCGTAGAGTTCGCCCGGCGCCGGGGTGTCGCGAAATACCCGCCCATAATAAGGCGAAGAGGGCCGCGCTGCTTCGGTAAGGAAGTTCGAATAGCCCATATAATAACTGGGCTGCTGGAGGATGTTCTGCTGAGCGTAGCGGAATCCATCCACCGAAACCTGCAGGTTCTTGAGGGCCCCCTTGGGCTCGATCACCACGCCTGCGTACCAACTGTCAGTAAGCTCGGGCTTCAGACCGGGATTCCCCACGGTGACAATCTTCATCTCGCGGAGCTGTGTCTGCGTCAGGGGATCCCAGACCGAAGAACCAGTGAACGTGGTTTTGCTGGAGGTGTAAAGGTAGGCGAGGTCCGGCGCCTTGAACGATTTGCTGAACGAGGCACGCAATAGCAACCAGTCGGTAGGACGAAATTTCAACCCGACCTTGGGGCGCACGCTTTGGCCAAATCCCTCGTCGCTGTATTTCTCGAAGCGCCCGGCCAATTGCATCTCTACCCGCTTGACCACAGGCACATTCAACTCCCCGTATACCGAAGTCACGCTGCGGTCACCCTTGCTGCTGGTGCCCTCAGAGCCCGACACAATATTAGCAGTGGCGTTGAGCGCCGTGCACTCGTTTAAGAAATTTTCCTGTCGATGCTCAGCCCCTACCGACAGCCCAACCGGGCCGGCAGGCAAGTCGCAGACGGTCCCGCTGGTGTTGAAATCGAAACTCAGGTATTCCAGCTCGGACCGGTTTGGATTTTCGGTCGTAAGAAAGTTCACGAAACCCGGGTCACTAGGCCCGAACCAGTTGAAATAGACGCGTTCCCCCACAGGCGTCGCGGGGTTCCACGCCAAGCTGCCCGCCGTGTCGCGAGTGAGCCCCAACAACGCCTTTTGCATGCAATCATCGGTCACAACGCCCTTGGACATGTTGTTTACCCGGTTGCGTGAATAGAGAGCCGCCGTTTCCCAGGTCCATTTATCGAGCCCGGCCAAGGCGCCCCCCAGGCCCAAGACGACACGCGGAGTATCGGAAGAGATGTCGCTGATGCGGTTGCCCATTTCCACCAACCGACACCTTCCACTGAACAAATCCTCGCCGAAGGGATTATACGGATTGTCCGCCGGGATCATCAAGTTCACGGCATCGGTGAGGCGGGCGGAGCCGTCGTTGTCCGCAATCAGGTATTCGTTCTCAAGATCTACTGGCGTTGGGGCCGAATGGACCTCGGTCTTCACTCTGGAAAAGGACACATCGGCGAACATATATAGCTTCGCGGAAAATTCGTGCCGTATCGTCGAGAACAAGGATAGTCGCTCCTCCTTGGGGAAGAGCCCGCTAACCACTTGGTAGTTGTACGGGTTGTAGCCGGGACCGGTGGAGACTGCATCAAGCGTAGGCTGGCTGGTCGGGCTGTCGTAAGTATTCCAGTTGCCGTCGCTGGTAACAACATAGCCGGGGTAGCCACGCGAAGAACGCTGGTCGAACCAGGCCCAACCCGCACGCGAATCAGCCACCGGGTCGATGCTAAGCCCGTAGCCTTGCGAAACAAACGACACATACTCGGCCTCCGATTTGAACTTCGGCACGTCGGGGTTCGGCACATCCACCCTGTCCCAACCAGTGCCTCGATAGCGGGGGTGAGTCTTTCCTGCATCGGCCTCTTTATTGGCGTCGCCGGTATAACCCAAATCCCGGGCAAATACCGGGTCGCTCTGTTGCCAGTCAACGACCGTCAGCACGCTGGTCTTGCCCTTGACCACACCATAGGTGAGCGTGCCCTGTTTAAGCAGGCCACCAGTGTCGAAATAGTTTCCAACCTTCACCTTGGCGATGCCCCCCTGGAAATCCCGCTTCATCTTGAAATTCACCACCCCAGCGACGGCATCCGAACCATAAATCGCAGAGCCGCCGTCCTTGAGAATCTCTACGCTATCGATCGCGGCGTCCGGGATGCTATTGAGGTCGAATACCGTCTGAAACCCGTCGAAGGCGGGCGCAGAGTAGGGGGCGGCACGCCGGCCATTGATGAGCACCAGCGTCTGATTATTGCCCAATCCGCGCAAATTCATCGTGCTCACGCCGGGGGCGAAGTTCGAACCGGCGTCGGTGGTCGTGACAGCTTGCCCGCTATTGAACGAGTACGACCGCAGGGCGTCCGAAATACTCACAAAGCCGGTGGATTTGAGTTCGCCCCCGTGGATCTGCACCACCGGGCTCACCGTCTCGGCGTCGATGCGCTTGATGCGCGAGCCAACCACCTCGAACTTCTCCAGTATCACCAGTTCCGGATCGACCTCGACGTTCTTCCCCATTTCCACAGACGAAGGCCGCGCTGCAGCCTGAGAATAGAGGTAGACCGACAACAGCACGGGCGATGCAAAGGCCAAGATCAAGGCTCGCGCCAGTCCCGGCAAACTAACCGTAGGCAGTTTCATAATTTCTAAGGCTGCAGGTTGGACAAAAGCCGGCCAAGGGGGCGAGCCGGACTGCGGGAACGCGCGGCACAACAGCCGCAGCGCTAAGTGTTGGCAACGGCAAAGCGAGGCCAGTGCAGAGTGCTCCACCCGGCAACGCCTCAGCCGCAACAATTCCGTCGTAGGAGAGTGCTTGCACGCGATTCAGGGCGCAGATCGCGTGCAAGCGCATCTACGACCAACACCGGAGTTCGGGCAGAGTCCGAGGCCAAAGCGGTGTTATTGCTTGCTCGCAGTTCTCCTCCCCTCAGCGCCCCGTAGCTGAAGCGCGAAGCGATTCAGCCTTCCCGTTTCAGCCTTCAGCCTTTCCCTGGCCGGCGGTAGCGGAGCGTGAGCATGACGATCGCCACGGTCAGGCAGAGCGTGAGTACGTTGGCTACGACGATTGGCCAGGCGCGCAGCAGGAGGCCGTAGGCCAGCCAGAGCACGATGCCCACCGAGAAGGCGGCAAAGGTTACCAGCGAAATGCCCGAGGCATCCTTGGTGCGCCAGAGGCGGGCGATTTGCGGAATAAACGAACCGGTGGTCAACGTGGCCGCGGCAAGCCCAAGCATATCAACTAAGGTCATCGGGCGGAGGTGAACCAAGGGCTGCCGAGGAGAAGGTCCACCCCGCGAGCGAAGGCCGACTCCGCGGGGCCGGCCGTTGCCGTCACCGAGGCCTGGGCACGCACGCCGGCCCGCGCGTGAGGCATCGCCACGGAGAACCCGGCCCAGTTGAACAGCGCCAAGTCGTTGTCGGCATCGCCGAAGGCGGCCACTTGCGTCGCCTCCAGCCCGAGCCGGTGGGCAAGGGCTGCGGTGCCGGAGGCCTTCGAGACCCCGCGCGGCACATACTCGAAGACGATGCGGTGCGAGCGTACCGAATCGGCGGATGCCGGGTTGCAGCCCTGGTGGCCACCGGCGGCGAGGAAGGAGTCGAGCCGCTCCCCATCCCCTATCCACATCACCTTGAATACCCGCTCGCGGGCCAGCGCAGCCGCCTCGAGTAGCACCACCTCGGTGTGGACCACCTTGCGGTAGAGCGCCACCTCAGGGCTCTCGACGGGGGTAAGTTCGCCGTGTTCGGAATAGGCGATCACTCCAAACCCGTGGTGCAGGCCGGCAGCCATTGTCTCCGCCACGGCATCGCGCTGCATGAACGTCTGGGACAAGATCTGCTGGCGGTCCGGATCGGACACCTCACAGCCCTGGCAGGAGACAAGCGCGCACACCATGGGCAGTGCAGCAGCGATGTCGGCCATGTTGCGCGGATGCCGGCCCGAGGCCAACGCGATGGCGAAGCCGTGCTGGGCCAGGCGTTCGAGCGCCGCGTAATTGGCCGGATCGATGCGGCTATCCGGTCCGAAGAGCGTGCCGTCGAGGTCGATGGCGGCGAGAAATCTGGTGGTGGGCGCGCGGTTCACGGAGAGGGAGCGGACCAGCGAAGGCCCCTCACCGGCAACGACAATTCCCCTGCCGCGTGCACAATCCGGAAACCGGCCGGCCGGAAATGCATCGGGAATATGGATTCCATCCGCCAGCCGGCGTACCTCCGCCAGCGTACCTGCACCACAAGCCTTCGGGGCGGGCGGCAGGATATCCGCCAAGTGAGGGCAGTTGAATCCCTACAGCGGAGACCGCCTGCCCGCCTTCGAACCAGTCACTCGACAATCCGAAAGGGGGCACGGCGGGCCGCACCGCGCTCACACCAGCGGCGCCGACTTCGGCACCCGCACAACCACCGTGCCGGCCACCTTGTCGTGCCACGTCTGGCACTCGGGGTCCCACAGGCACCAGAGGAAGCCCAGGCCCATGGCAAATACCGACAGAAACGCCACCAGCGTGCGCACCAGCGCCGTAGCCGGATCCATAGCACGTCCGTCGAGCCTCACCACCTTCAGATTGAAGACGATGCCGCCCACGGTGGTGCCTCTCCATAACCAGAAGCCGAACACGTAGCCTCCGAATACCAACGGGAAGGGCAGGAAGGCAAAGATCACAGATACGCCCGAAGCCACCGCCACCAGCACGATGTCGATGAGGATCGCGCCGAGGCGCTGCCCGAAGTCCGCGCGCGGCAGCGTAGTCTCATCCAGTGAAAGCCCGAGGGCGGGCAATGGCAGCGCCGGCGGTATCACCGGGGGCACAGAGGCCGGTTGGCCGACGCCTGCCGCCGCTTCCACCTCGGCCACTGGTGATGCCGGCCCGCTGGCGTCCAACGTGGGCTCTTGGGCAACCGCCGCCGGCGCCGCTGGCATCTGACCCAAGGACATCCATGGCGCAGAGCGCGAAACCGCCGCGCTCGCCGCCTGCCTCCGCGCCTCAGCGCTGGACCTCGCGGCCCGGCGATTCGCAGCAATCGCCGCCACCACCATTCCGAAGCCTACCCAAGTCGTGAGGGCCCACACCAGCAGCCCCACCACCGGCAGGCAGTAGAGCAAGCCCAGCAAGACCGCTCCCACCAGCACCGTAAGCCACGCCCTCTCCAGCGCCGCTGCGGCACCGCAAGCCCGCAGCAGGCTGCGGCCGAGAAACGCCAGCATCGCCGCTTTGCCGAAGGCGACAGCGAGCAGCACCACCAGCCCCAGGAAAGGGACAAACAGAATTCCGACCACCGTACAGACCAGCAGCAGCAACAACAGCGGCAACAGCGCCACCAGGACGACGGCTGTGCCCAGGGTGGAGCCGGGGATCTCCTCCAGAACTCGAGCACAGGCGTTGACGCCGCGCCCGAAGATCGCCGCCAGTCCCAGGAAGAACAGCACGCCCGCGCCGAACACGTACCATGGCCAGGCGACATGGGGGGTAAGTGGCCGTGCATGGAGTCCGGCATCACACACCCAGGAAAACACCGGCGCCAGCTTGGGCCAAACCCCGCCGGTTTCCACCGTCTTGCCCCCGACCGGCGCATGGTCCGGGTTGCGCACGTGTCCACCAGCCGAGACAGCCTCGCCCGCCACGCTCGCCTTCGGCCCAAGTGTCACATCGCCCAACACAGCAACCACTTTGCCGACGGGCCCGTCGATGGTCACATCACCGCCGAGGGCAACGACTTCGTGGTCCACGCGCCCTCTCATCGCCACATCCCCGCCGATCGCCACCGCCTTACCGACGGGCCCGGCGATGGTCACATCGCCGCCGATGGCGACCACTTCGCCATCCACGCGTCCCCGAATTTCGACGTCCCCACCGATGGCGACCACCTTGCTGGCCCGCTCGTTCTCGCGGATGACCACGTCGCTGCCGAAGATCTCCACCGAGCCACGCTCAATCCAGTGCGGCGCAGGTGTATCCGCCCCCTTGTTCCCCGCAGGGTCAGGCCTCGTGGCCGCACCGCTTTGAAGTTCAGGTGCGACCGAGGGCGTCGGCGCCTCAAGCACTACGGCTGAAGCTGGTGGGCCCGGGGCCACCGGAGCGGGAGCCGCCTCCGCCGTACCCTGCTTCTGCGTATCCGTAGGTACCGGGTCCTTGACCGGACCGCTTTGGGGCACCGGTGCAACCACGGCCGCAGCGGGCGCCTTGTCCTGATCGGCCGGTGCCGCCTCTTGCGCCCGCAGCGGGGCGACAAGCGCGAGCGCCAGCGAAAGTGCCGCCAGCCAAGCGTGAGGCCTGCGCCACTCGAGCGCCTTGGCGACGCAGGCGCGTGCCTGCACACCCCCAGTGCCGGGAACCGCGTGCAAGCACGCGCCGCCGCCCCACGCATCTGGACCGGACGAGCAGAAGATCTGTGTGAATCGAAGTTTCATGACGGGAAAGATTTCAACGCTTGAGGGTGAGGCTGCGGTAGATCCCGGAGCCGAGGGCGATCAGCGCCGCGTAGGCTCCGGTCATCAAGACCGCGAGACCGAGCAGAACGGGTTGTAGTTTGCGGGCACAGAGTGCGCATGCCTCAAGCAGGGTGGCGGCGGCTGAGCCGAGCGTTGCCAGCCACGGGGCGTGCGAACCGATCCAAGTGGTCAAGGAAAACGTCTCCGCTGCATGGGCACCCTCAAAGAAGCCCCAGGCCACCGCCAGCGTCGCAGCCCCAGCGGCGGCCAGCACCGCTACCTGCGGCACCACCGGCCAGGCCCGCCAGCCGGCCTGCCACCACGGCAGGCGTTGCCGGGAGCGCAGCGCGGCGAGCACTCGCGCCTCAAGCGCCGCCGGGGCGCGCTGAGCCGGCAACTCGCGGAGCGCGCGCTGCACGAAGGCTTCGAGTGATTGATGGGGGTCGTGGTTGGGCATGACGGGGAAAGTTGCCGAGAGCTTCAGCCGGTCTGTTGGCGACGGTCGCCGGCCGGGCGGGAGAGATGCAGGGCGAGGGCTTGGCGGGCGCGCATGATGTCTGTCTTCACCTTGGACAGCGATACCCCCAGCCGCGCAGCGATCTCCTCGTAGGAGAGCTCGTCGAAATGGTAGAGCACCAGGGGCACGCGCTGCTTGTCGGGCAGTCTCGCCAGCGCCTCCTGTACCCATTCGCTCCGTTCGGCGGCATCGAAGTCTCGGAAGAAGTCATCCGGCGCCGGGAAGTCCACCGGCGGCGCGTCGCCCTCGGCGCCGGCATCGCGGTGCAGCAGTTCGGAAAAGAAGCGCCAGCGCCTCCGGTAACGTTGCAGGTGGTTGAGGCTGAGGTTTGTGGTGACGGTCTTGAGCCAGCCGCCCGCGCCCACTCCGCTCTGAAGATCTTCAAAATGCTGGTACGCCTTCAGGAACACCTCCTGCGAGATATCCTCGGCCTGGGCGGGATTGCCGAGGAGTCGGACCGCAGTGGTGTAAACCATGTCCTGATAGCTGCGCATAAAGGTAGTGAAAGCGGCGTGGTCGCTCATTCCGGCGGGTGAATTGGATGGTGACTCGTTCACGACGAAAACACGGCAGAGGGGCCAAAGTCGCAGAAATCCCTGGCCAATGAAATCCCGGAAGCCGCCACGGGCAGCCCGAGGCCCCCGCGCTCGGCCATCGCCCGCTTTCAGATCGGAACGAGCGCACACGGCGCGACTTACCTGCGTGCTTCACGGCGAAGCCCAAACCATCTCGACCAGCGCGATTCCTGATTTCCGGGTTCGGCCGTCCTCCGCCTTCCGCCTTTGGCCTCTCCGATACCGGCACCACTCCACCAGTGTACTACAGATCCGAGCGACGCCGCCAGCTGCGTGATTCCGGCCGGAGGGCGCCGCTATCCGGTTTTCAGCGACTCCTGTGCTGGCCTTTTCAATCCCGCCCACCATAGTCCGCCAACCATCCATCCCATGCGAAAACTGCTTCTGGCCGCCCTGTCCTTGCTCTCCCTCATTGCCGTAGGCGCCGTCAATTTCGGCGACTCCCTTGAGACCGTTATCGCTGGAAAGGGCCAGCCCGACAACACCCTCTCCCGCGGTAACATCACCATCCTCACCTATTCCGATGCGGTGATCCGCCTGGAGGACGGCAAGGTGGTGGATCTCAAGGACCCCAACGCCCTCCCGGGCGCTTCCAGCTCTTCCAATACGAAGTCCGGCGGGGTGGGTACGACCGGCCAGTGGACCACCGACTACGCGTCCGCTCTCGCCGGCGCCCGCGGCACCGACCGGAAGATCCTCCTCTTCTTCACCGGGTCCGACTGGTGCGGCTGGTGCAAACGTCTCGATGCAGAAGTCCTCAGCACTTCCGATTTCCGCGCCTATGCCCGGCAGAACCTAGTGCTCGTGAAACTCGATTTCCCCCAGGGCATACCGCAATCCGCTCAGCTCAAGCGGCAGAACCGGGAACTCGGCGACAAGTACGGTATTGACGGTTACCCCACCGTGATCGTGCTCAATAGTTCCGGTGGCAACATCGGCAAGCTTGGCTACATGGCTGGCGGCCCCGCTCCTTTCATCGCCCGGATCAAGCAGTATTGAACCGGCGGAGTCATCCGCTGCGCCGGCGCCGGAAATCTTCTGCGGCCGGCACAGTGGCGAGCGGCCCCTCCCGCTCCGGTGCCATGCCGGCACTCCGGGGCGGCGGGCGGTTTCACCGGCGCATCGAAAGAGCCATCACGGCCGCCGGCCGCGCCCCTGCCGGTGACTTTGATTCTGCCCCGGGGCGCCACCTTTGCCCTGCTCCGGGCGCAGGCCCTTCGCCGGCTGCGGCATCTTCCCTGGCGCAGGCGCGTATCCGCGACCCGGACCCGACGTAGCCACCGGCGCTGCCGCCCCCGGCCCGTCGCCCAGCAACGCCTTGATAAAACGCTCCAGCCCAAACTGCCGCAGCGAGCCGCGCACGGCCTCCCGCAGCTCCGGCTTGTACCAGAAGAAGAAGCTGCGCTGCGCCTCCTTCTCCTCCCGTGTCCGTGCCACCGGCACAGGCTTGCCGTCGTACGGGTGCACTCCCGTAGCGTAGATCTCGGTGGCCACCGTCATCGGCGTGGGCGTGAAGTCCTGCACCTGCTCCAGCTTGAAGCCCAGCTCCTTGGTCTGCACCGCGAGGTCGGCCATGTCCGCGGGCGTAGAGCCCGGGTGCGAGCTGATGAAATACGGGATGAGCTGGAGCTGCTCGTTGCCCGCCTTCTGCTCGGCCGCCTCGAAGCGTTGCTTGAACTCGCGAAACAAGGAGAAGCTCGGCTTGCGCATCACCTTGAGCACCGCGTCCGAGGTGTGCTCGGGCGCCACCTTCAGCCGCCCGGATACGTGGTGGCCCACCAGTTCGTCGAGGTAGCGCGCATGGCTGCGCGCCACCGCCGCATCCTTGGTCTCATGCAGGAAAAGGTCGTAGCGCAGCCCGCTGGTCACGAAGGCGTGCTTTATGCCCGGCGTCTCCCGCACCGCCTTGTATACATCGAGCAGCGCGGTGTGGTCGGTATCGAGGTTGCCGCACATCTGCGGCCACATGCAGCTGGGGCGGATACACTCGTCGCAGATCCACTGCTCCTTGCCCTTCATGCGGTACATGTTCGCCGAGGGTCCGCCCAGGTCGGTGATGGTGCCGTGGAAATCGGGCATCGCCTTCACCGCCGCCACCTCGCGCAGGATGCTCTCCTTGCTGCGGCTGGCGACGAACTTGCCCTGGTGCGCCGAGATCGTGCAGAAGCTGCACCCGCCGAAGCAACCGCGGTGCAGGTTGATCGAGTGCCGAATCATCTCATACGCCGGGATCGGTCCGCGCTTGCGGTAGCGCGGATGCGGCAGCCGCGTAAACGGCAGCCCGAAGCTCCCGTCGATCTGCGCCTCCGTCATCGTCGGATACGGCGGGTTCACCACCAGCATGCCCCCGCCCACCGGCTGCAACAACCGGCGCGCCTTCACCCGGTTCGACTCCGTTTCTATGTCACGGAAGTTCGCCGCGTAGAGCGTGCGGTCGCGCAGGCACTCCTCGTGCGAGTGCAGGGTGAAGTCCTCCCAGTTGGCGTTCTTGGGCAACGGCGCCTCGGGCGCCAGCAGCACCGCCGTCTGCGCGATGGTCTTGAGCGACGCGAATGGCACCCCGCGCCCCAGCAGTCGCAGCAACTCCACCAGCGGCAACTCGCCCATCCCATACACCAGCAGGTCTGCGCCGCTCTCCGCCAACACCGTAGGCCTGATCGTATCCGACCAATAGTCGAAATGGGAAACCCGCCGCAGGCTCGCCTCGATGCCGCCGATCATCACCGGCACATCGGGATAGAGTTGTTTGAGGATGCGGGTGTAGGTTGTCACCGCATAGTCGGGACGGAACCCCGGAGCGCCGTCGGGCGTGTAGGCGTCGTCCGAGCGAAGCCGCCGGCCGGCCGTGTAGCGATTGACCATCGAGTCCATGCAGCCGGCGGTCACCCCGAAGAACAGGCGCGGGCGTCCGAGCTTCTTGAAGTCGCGCAGGTCGTCGCGCCAGTTGGGTTGGGGCAGAATGGCCACCCTCAGCCCCTCGCGCTCGATGATGCGGCCCACCACCGCCGCGCCAAACGACGGATGGTCCACATAGGCGTCGCCCGTCACCAAAATCACATCCACCTCGTCCCAACCGCGAGCGTCGAGCTCGTCGCGGGTGGTGGGCAGCCAGCGGGAGGTGTCCCATAGCGGGTCGCGAACGGATACAGGCGGTGATGAGGGCGGTGGCAAAACGCCGCCACCTTCACTGGCCCCCCTCCGGCGTGCAAGCGCGGGCTGCGCCGCCGCTGCGAGGTAGCAGCGCTGCGCTCCCCGCGCCTGCTCAGCATCAGCGTCGAGCAGCCGGAAGGGCGCGGGCACCCCGCCGCCTCGCACCTCCGAACCGGGTAAACACGAAGCCGAGTTGCCCCGCGAATCGGTACACTCTGCGTACGCCCGCTGTCCCGCGCCGATGTTTGTGACCAACCGTCGGGTTCAGGCGGATTCGCTTCAGCCTTTTTCCGTTGAACCGCCCCGACGCACCCAGCCAGATTGCAGCCCGTCACCACACCGCACCTTCCGGCTCCCTCAACGCTACCCGCCCCTCTCTTCCTCCTAAAAATGAACATCAGCGTGCTGAGCGATGGCGGTTGGGGCACGGCCCTGGCCATGGTCCTGTGTGAGAACAAACATGTGGTGAGCCTCTGGGGACCCTTCCCCGACTACCTCGCCGAGATGGAGCGCACCCGCCGCAACGAGCGTTTCCTCAAGGGAGTGGAGCTCCCGGCCGCCCTGCGCTTCGAGCCCGACCTCGCCCTCGCCTGCGCCGCCGCCGATATCGTCGTGCTGGCCTCCCCCAGCCAATACATGCGCGGCCTTCTGAGCAAACTCGCCGCCGTGCCGCGCCCGGCCGGCCTCATCTACGTCAACGTAGCCAAGGGCATCGAGAGCGGCTCCTGCAAGCGCATGAGCGAGCTCGTGTCCGAGATCCTCGGCGACGTCCGCTACGCCATCCTTTCCGGTCCCAGCCACGCCGAGGAGGTCGCACGCCGCGTACCCACCGCTGTGATGACAGCCTCCCGCGACCCGCAGGCCGCCACCGCCGTGCAGCAGGCTTTCATGAACGAATACCTGCGCGTCTACACCTCCGACGACGTCGTGGGCGCCGAGCTCGGCGGCTCGTTGAAGAACGTCCTGGCCCTCGCTGCCGGTATCCTCGACGGCATGGGCATGGGCGACAACACCAAGGCCGCCCTCATGACCCGCGGCATCGTGGAGATGGCCCGCTTGGGCGAGGCGCTCGGCGGCCGCCCAGAAACCTTTTCCGGCCTCAGCGGTATCGGCGATCTCATCGTCACCTGCACCAGCAAGCACAGCCGCAACCGCCATGTGGGCGAGGAGTTGGGCAAGGGCCGCAAGCTCGCCGAGATCCAGAAGGAAATGGGCATGGTGGTAGCCGAGGGCGTGACCACTGCCAGCGGCGCCTACCAACTCGCCCGCCGGGCCGGCACCGCCTCCCCCATCATCGACGAAGTCTACGCCAGCCTCTACGCCGACAAGGATCCGCGCCTAGCCGTCCGCGAACTCATGATGCGCGACGCCAAGCCCGAGATACACCGCGAGGGGTAAGAGGGCTCGCTGCCCATCATCAGTACCTCGGTCCCCGCGGCGCCCGCGTTTCCCGGGGAGGCATCGGCGGCCTCGAGTCCCGCCGTATCGTCGGCTGCCGCACCGGCGCCGGCCGCGGAGCCACCGGCGCCGACTGCGGAGCCACCGGCCTCTGCAGAGGCGCCACCGGCGCGACTGGCGCTTCGCCGCGCGGCGCCAGCCCCAAGGCCACGCGCATCGGATCGATCTCGGCAGCGCCCAGCTCCCGCCACTCGGCGGACCCCAGGCCGTCGAGCGTCCACTGCCCAACGCCCACCCGGCACAGATCCACCACCGTGCGCCCCAGCGCATCCATCATCCGGCGGATCTGGCGGTTGCGCCCCTCGCGCAGCTCCATCATCAGAGTGCGCCCCCGCTGTTCCACCGCCACCGGCTTGAGCGGCAGCTCGCCGACAAGCTCTATACGGCCCTCGCGGATACGCGCGAGATCCGGGGAAGAAAGCGCGGCGTCGAGTTCCACGATGTAGCGCTTCGGATGGTCCCAGCGCGGATGAGTGAGCCGATACAGCAGCTCGCCGTCGTCGGTGAGAATCACCAGCCCGCGCGAGGCGTAGTCGAGCCGCCCGGCATAGACCAGCCGGCGAAAGGAGGCTGGCACCAGATGATAGATCGTGGCGCGCCCCTCGGGATCGTCGCGGGTGGTCATTACGTTGACCGGCTTGTGTAGGAGCACAACGCGCACGCCCTCGCTGGAAAGCACGCGCTTGCCGTCTACCTCCACCTCCGAGTCGTCGGTCACCTGGACCGAAAGGCTTTCGATGCGCTCGCCATCGACCTTCACGCGGCCGGTGACCACGAGATCCTCCACGGCCCGGCGAGAGCCGAGCCCGCAAGCGGCCAGATATTTATTGATCCTCACGTGCCGAACAAACTCCCGCCGCCCGCCTCCAGGGCCAACCACAAAGTTCAGCGCGGAGCAGAACGCCGGCTAGTAGGTCCAGTCTCCGACTGGACCGCTGAGCCCTCGCGCAAATACTCGATCACCGCTCTGGCCCACCGATGCCGGTCGGAGACCGGACCTACCCCCGTCGCGCCCAGCGCAACTTGGTGGGGGTGGCGCGCGGGTTGGAGCCGCACTCCGCCGGTGTGGGCCGGATAACCTCCTCGGAAATCGCAGCGTAGAGCCCGTCGCGCAGCCCGGCGGCGAACGCCTTCTTCACCCGCCGGTCCTCGCCAGAGTGAAACGTCAATACGGCAACCCGCCCGCCGGCCCGGAGACAGCCGGGCAGGTTGCGCAGAAAGGTGTCGAGCGCGGAGAACTCGTCGTTCACCGCGATGCGCAGCGCCTGGAACACCCGCCGCACCGCCAGATCTGCATCCTCTTTGTCCAGACGCTGCGGCAGCGCTGCGCGTATGGCATCGGCAAGCGCGGTGGTGGTGGCGAAACTCCTCCCCGCAAGCAACGGCGCGAGGGTGGCGGCCCGGGGCTCGTCCGCGTTGTCGGTGAGCAGTTGCTCAAGCGCAGCGGGCGCGATTCCGGCTAGCAGGGCCGAAGCGGACGCTCCGCGCTGCGGGTTCATGCGCATGTCGAGCGGGCCGGCGAGTTTCACCGAGAAGCCGCGCGCCGGATCGTCGATCTGCATCGAGGATACGCCGAGGTCGGCCAGGATCACGTCGACACCGGTCAGGCCAGCGGCGGCGAGCACCTTGGGCAGGCCGGCGAAGTTGCTGCGATGCGCAGTGAATACCTCCGGGCCGTGCCCGAGGGCGCGCAGGCGTGCCTCGGTTTTCGGAAGCTCGACCGGGTCGGCGTCGAGTCCGAGCAGGCGCCCGCCGGGCAGGAGCCGGGGGAGAAGCTCACGGCTGTGGCCGCCGTATCCAAGGGTGCAGTCGACGGCCACCTCGCCCGGCACCGGGGCGAGCACCTCGAGGATTTCCTCCACCATAATGGGCCGGTGGGTACCGGCCACGGTCTTGCCGGAGGCGATGACCTTGGCCACGGTTTCCGCGTAGCGGGCGGGATCGTGCTCCTTGTATTTGTCCTCGAAGCGGCGCGGATTCTTGCCCGCGTAGCGCTGCCGGCGGCGATGCGGTGTGGCAGTCTCGGGTGTTGGTTCGGGTGTAGGACCCGGCGCTGGCTCGTCGGACATGGCCGCCGACCCTTGCTGCAACGCCCCCGCCGAGCCAGCGGGAAAACGAAGGACCCAACGCAACCGCGCGACCCCAGCCCCTCTTCCCGCTGGCCCCAGACCAGCGGTAACCACGAACTGCCTCCACTGCGCAAGTGACGGCCGTTCGACGTCGGTCCCCCAAACCGCGGCTGGCCATCTCCGCACCGCGCCCCACAGCCCTTTTCGTTGACCCGCCCGGGCGCGCCCCGGTTTGATCGCCCAATGCCCGAAGCCGAGTCCGTCAACATAGCCCGCCACCTCTGGGCCATGGCTGCGCAACAGCCCTCCGCACCGGCATTGCGCATCCCCACCGGCACTGCGCGCTACGGCACCATCCCCTACGCCGAGCTCTCCTTCGCCGAGCTCGCCGCCGAGGCCGACGCCTGGGCCTGGCGCCTCACCCGCGCCGGCGTGCAGCGAGGGGATCGCGTTCTCGTCCTCGTGCGGCCGGGACTCCCGCTGATCGCCGCCGTATTCGCACTCTTCAAACTCGGCGCGCCGCCCATCGTGATCGATCCGGGCATGGGCCGCAAACACCTCCTGGAGTGCGTGCTGCGCACCCAGCCTCGGGTGCTCCTCGGAATCGCACGCGCCCAGGTGGCGTCGTGGCTTTTCCGAACCTCCTTTCACTCCGTACGCCGCCGCATCTGGGTGAGCGGCAATCCCGCCCACCGGCTCGCCCGCGGGCCGGTGCCGGAGTTCCCCGCCGCCCCCACCCAAGCCGACGACCTCGCCGCCATCCTCTTCACCTCCGGCTCCACAGGCGCTCCCAAGGGCGTGTGCTACGAGCACGGGATGTTCGAGGCACAGGTGCGGCTCGTGCGCGCCACCTACGGCATCGCCCCGGGCGAGGTGGACCTGGCGGTGCTGCCTGTATTCGCGCTCTTCAACCCCGCACTCGGTATGACCACCGTGGTGCCACAGCTCGACCCTTCGCGCCCCGCCGCCGCCAACCCCGCCCACCTGGTGCAGGCGATTCGCCAGAACAAGATCACCAACAGCTTCGGCTCGCCCGTCATCTGGGCGAAAATCGCCCGCCACTGCGCCGACCGCGGCCTCACCCTGCCCGGGGTAAAGCGTATCCTGATGGCTGGCGCACCCGTGCCGCCCGCGCTCTTTGCGCTCATGCGCCAAGTCTTCCCCGGAGCCGCGCTGCACTCGCCCTACGGCGCCACGGAAGCCCTGCCGGTTTCGAGCGTCTCGGCGGACGAGGTGCTCGGGAAACCCGAGGCCGGCGAGCGGGCAACCGAGCCAGGAGTCCGGAAACTGGTGACCGGGAAAGTCCCTGCCCCCCGAGCAGGTTCGCCGGCACCGGAACCCAAAACACCCAGCTCAGCACCCGCCGGTTCAGCACAGCTCACCCTGCGCGGCCGCGGCACCTGTGTGGGCCGCCATGTCGCCGAGATGGAAGTACGAGTGATCGCAATCACCGACAGCCCTATCGCCACTCTCGACCAAGCACACGAACTCCCCCTCGGCCAGACCGGCGAGATCATCGTGCGCGGCCCCGTTGTCACCACCGCCTACGATCTGCTCCCCAGCGCCACCGCCCGCGCCAAGATTTTCGAGCCCCTGGCGGATGCCGCGCCGGAACCGCCCGACCTTCCGCCCTCCTTCCCTCTTCCGGCCTCCGCCTTCAACCTTCAGCCTTCAGCCCCCGCCGGCGCAGCGGTGTGGCACCGCATGGGCGATGCCGGATACATCGACGCCGACGGCCGGCTCTGGTTTTGCGGCCGAGTGGCAGAGAGGGTCGAGACTCCTCACGGCTCGCTCTACCCCGACTGCGTGGAGCCCATCTTCAACCAGCACGCCCGAGTCGCCCGCACCGCGCTGATCGGCTTCGGCCCTCGCGGCAAACAGGTGGCCGCCCTCGCCGTGGAATGTCATCCCGGCAGCCGACCCAGGGGCGCAGCCGCGCAGCGCGCTCTGGGCCGGGAACTACGCGAGCTCGGCGCCGCCCACCCGCACACCGACGTGATCCGGATCTTCTACTTCGTCGACCGCTTCCCAGTGGACGTGCGCCACAACGCCAAGATTCACCGTCTCCAGCTCACCCGTACCCTCGCCAGCCGCCCCGGCCTGGAGCTCGACAAG
This sequence comes from uncultured Verrucomicrobiota bacterium, assembly GCA_903960515.1. Taxonomy (GTDB): domain Bacteria; phylum Verrucomicrobiota; class Verrucomicrobiia; order Opitutales; family Opitutaceae; genus CAJCBL01. Next base: position 24,452 of record CAJCBL010000186.1, read on the forward strand.
CGCTGAGCCGCCCCTCCCCAACCCGGAGGAACCCACCTGAACGCTCTCGATACAATGAGAACCACTTGCTGTCGCTCTACAGCGGCCCTCGGCGAAATAAGTTCGTGAACACGGCGCTGGGCCATTGGCCTTTGCCGCAGTCTCCAACACACAGATGAAAGACTCCCCACTCGCGCTGCTGACCGGGGCCAGCGGTTTCGTAGGAGGCAAAATCACCGAACGCCTCCTGCGTGAAGGCCGGCGCGTGCGCGCCTACGCACGACGCCCGTTGCCAGGGCTCGCAGCGCTCGGAGTCGAGGTCGTGCTTGGAGATCTGAACGACGAAGCGGCGATGCGCCGTGCCTGTACCGGGGCGACCACGGTCTTCCACGTCGCCGCTCGAGTGGGCGTGTGGGGGCCGGAGAAGGAGTTCCGGCGTGTGAACATCGAGGGCACAGCGGCGCTGCTGGCCGCCGCACGCGAGGCGGGAGTGGAGCGGTTTGTCTACACGAGTTCGCCAAGCGTCGTCTATTCCGGCGGCAACCTGCGAGGGATCGACGAATCCGCGCCTCTGTGCACGGCCGCGCCGTGTGCGTATCCTACCTCCAAAGCTGAGGCCGAGCGCCTCGTGGCTGCGGCCAACTCGCAGGGCATGCGAACCGTCTCCCTGCGCCCCCACCTGGTGTGGGGCCCCGGCGACCACCACCTGGTGCCGCGCATCCTCGCCCTCGCCCGCTCCGGGCGGCTGCGCATCGTGGGCGACGGAGAGAACCGCGTGGACCTCACCCACATCGACAACGTCGTAGCCGCCCACCTGCTGGCCGAGCGCGCACTCGCCACCGCCGATGCCTCCGCCGCGGGTCGCGGCTATTTCATCACAAACGGAGACCCCGTGGCCCTCTGGCCATGGATCAACAACCTGCTCGTTCGCCTCGGGGAGAAACCGATACACCGCCGCCTCTCTCTGCGCAGAGCCGCCACAGCCGGAGCAATTTGCGAAGCGCTCTGGACCCTGTTGCCCCTGCGCGGCGAGCCGCCGATGACTCGCTTCGCCGCCAAGGAACTCGCCACCGACCACTGGTTCTCCATCGAGGCCGCCCGCCGCGACCTCGCCTACTCACCGCAGGTGTCGATGGCCGCCGGACTAGAGGACTATCTAGCCGGCCTCCAAGGCTCGGCGACAGCGCTGCCGTCCTAAATAGCTGCCTACGCCGCCGGGCTCGAAAGTGGATCGCTTGCCTCCGGCTGGGAGCCCGGCTTATTTCGGACCGCGCATCAAACCCGACTCTTTTCCATTCTGATTGGTTCCGGCCACCCTGAGTGCGGCCGGTTTCCCTCGTCGAACTCAGGTTCATCTTCCCATGACAACGCCCGCCAACCGCTCCAACGACCCGCTGCACGGCGTCACCCTCGAAACGATACTTGAACGGCTCGTCGAGCAGCATGGCTGGGCAAAGCTGGCCGGGTGGGTGCCGATCCGCTGTTTCATGTTCGACCCGAGCATCACCTCCAGCCTGAAGTTCCTGCGCCGCACGCCGTGGGCGCGCAAGAGGGTTGAAGACCTCTACGTCGCTTCGTTGCCGCTGGAGTAGGCACCTGGCGGCTCCGCCCCCCCAGCAGAGCCTAAGCGAATCGAGCCTCGCCCCATAACCCGGGCCGCCCATGGCCGCGCCGCACATCGCCCGGATACCAACGCTCAACTCCCTTGGTCGAGCTGGGGCAGGAGCGCAACCGCAGGTAATAGAGGCGTGGTCTCACACCGGCCGCGGGCCACGACTGGGCACATGCACCGACGGCATACCGGCAGCCTCCGCAGCGCGGTGACCGGGCTCGGCGTCCTCAAACACCAGGCACCGCCCCGGCGGCACGCCCATGCGCTGGGCGGCGAGCAGAAACATGTCGGGCGACGGCTTGCCGTGCACCACATCGTCGGCCGTCACCACAATCGGGAACAAATGCGCCAGCCCGGCGAGCTCAAGCGAGCGCTGCACCACCACTCGAGGCCCGCCCGAGGCCACCGAAACCGGTTTGCCCTCGGCCACGGCGCGTCGCGCGAAAGCCACCACCGGGTCGATCAAAGCCACATCGACCAGCAGCTTCACAAACAGCTCCTCCTTCTGGTGGAACACCACCTCTGTATCGATGGTGAGCCCATAGTGTTGCGCGATCCGCTCCGCCACCTGCCGAGTGGGCACCCCGCCCAGCGAATAGAAGAGCTCCTCGCTGAGCGTCTCGCGCAGGCCGTTGCGCCGCATGGCCGCATCCCAGGCGCGGTAGTGAATGGGCATCGAGTCGATCAGCGTGCCGTCGCAGTCGAAGATGTATCCGGCGAAATCGCCGGCGGGAATGCAGAGCGCGAACATAAGCAGGCAAGCACAAGGGGCCGCTCAGCACGACGCAAGCCCGGCGCCCGGCCCGACGCCGTGCGCTAGCGCTGGTTCCCCGTCCGTCTCCGCCGCCCCAGTTCATCGCGGGCAAACTCGCTGCCCCAATCGAGGCGATCGGCCAAGGCAACCGCCTCGACATGGCGGCATCCTCCCTCGCCTGAAAAAAAGGACCGGCGGCCCGAAGGCTCGCCGGTCCCAATTCTCAAGTACTGTGAGTTCAGAACGCCATCCGGGCGCCGAAGGCCAGAATGCCCAGCGTGATGACTCCGCAGATCCATGTAGCGATCTTGGCCCCGCGGGCGTTGGCGCGATAGGCATTGCCGGGGCAGGCAGCGCTCTCGTCGTCGGCTTGGGCTGCGATCTTGAAGGTTTGCAGCGAAAGGAAGACCTTCAGCGCAGCAGCGGCGAGAAGGAGAGCAAGTTCGATCTGGCCAGTGCCCACCGTCTTGCCCTGCAGGTTGCCTAGGATTTTGGCGTCGATGATCAGCAGGGTAAGAACGTTGAGCATCGCATACATCGAGGCCCGGCCGGCGGTGCGCTGCACCTGTTGCTCGGCCGCACTCAGGCGGGTCGCATCGTCGGCCGTGACTATAATCCCCTTCGCCGCGTCCTCAGACGCTCCTTTATGGTCGTCGCCGTCCAGGGGGAACGGGGCTCTATAGGCCACCCACACGCTGGGCACCGAGGCGAACATGACCACGATAAAGAAGGTCGAGAAGCCCAGCCATTCGGCGAGCGGCCCCGAGGCCATGGTCGTGGGTGCGAGCACGAAGTTCATCAGCGCGGTGGCGAAGGCGTAGTGGGTCATCGTGCAGCGCCCCGGGGCGATCTGCTGCATCATATAGACCATGTTGCCAATGAAACCGAAGCCGTAGCCGAACTTTTCGATGCTCACCAGCGCCGCAATTGTGCCGTAATCGAGTCCGTGTTTCGCGGCACCATAATGGCTGAGAATGACAAAGGTGAAGTGCGGGATATTCAGGCAGAGCCCGAGGAAGGGGAGGGCCTTTCTGAGGCCAATCTTCCCCAAGAACAGGCCACCGAGGATACCGCCGGCGATGTTCGCGACGGTGCCGTAGAGCGCGTCGATGTTGGCCACCTGCCCGGCATTCAGGCCCAGGCCACCGCTGTCGATGCCCGACTGGATGAAGAGTTTGCCCTCGACCATGAGCAGACCCTCGCCAAGGCGGTAGAGGAAAACAAAAGCGATCATCCCCCAAAACGCCCGCTTGTGGAAGAAGGTGGTCGCCGATCCGACAAAATCCTCAAGCACCTGCTTGGTGCTGTGTGGGCGGTGGGCGATGCTGCCCGTGGGCAGGAAGAAGAAATGATAGATGGCGAGAAGGGCCATCACGATGGCGGTCACAATCCATACTCCACTCCACATCTTCTGCGCGGACCAGCTATGGGCATCGGCGAGCAATTGCATCCCGCTGATGAGCGCGCCCGTGGCGAGCACTTTACCCAGATTCCAGAATACGCCCTGCACGCCGGCGTAGTTGGCCTGTGCCTTCTTGTCGAGTGCGGTGAGGTAGATGCCGTCGGCGCAAATGTCCTGCGTGGACGAGGCAAAGGCGGCGACCCAGAGCAGGGCGATGGCGATCTGGAAAAACCCGGGGAGCGGCAGCGACATCGCGATGCCCACAAAGAGCAGAGGCATGAGCAGCTCCATCGAGAGCACGAAGAATTTCTTCGTGCGGTACATGTCCAGGAAGGCGGCCCAGAGCGGCTTGAGCGACCAGGCAATGATCACACTGCCCAGCGCCACCGTATTCTGCCCGTCGCTCACCCCGAGCGACTTGAACATCGTTGAGGCGGTGCTGTTGATCACGTTAAACGGGATACCCATCGCCAGATACAGCGTGGGGACCCAGAATAACGGGTTCTTGAGGATTTTTACGGCCGCGGGCGGCGGACTCACCGGAGAGAGAGTTGGGGTCATCGGGTTCAGGGAATTCTGGCCAACCCTAGAGCTCGCTCCGCGCCGGTCGATTCCATTCCCGCCCAAAATCGCTCATTCCTTGGAACACTGGCGGCACTACCGCAGCGCGCCCAGCCACCCGGCGATCCGAGGCCAAAACAACGCCACCGTGGCCGCCACCGCCAGCCCAGCGCCGACGAAATACCTCCAGCGCGGCACCGCCTCGCCCATCCGCCAGGCCAGCGCCGCAGTGAGCAGCGGCGCCAGCGCCACCACCGACTGCACCACCCCGGCGGGAGTCGAGCGCAGCGCCCATTGCAGGCAGACCACGCCAAGCACCGGCCCGGTGAGGGCGTTGAGCCCCACCCAGTGCCAAGCGGGGGAAAAGGCGGAAGGCTGAAGGCGGAAGGCGGAGGGCGTAGGTGAACCGTAGGGCAGAGTCGGCGACCCGGCGTGCGATGGAGCAGAGCCAACCAAACCTTTGTGACAGGTAGCGCCCATGCCGGCGCCGGCTCGCGCGCTCCGCCGTCGCCGCCACGCCCACACCGCCCCCAAGGCCAGCGCCGCCACCAGCAGGCCAGCCACACCGCGCTCGAAGGCGGCCGTAACCGGGTCCACGGGCGCAGCCAAGCCGAGCGCCACCGCAAAGGCCTTGCGACTGAACACCTGCCCCGCGCCCTGCCCGCAGGCGGACAACGCCGCCAGCGCGGCCCCGATACGCAACTGCCGCGGCTCGAACTGCGGCAGCCCGCCCGGCGCCAACCCCAGCAGCACACCCGCGAGTATCGCCCCGATGCACACCAACTGGTGCCCGCTGGGCGCGGTGCCCAGCAACAGCCATTCGCCGACAAGGGCAACCGCCACCGAGCCGCACTGCACCGTGAGTGTTGAAAGGTTGGAGCCGGCGCGCGGCAACGAGTGGAACATCGCCAGCCCGCCCAGCCCGAAGCCCGCCACGCCCCCGAGCAAGAACCAGCCCCACGCCACCCCCAGCCCGCGCCCGGCCAGCGCCGTCCATGCTCCGAGTACGGCCGTGGCCAGCAGCAGCCGCCAGAAATTCGCGGCCGTAGCCCCCAGAAGGAGGGCCGCCCGCCGTGCAAACACTGCGGTTACGGCGAAGAATCCGGTGGTAAGCAGCGCAGCGAGCATCGGAGTGCGCCCAGCCTGCCCCAATGGCCGGCGAAGGGGAAGCGCGGAGACACATTTTCCGCCTTCCCTCCCGGGCCGGCCTGCGCCACCCCTTTGCGCATGATCCTCGACGTCCTCCCGGTGCGCACCGGCAATGCCCCGGAGAACATGGCACACGACTTCCTGCTGCTGCAGCGCTATCCGCGCCCGGCTGGCGCGCGCTTCCGCCACTACCTCTGGCGCGGCCCGGCCTGGACCTTCGGGTACAGCCAGAAGATCGCCTTCGTGCGCACCCAGATGCCCGCCGACGCACGCGACCTCTGCCGGCGCACCACCGGCGGCGGCGTAGTGGACCATACCGACGACTGGACCTACGCCCTCGTAGTACCCCGGGGTCACGCGCTCTACGAAGCCCGCGCCACGGAGAGCTACCGCATCGTCCACGAAGCCCTTACGTCCGCCCTTGTCGCCCAGGGCGTGCCCGCCGAGCTGGAAAAGCGCGCGGCCACCGCCGACGAGTCCGAGCCCGCCTCTCCTGCAGCCGGCCCCACCGCAGGCCCGGCCGGTGTGTGTTTTCATCGCGCGGAGATCTTCGATGTAGTCCACCGCAGCAGCCGCGAGAAGATCGCCGGTGCCGCCCAGAAGCGGAACAAAAACGGGCTGCTCCTCCAGGGCTCGATCTGGAAACCCTCCTGCGCCGCCACTCTGGACTGGGAACGTCTCCACGACGACTTCACCACCGCCCTCGCCGCCGCCCTCGCCGCCGAAATCGAGCACCCCGGATGGCCGGAATTTGGTTACGACGAGGAGCAGGCGTTGATCGATCAATACTCGACCACGGAATGGGTCGAGTACCGGTAAGTGAACCGGCGAGATGCGCGCCGCGGCAGTGCCCTAGCCCTACGTGGGACCGGGATCCAGACGAACTTCGGTTTGCCCTCGCGGCCGCAGTCGTGCACCAATCCACCGATCCATGAAACAACGACTCCTATCCCTGCTTCTCCTCACCGGCTTGGCCTTCACCCTGGGCGCCTGCACCCATGTACGTGAAGCCACCAGCGACGCCGTCGCTTGGGTACGCGACGCACTCCAGACCACCGTAGACGCACCGCTGGAGCGCACCGTCAAGGCCACCACCTCCGCCCTCAAGGCGCTTCAGTTCTCTGCTGTTACCACGCGGGCCGACGCCATCTACGGCATTGTAACCGCGAAGACAGCGCGCGACGAGACCATCGAAATCACGATCACCTCAGTTACTCCCGTGCAGACGCGCCTGGACATCCGTGTGGGGGCCTTCGGCGACAGGCCCGTCTCCCAGCGCATCCTCACCGAGATTCAGCAACACCTCCGCAAGTAAGCCTCGGGCGGCTCCGCGCCTCCAGCCAGCAGGTCCAGCCACCGGGCTGGACCTTGCCTCACCCCTGCTGCATGCGTTGCAGAAGTTCGGCGTATTCCCACATCGGACCGCTCACACCTCGGCGACGCAGCTTGCCCATCGTCTCCACGAAAGCCTGCGGTGGATCGCCCACGATCCAGTTGGAGTTTTCCTTCTGGTGTTCACGCATCCGGGCATGGAGCGATTCCACAGTGAACTCCGGCTCCAGATGGAAGCGCGGCTCCACCAGGTAGTCTGCCGGCGCCTCGCCGCGAGCCTCCGGTGCGAGCTGACGCCACAGCGGGGTATCCGGATAGATGCGCATCCCAAGGGTGCCGAAGAAAAACGCCCCCGGCAGCATCCGAGCCCGCGCGAGGGTCTCCTCCACGGTGGCCGCCGTCTCGCCCGGCCCGCCAAAGATGATGAAATGGCTGTAGTGCAGGCCCAGTGAGTGCGCCTGCTCGCTGGCCGTGCGAATTTCCTCGAAACTGAAGCTCTTGCCGTAGCTTCGCAGCACCGGATCGGAGAGGCTGTCGGAGCCGAATTCGATATGGCTGAGCCCTGCGCGCTGCATGAGCTCCAGCAGTTCCCGGGTAATGCCCCGGGGCCGCAGAAAACACTCCCACTTCACTCCGAGATCGGCGCGGATCAGGGCCTCGCAAACCTCTACCACATGCTCGGTGCGCGTGTTGAAGACCGAGTCGACAAAGAACACGAACTTCACGCCCAGCCCCGCCATCCGTCGCATCTCGCCAACCACAGCATCCGCCCCCAGGAAGCGGCTGCGGCTGCCCTCGATCAACGGGTACGTACAGTAGCAGCAGTGCAACGGGCAGCCGCGCTGGGTCTGCACGCCCGGCAAAGATCCCTGCGCGAGGTAGGCGCGCATCAACTCCGGGTCGTGGTGCGGCTCGGTGCAGAAAGCGGAATCCTGCGCGCTGCACGGCACGGCACGCACCGCACCGTCGGCTGCGCGAAACACCAGCCCCGACACCTGCCCGAGCGCCGCCTCGCCGCCGCCGGCCCGCAGCACCCCGAGCAACTGCGGCAGCGTTCGTTCGCCCGCACCGTGGATACCGTAGTCGATGCCGCCGAGCGCAAAGATTTCCCGGGGGAACACCGAGAACCCGCTGCCCCCCAGCACGAGCGGCGCAGCCGACACCGCGCGCAGCCGCCGGCAGAAACCAACCAGATCGTGGATAAACGACTTCGGGTTGTGGCACTGCACATTGTCGATGTTGCGCATCGAGAGCCCGATGAAGTCCGGCCGGAAGCGCGCCACGCATTCCTCCAGCGAAGCACCCGCCATCCGCGCATCCCAGATTTCGGTGACATAGCCCGACTGCCGAAGTGCGCCGTCGAGGTACGCCAGCCCGAGCGGATAGACGGGATACGGTTGGTCGTAGCTGTTGAGGTTTACGAGCAACACCCGGGAGGGCGCCGGCTCATTGGTGTCGGGCGGCATGGCGTTGGTTTTCGTTGGGGCAATCGCGCCGCGGCTCAAGCGCGAACAGCGCTGCTGCTGGGCCTTCCAGGCGCCCGCTTCCTCCGCGCGATCGGTCCCAACTCCACGGCGACCAGTGCGCACATCACGATCATCGCCACCATCTCGCCCAGCGCAGCCACCACGGGGATCGAACTCAGCGCCAATACGCCAAATGAGGCGGCGGTCGTCAGAGCCGAAAGCCGGATCGAGGGCGGCGGCTCCTCGCCGCGCGCAGCGTTCTCGGCGGAGAAGATCGCATAGTTGTGGCTCAGGCAGACGCCCAGAAATGCGCCGAGCAGGTGGAAGAGGTTTAGAGTCTGTCCGGCCAGTCCAAGCACGCCGAACGCGAACAGGCACGAGCCGGAGGGCAGGGCAAAGATCCACACGCCTCTCCTCAGCCCGTACAGCACGAAGACGCTCAGGCCAACCAGCGACAGACCGAGCGCGCTCAACTGCAGCGCCGACACCCGGTAGCGCGAGAACAGCCGGTTGAGCGACTGCAACTGGTCGAGACCGACCGTAGCCAAAGCCGGCGGAGGCTCCGCCCCCGGCGCATGCTCGGCCACTGTCACAAACCAGCTCGCACCCGGAGCCGCGGCCAGCGCCAGCGCCGTGGGCCCTTGCAACGCCCCGGCGAGCGTTCGGACCGCGAGATCGTAGTCGCCAGGCGGAGCGGCGAGCCACTCGCGCCACCCGGCAAGGAACGGCACGAACGCCTCCGCGTCGAAACCATGCCGCTCCAACGCCGTGCGCAGGGCGGGCTCATAACCGGCTAGCTGTGACCGCTCGGCGGCCACAGCGGCGAAATCCTCGGGCGCCGGCACCGCCAGCCCGAGCGAGGCCACCGGCACCCCGGCAAACTGCCCGGAGTGCCAGGCAAGAAAACGGGAAAGCGCGGCCCGCGCCGCCGTGGGCGATTCGCCGCGGGTTAGATAGATCGTGCGCTGCGCCGACTCGCCAAAGAGGGCGCGCACCTCCTGCGCCTCGATACGCATCGCCGGAGGCAGCGCCTCCAGCTCGCGGATATCGTCGCGCCAGTGCAGCCGCCACGGCCCCACCAGCGCCACCGCCCCTCCGGCGAGCAGCAGCAAACGCGCACCGCGCCGCCAGGCCGGGTGCTCCCCATGCAGCCGCGCCCGCGCGAAGGCCCAGGTCTCCGTATACGTCACGTCGAGCTGCCCAAACCAAAGCAGCGCCGTGGCCAAAGCCGCAACCAGCCCGGTGCTCACGAATACGCCGAGCTGCCGGATCAGCGGCAGCTCGGAAGCCAGCAGCAAGGAGAATCCAATCACCGTGGTGAGCATGCTTGCCAGCAGCGGCTTGAGCAGGCGCCGCACCTTCCCCCGGTACGGCTCGCCCGGCCGTATCGGCGGCTGAAGGAAAAGATAGAAGCCGTAGTCGATCGCCACCCCTCCCAGCAGCGAACCGACCACAAACACCAGCACATGCACCCGTTCGAAGAACAGGGTGGTGCCCACCCACGCCCCCAGCAGCGCTCCGAGCATTACCGGGGCAAGGTGCAGCGTCTGATGGACGCGCCGCAGGCACAGCGCCGCCACACCGAGCACCGCCGCGAGCGAAATCAGGTTGAGCGACGACATCTCACCCTCGATACGACGGCGGTTCTCGGCGGCGAAGCGGCCGATAGAGGCCCACTGCAATTTCGCCGCCGGGGCGCCCTCGCGGGCCGCGGCCAGTGCCCGCTCCACCGCTACGATCACCGGTCCCTGCCCCGCGTCGCTCAAAGGTGCAGCAACGGTGCGGGCCCAGACCAGCGCCCGATCACCCACCGTGCCGGTGGTCTCGGCGAAGCCGGGCATCTGTGCCACCAGCCCCGGCAGCAGCAGCAGCGGATCGGCCGGCACCAGATCCTGGAACGCCATCGCCTCGGGCTTCGCCATGAATGCCTCCAAGTCCGCCGCCGTGCGCTCGGCCAACCATTCCGGCCACGGAGTAGCCTGGCCCGCCGCGGAGTATTCCCCCTTCCGTGTCGCCAGCCAGCCGGGCAGCAGCAACTCGAAACGCTGGAGGAAGAGCTGGCGCCCGAGGGCGTCGCGCGGAGCGGTGTCGCTCATCAGGCGCACCTCGGCAAAGGCGGGGTCGGCCCGCAAAGTCTCCGCGAAACGCTGCGCCGCGCTCTCGCGTAGGCAGTCGTCGGGTACGCGCAGAGCGAGCAGCACCACCCGCGCCTGCCGTGCGCTGGCCATGCTGCGGGCCAATGCCAGCTCGGGGGAGCGCTCGCCACCGGGGATCAGATCGAGGACGTCGGTGGAGATCTTCTGGGCATAGTCGAGCCGCACCAGCCAGAGCAGGCCCAGCAGCGCGCCAACAAAGAGCAGCGCTCGCGCCGCCCACTTCTGCCGTGGCGGTTCCATGGATTCAGCGGGGGGCTTCATTTCCCAAAACAGGGCCGGCAGCATGCCCGTCATCTAAGCCGTAACCATTCAGTCGTAGGAGCGTGCTTGCACGCGATTCATAGCGCAGATCTCGTGCAAGCACGCTCCTGCGGCGGACACCGGAGTTCGGGCGCTGTCCGAGCGCAAAGAGGTACGATTGCATGGTTACGGCTAAGAATGGAACGCCCGCCATCGGTTCAGCGGAAAAACTTCTTCTCCTCCTCGGCGGTGAAAGCCACGCCGGTCTGTGTCTGCTCGATGAGCACCTCGACCCGCTGCTTGGCGGAGCGGCGAAACTCCAGCCGGCGCACGCGCTCGCCCGAACCCTCGACGACGATCACGCTCAGGTGGCGCGCGAGCTCGGGGGTGCGGGGTTCAAAGTCGAGCCGCCAGTCTTCGCCCTCGCGCGCGGCGTGCAGGGTGAAGAGCTGGAGCAGGGCCGGCAGGTCGAAGCGCAGCACCGGCAGCAGAGCGGCGTCGATGCGCGGGGCGCGGGGATCCGCCGCGAGGGTACGCGTACGGCCATCGCCATTGCGCATCAGCAGCCCCTTGTCGTCTACGACCATCAACTGCTCCTCCGGCCGGGTGTAGCGCAGGCTCAGGCCGCGCGTAGGCGAGTGCCTCAGCTCGCCGTGGAGCACCACCGGAGTCTTCTTCACGCTGAACCAGCGGTTCTCGGTAAAGGTCGAGTGCACACCGCCCTGCCCCGCCAGCGCCGTGAATAGAGGCCGCCACGTACTGTCGTTCTCTGCGGCCGGGATCTCGGGGCCGGCAGCCGAGGGCACCGCAGCCCGGGCGGCGGCGGCAACAGCTAGGCAGAGGGAGAAGCAAAGTCTTTTCATGTGGAGGAAATGCTGCGCCGCACCCGGCGCACGGTTACCCAGCGCCCGAGGATCAGTTCGACGATCAGCCGGGTATGCAGGCCGATCATGCGCAGGTTGTCGCGCAGATAGTGGAAGTGCGACACTCCCCCCTCCGCACGCGAGAGGTAGCGGCAGGTCGCGGGCAGGTTGCGCATCGGCGTGCCGGCCCAGAACAGGCGCACGGCCACCTCGGGATCGAAGTCGTAGCGCCGGGCGAAGCGGGTGCTGCGCAGCACCCGCACCGTCGCCTCCAGGGGATAGACACGGAATCCGAAAAGCGGATCGTCGATGCCCGCACCCCCGGTCTCGAAATGCACCAGGCCCACACTGAGCTGGCGGCCCTTGAGGCGCACCAGCGGCGCCTCCGGTCCGAATACCGGCCGCCCAAGCACGAGCGCCGCCGGCTCCGCGGCGGAGGCGCTCATAAAATCGCCGATACGATCCGCCGGGTGCTGGCCGTCGGCGTCCATCACCAGGGCGTGGGTGAAGCCGGCGGCCAACGCGGCCTCGGCCCCGGCGAGCACGGCCGCCCCCTTGCCTCCATTGCGCGCTTGCACGAGCACCCTCAGCCGCGGGTCGGAGCGCGCGAGCGCGACCACCCCCGCCTCGCTGGCGTCGGTGCTGCCGTCCACGACCACCCATACGTCGGGCCAGTTTGCCAGCGCCTCACTCACCGTGGCGAGCAGGCGCGGCCCTCCCGTATTGTAGGTGGGGATGAGAACGAGATGGGTTGCTGTACTCATTGGGCGGACTCCGATAGCCGGGCGTGCAGATGGCGCTCAACCTCCTCGGTCAACACCGTGGGCGAGCGTGCAGAATCGTATTCCCAACGGCGATCCAGGGTGATCTCCACAGTGGCCGGCAGTACCGGGGGCAGCCGCCACCACGCCCGCCCCCGCGGCACAAAGCCGCCAGATGATCTTACACACAGCAGCTGCACCGGCGCCTGCGCCCGCGAGGCGATCAGCGCGAAGCCCGGCCGCAGCGGGTTGAGCACCCGCCCGGCCTCGGTCCGCGTACCCTCGGGGAAAATCAGCAACGACTGGCCCGCGCCGATCTTTGCCGACACCTCGCGCACCAGATCGACCCCGGGAACTCCACCTACATAGCCCGCCAGTATCGCCGCTGGCCCCACTGCAGGGTTGCGCAGCAGCACCGGCTTGAAGATGCAGATCGCGTCGGGCAGCCGGGCGAGGATGAAGGTGGCGTCGACCAGCGTGGGATGGTTCGCTATGAACACCGCTCCCGGGGCCAGCGGCGCCTCGAAGCCGCGCCACTCCACCCGCACCACCCCGGTGGCGTGCATCCAGCCCAGCCAGAAGTCGAACAGCCAGCGGATCACCCGGCGCATCCGCGCCCCGCCCGTCTCGCAACGCGGACACAGCAGCAGCGGCAGGCAGACGAGATTGAGAAGCAGGCTCACGCCCGCGAACACCCCCCAGGATGCGTAGTAGGCGACGGCAAAATACGCCCTGCGCATCATGGGGACGCCGCCTCCGGCCGCGCCGCCACCGGGTTGAGCGCCGTGAAATTGAACCACAGGTACGGATCGCGCCGCAGCAGCGCCTCCACCTGCCGAAGGAACGCCTGGAAGTGCTCCCGTGCCCGGGCCAGCGCCACCTCGCGTCTCTCGCCTGGAATCGGGTCGAAACGCGGCGAGGCGTGCAGGGTGGCCAGCTCCGGCCCCTCCGGCACACCGACCGAGAACAGCACCGGCCGGCCGAAGATCAGCGCGAGATGGTAGATACTGAAGGGGAACAGCCGGCGCGCCCCGAGAAACTCGAACGCCTCCGTGCGCGCGGCGAACTCGACCCGGTCGCACTGCAGCGCAATCGCAGCCGGCGTGGCCGCAGCATCCTTGAGCGCGAAGATCAGCTCACCGGGTTCGTTGATCCAGAGGAACTGGAGCCGGCCGCCGAAGCGCTCGGCCAGTTTGTCGGTGTCGTAGGAATTGCCCACCCGCTGCCGCACAACATACACCCGCTGCTTGTCCTGGCCTCCGATCTGGCAGCCCTGAAGGTCGGATACGCCGAAGTGGAAGGTTCCCAGCAGCACCGGCCCGCCGCCCTCCATCCAGGCGCGGAAGTCGCCGGTCCCGGGCGCGTAGACGGTGCGATGCGGCCGGCCGTTGATCACGCGCAGCTTGGTCAACAGCGCCTCCTCGAAAGCGAAGAAGTGCCGGAATACCTCGCGCCGGCGCGGGCTCCGTCCGAGCACCACGGCGAGGTAGTCGCGCGAGTGCCGCCGCTGCTCCGGCATGCCCAGCAGCGCGATAAACGTGCCTATCGCCCGCATCGGCCGATAGACACACTCGGGAAGCACCCGGTCGGCCGTGCGCAGAAACCAATACCCCCAACTGGGGCCCGGGTTGCGCGGTGCGTGGGCGGAGGCGCTCACAGCCATTCCAGCGTCAGTCGCCAACCCGGCGCGACAGCTCCAGCGAAGGCGCGGCGGTTGTGCAGAAGGTCGAACCATTCGGCCAGCGCCAGCGCACCGGCGGCGTCCGCCACCGGCTCCAGCGCGAGACGGCCCACCGCCCCGGATTGGCGGGTACGGTTGAGCGCCAGGGCGAAGGCGAAGGCGAGGTCGCTCGCCGCCCCGGGCGCCACGAGCCAGGTACCGCGTTCCTCGCCGCCACAGAGCAGCACACGCTCGGAGGCCGCCAGCAGCGCGGCCTGCACGGTGCAGGAAACGAGCTGCGCCCCTCCGGCGAGTGGGAAGAATTCGCGCACACTGCGCTGCCGCCCGATCAGGCCCTGCTGCGCACCGCTGGGGTGAATGGAAGTCTGGAACAGCGTGGGGCTGGCACCAGGGAAACTCTCGAGATAGCCCTCAAGCGCTCGGCTCTCGCCGAACTGCGAGGCGTAGACAAGCGTGTCCTCCTCGCCTGGATCCATCTCGCCCAGCGCCGCGCCCACGAGCATGCCGAGCTGCGTCATGCGGCGCACGGCCCCGGGGGCGAAGCGGGACTTCAGCCGCTCGCGCGTGGCGGCGGGTTCCTCGTTGCCGGGAGCATCGGTGCGAACAGCCTGGATATAGCGTTCAAGCATGGCTGAGGAGCAGCGCCGCGTGGGCGCCGCCAAAGGCGTTGCTGGCACAGACGACACCGTCGAAGGCGGCGTTGTCGAACGGGGCTAGGGCCACGGAGTCGGTAAAAGCCGGTGGCGCGCTCCCGACCGTTCCGGGAGTGCGGCCGGCACCGATCGCTGCGGCGGCGACCGCCAGCTCGACCAGTCCGCAACTACCCAGCGTATGGCCCAGGCTGCCCTTCCAGCCCACCAGCGGCGCGCCGGGAAAGGCACGGGCGATGGCCGCGGCCTCAAGGCGACCGGCCTCCAACGTGCCGGTGCCATGGCCTTTCACCCACAGCCGGCGCCCCGCGGCGGCAGCGGCCAGCGGACCAAGCGCGGCGGCAAACCCGGCGCCGTCGGGCCGGTTGGCGGTAAAGTGATACATCTCGTTGTGCAGGCTGTGAGCGGCCAGCGCGAGGCCGCCGCGGTCGCGCGAGAGCACGGCGTAGCCGGCACCGTCGCCCAGGCCGATGGAGCCGGTGGCGCGATCCTGGTACGGAGCGGGGAAATCGGCGTTGAGAATCTTCAGCGCATGGAAGCCGCCGGCGACAAACGGGCTGAGGAAATCGTAGCTCACCACCAGCGCCTCGTCGGCCGCACCCGCCGCGAGCAGGCGCGTGGCGTGGACGAGTCCCAAGTGAGCGGACACGCAGGCATGGGAAAAGATCGCCACGTTCTCGCCCCAGCCGAGCGTACGGCGCACGAGAGCAACCGAGCCGTGGGGCGTGCCCTGCGCGGCATGGCCGGTCTCGCCGGTACGGCGCAGTTCGTAGAGGCTGCCTACGCCGAAGTTGCTGCTCGTAACACAAACCGGGCGACGCGAGGTTCCCCACTGCGGGCCGGCCACCGGCGCCAGCAGCGTCTGCAAAGAGTGGAGCCAGGCGGGAGGATTGGTCTCATCGAGGGCACGGCCGGGCAGGAGAGCCATCGGCACGGCATCGCCGCCCTCGAGGCCAAGCACCGGCACGGGTTGCAGCGCGCGTTCGCCGCGCAACAGCGCTGAGAGTGTGGCGGCCGCGTTGCCAAACGGCGTGAGGCAGTCGCAAGAGGCGAGGCGCACTGCGGAGGTTTCTGCGGAGGAAGCCATGAACTGTTCAGTCGGAACGGTTCGGATGCAGGAGCCCGCTTGCAGAGGATTTCGCGCGCTGCATGGCGGCTTCCTCAGGCAGGCAGCTTGGAAGCGTCGGCCCGCGCGCGGATGAAGGCGGCCAGGCTGGCCACGCTGGCGAGGGCCTGCCTCGATTCCTCGGCACTGCTGATCTTGATCCCGAACTCCTTCTCTATCTTCACCACGAGTTCCAGCGCGTCGATGGAATCCAGCGACAAGCCCGAGCCGATCAGCGGCTTGTCGTCCTCGATCTGGGCGGGGGTGACGTCCTCCAGGTGGAGGGTTTCGACAATGAGGAGCTTGAGGCGGTCGGAAAGTGGGTCGGCCATGGGTGTGGGAGGGGGCAAAGTTGGCGGGACTCTGTTTCATGGCGCAAGCCCGGATCGGGGGCGAAGGGACGCTGGCGAGGCTGCGGTTTCCCGCGACTTGTCGCCAAACCGAGGAGGTTTCGGCGCGTGGAGACACCGCCCCGGCCAACGCCAGCGACCACAATCCGCGCGCAACGACCGGCCAGGGCGATTTCGATTGTCTCGGCCCGGCCTATCCGGGCACGGTCAAGCGGTGACCCCTATCGCGAACGGCAGTGCCCCCGAATCCGGAGTACGCCCGCGCCGCGCACTGACCATTCTGCTGGTCAAGCCCAAGGCCCGTCTGGCCACCATCCACGCGTTGCAACGTTTCCAAGTACTGGAGCCGATCGAGCTCGGATACCTCGCGGCGATGGTCCCGGCCGGCCACCAGGTCGCAGTGCTCGACTTGCGCTTCAGCCGCAACCCTGTCTCGGCGCTCCAACGCCGGATCCGCGACCTCGCGCCGGACATCATCGGGCTCACCGGCTACTCGCACGAGGGCTCCATCGTGAAGGAGTTGGCAGCACACGCCCGAGCGGCAGCGCCGAAGGCCTTGATCGTGGTGGGCGGCCACCACGCCTCGGTGGCGGCGGAGGACTACAATATTCCCGCGATCGACCTCATCGTGCGCGGCGAAGGCTGCCTGCCCTTCCGGGAGATCGTCGAGGCTACGGCGCGGGGCGAACCGGCGGAAGGGATCGAGGGAGTGCTCGGTACAGGCGAGCGTTTCGATCCCGCGGCGCTGCTGGCGTGGCCGCGGTTTCCCGACGCCTCGGAACTGCCAATACCCCGGCGCGATCTCTGGGACCATCGCCTCTACACCTGCGCTTGGGTATGCGAGCAGGGGACACCGTGGGCCACGAATTTCCCGGCCACCTCCATGGTGCGCAGTTCCTTCGGCTGCCGGATGAAATGCACCTTCTGCATCGTGCCCCAACTCTGCGGGGGCCAACACCGCCCGCGCCCAGCCGACCAAGTGGCCGAGGAGATCGGCGCCCTGCCCACCGACCACGTCTACTTCTGCGACGACGAGAACTTCATCGACGCGGACTTCGCGATGGAGCTCGCCGAGGCGATCGCGAGGCGCGGCATCAAGAAACGCTATTTCGCGTGGACTCGCGCCACGACGGTGAACCGCCATCCCGAGGTCTTCAAGACATGGAGGCAGCTAGGGCTAGACGGGGCCTTTCTCGGCTTCGAGTTCCCCACCGACGAGCAACTGCGCCGAGTCAAGAAGGGCTCGACCGTGGCCGACAACGCCAATGCACATACCGCCCTGCGCTCGGCCGGCGTGGCGGTGCATGCGGCGTTCATGCTCATGCCGGAACTCTCCCGCGAGGATTTCGCCACCCTGCGCGGCTATGTGCAGGCGATGCCGCCGGCCCAGTGCAGCATCACCGTCTGTACCCCTTCGCCGGGCACAGAGGACTACAAGGCCATGCAGTCGCGCATCTGGGTCAAGAACCCGCACGACCTGCACGACTGCATGCACCCGCTCACGCCCACCAAGCTGCCCCTGAAGGAATTCTGCGGGCTCTACGCGCGACAGCTTGCCGAGGCCGGGGCGAAGAACCCGCTGCGTATTCAGCGCCGCCCGATCCCGATCAGCGACATGATCCGCGTGGCCCACGCCACCTACCGTTTCCAGAGCGCCTACCGCAATCTCTACCGCGACTATCCGCGGGAGCTGTGGGGTACGTGAGGCCCCCACCTAGCATGGCCGTGACCTTCCCGCTGTAGCAGCGTGCTCGCGCGCGATGCCGAATCGCTGAATCGCGTACACGCTCCTCCACAAGAAGGATTCGCAAGCTCAGCCCGCCCAGCGTCGCAAAACATGGCAGACGTTGCTGCCACCAAAACCGCTGCTGTTGTTGAGCACCACACGCGGGGCCAGCGCGACACTTTCCCGGGGCAGGTCGAGGCCCTCGCACACCGGGTCGACATTGCACAGATGTGCGTTGCCGGGGATGAAACCCTCGGCGAGGGCGAGAGTGCAAAACGCCGCCTCCATCGCACCGGCCATCGAGAGCGGGTGGCCGGTAAGACCCTTGGTGCTGCCGATGCGCGGCCGCGCGCCGGCCTGGGCAAAGACGGCGCGCAGCGCCAGCGCCTCGGCGCGATCGCCCACCGGAGTGGACGTGGCGTGGGCGTTCACGTAGTCGACTTCTGCGGGCGTGGCGCCGGCGTCGGCCAGCGCGCGCTGCATCGCCAGCCTCAGGCCGGCCCCCTCGGGGTGCGACATCGCCACGCTATGGCCGTCTGCGCTCTGTCCCCAACCGGCAACTTCAGCAAGCACCAGAGCGCCACGCTCCTGCGCCAGATCAGCGGCCTCGATGATGAGCGCCACCGCCCCGCCGGCACCGACAAAGCCGCTGCGCGCCACGTCGAAAGGGCAGGAGGCCAGCGCAGGGTCGCTCTGGCCGGAGAGTGCGCGCATGGCGGCGAAGGGCAGGATAGTTTCGGCGTTGTGCTCCTCGGCACCCACAACGATCACGCGCCGCAAACGGCCCAGCCGGATCTCGTCGCAGGCGTAGCCCAGCGCATGGCTGGAGGAGGCGCAGGCGGAAACGAAACCGCAAACCGCACCCGTGATGTGAAAGTGGGCACCGAGGTTGAAGTTGAGCGTGCCGCTGATCGAGCTGAGCACGCCCATCGGGTTGCCGCGTTCCCCGCGAGCGGCATCGAGCTGGCCGAGGTGGTGGTGTAGCAACCGCGCGGAACCGGCCGAGGCGCAGAACAGCCCGGTGCCCGGCTCGTGCGCAACAGCCCCCAGGTCGAGACCGGCCTCCTGTAGCGCCTGCTCGATCGCGCAGAGAGCGAACACACCGTGGGGCGCGAGCCCTCGCAGCGTTTCCCGCGGGATGGTGTAGCGTGCCGGCCAGGTCCAATCGCGGCTGTTGGTCGAGGATACGTCGAAGTCCTTGACGGTGCCTGCGAGCTTGACCGCCAAATTCGGGTTGCCGAAAAACTCGACCGGGGCGAGCCCGTGCCGGCCCTCGCGCAGGCTGGCGGCAACGGCGGCGCGGTCATTGCCGATGGGGGTGATGAAACCCAGCCCGGTGATCACCGGCCTGCGGGCGTCGGGCCGATTCGGGTTCACGAGGAAGGAGTTTTCCCGCGCAACCGGAGTGCAACGAAATCGCCGAGCTCGCCCACGGTACGCAGCGCCATGATCTCCTCGTTCTTGATCGTCACCTGGAACAAGTCCTCAAAGAAAAATACCGTTTCGGCCACGGCGAGGGAATCGAAGCCCAGATCCTCGATCAGTCGGTGCCCGCCGCGCAGCGGCTCGGCCCGCGGATGGGCGCTGTTCTTCGGCATGAAATCGAGCACTGCGGCAAAAATCACCTGCTTGAGAGCCTCCTCGTCGCGGGAGCTGCGGAAGTTCTGATACGCCTCGCGCACCTCGGCAGGGAAACGCAGCAGGGGTTGCGGGATAGTGGAGGGCGTGGACATGGAGTGGAACCGCAAGCAAAGGGCCCGCCCCCGCCGGTTCAAGCCTCGGCTTGAGGGGGCACCCGGCATGGGGTGCAACCGGAAGTGAAGTTTCGTTTCTCTGCCAATCGCGACCCCGCTGGCAGTTGAATCGCAGGGGGGCGCGGATGGCAGCCGGTTTCCCTGTCCCCAAACCACACGTCCAGTTCCTCCCCAGAAACAAGCCGATCGGAGATCAGATCGGCCGCGAGCGTGATTCCGTGAACGTCACCGTCGATCTGACACTCATCGCCCGGCTCCGGACGTTCCACGAAATCCTCACGGCTACGGTGACGGGGGCAAAGCCCGCTCCTGCGTGCAAAGCCGTCCAAAACGAATCAACCCCACTCCTCGCATAGCCCGGCCGTATAAACTGACGGTCGTCAGTTTATACGGTCGGCAAGACAGCGAAGCTGAACGTTGCCGGGCCCCAGGGTGGCCGGCGGCACTGCGCACACCAAAGCGCCCGCCCAAAAGCAGACTCACCACACGGCACGACGGCCACAGCCAACGCGGGGCGCACCGCACAATTCGTCGCCGGCACACCAGCAACCAGCGGTGAAAACCCTTCGGCTTCCATAGTACTCCAATACGCGCTCAACCTTGAAGAATGACAGGGGACACGATCAGCGAGCGTACTTCCGTGATCCTCACCGGCGATCTGACACTCATCGCCCAGCTCCGAACGCTCCACACAATCCTCACACCTACGTTGGCGGGTGCAAAGCCCGCGCCACCGTGCAAAAGCCGCCCAGATCAAATCAACCCCACTCCTCGCACAGCCCGACCATATAAGACTGACGGTCGTCAGTTTATACGGTTGGCAGAATAGCCGAAGAGCGAATCCGGCACTGTGCGCAAACTTAACGTCCAGTCCCACCCGGCATGGCCGGCCGGTGACACAGCTTGACCGGGTGGCCCCCAGCGACTCGAATCACAAACTTCGGATACCGAAGCCCTGCCTGCACCGCGCACCAGACAACAGCAACCACCCGCAAATTCCCTGGATACAACCATGAAGAAACTCGCATTCATCACCGCCATTGCCGCCTGCAGCCTGCTGCTCACCGGCTGCGTCACCGGCCGGCGCACCATCGAACTTCCCATCACTCAAGTGGGCGGCAGCACTGGAGCCAAAGGCGCCATTTTCCTTAGCGCCGTTGAGGACGCCCGCGTTTTCGAGAACAAGCCCAAGGAGGCCTCCACGCCCTCTGTCGATGGCGACGTAAATAGTCTCACCAAGGAGCAGTTGGCCACAATGATCGGCCGTCAGCGCAACGGATATGGCAAGGCCCTGGGCGACATCGGACTGAACCCGGGGGATACGGTCGTCAAACGCACCCGCCTGCTGCTGGAGGAAGGACTGCGCCGCCGCGGATACACGGTTACCGACAATGCGACGGATCCCGACACCATGAGCGTCAAGATCGAGCAGTTCTGGGCCTGGTTCACCCCGGGCATGTGGGTGATATCCTTCGACGCCAACGTCGCCTGCAAGATCACCATCACCCGGGGCGGTACAACCAAGACAATCACAGTGAGAGGTTACGCCAACAACAAGGGGCAAGTCGCCAGCAACGCCAACTGGCAGCTCGCCTACCAGAAGGCCTTCGACGACTTCCTGGCAAAACTCGATACAGAGTTGGCGCAGGCCGGCCTCTGATCCTCGACTCCCGTCTTGAGCAAACCCGCCCCGGGAAACCGGCGGCGGGTTTTTGTTGCCCTCGCTGCGCTTGTAACCGCCACGGCCCGCCGCTTGTCTTCGCCGGGCCCTCGGCCCCTCTCCCCCCCACCCACAGCGCCCACCCGACGCATGCGCGTCACCCTCGTACATCCCGCCGGTTTCAACTTCGTGCCCGGCCAGCCCGACTTCTCGGTGCTGGCCAACCGCATGGCGCCCATCGGCCTGCTCCAGCTCGCCGCTTGGCTCGAGCAGCACGGCCACCCCACCGCCGTACACGACTGCCTCGGGCCTGTCGCCCCGGTCGGCCTGACCGGCAACGTCGAGCTGATCCTGGCCACGAAACCCGACCTCGTGGGCTTCTCCTCCACGACCTCCGGATTCATGGATACGGTGGACCTTGCCGCCGAGATCCGCCGCCGCCGCCCGGAAATCCGCCTTGTGGTTGGCAACGTCCACGCCACCTCCATCGGCGCTCCGCTGCTGCAACACTTCCCCGAGATCGACGCCCTCTGCATAGGCGAGGGCGAGGGCGCGATGCTCGACCTCGCCGAGGGGCGCCCCTGGAAGGACATCCCCAACCTGGTCTACCGCGAGGGCGACGCGATCCGCGCCAACCCCCGCCGCAACCGCATCCTCGACCTGGATTCGCTGCCCTTCCCCGCCTACGAGAAGCTCGCCGGCTTCCCCCGCGGCTACCACCTGCCGCTCTTCTCCTACGAGAAGCGCTGGGGCGCCACGATGATCACTTCGCGCGGCTGCCCCTATACCTGCTCGTTCTGCGACCGCACCATCTTCGAGCGTCTCCACAAGTTCAACTCTGCCGCCTACATCCATGAGCACATGCGGCACCTGCGCGACCGCTTCGGCGTGCGCCACATCAACATCTACGACGACCTCTTCACCGCCCACAAACAGCGCGTCGACGACCTCTGCCGCCTGCTGGTCGACCGCCCCCTGGGCGTGAATTTCAACTGCGCCATCCGCACCGGCCACACCTCCACCGAGATGCTGCGCGATCTCAAGCGCGCCGGGGCGCTGATGGTTTCCCTCGGTATCGAATCCGCCGACCCCGAGATGATGCGCCGCCACAAGGCCGGTGTCACCCTCGGGGCCGTACGCGACACGGTGGACAAAATCCACGCAGCCGGCCTGCGGGCGAAGGGCCTGTTCATCTTCGGCCTCCCGGGCGAGACGCCGGCCACACTGCGCGCCACCAGCGATTTCGTCCTCTCGCTCGATCTCGACGAGATGAACATGACCAAGTTCAGCCCGATGTACGGCGCCCCGATCTGGGAGGAGTGCACCAGCGGCCGCTCGGGCGACTTCCACGAGGACTGGCGCCTGATGAACTGCCTGAACTTCGTATTCAAGCCCTCCGGCTTTGCCAGTCGCGAGGAAATGGACGCCCTGTACAACTGGCACGTTCGGCGATTCTACGACAGCAAAGGCTTCCGCCGGCGCTTCGCCCGCCGCCTGTGGGCGCACCGCTGGAGCCTCTGGCATGTGGTGAAGAACCTGCCACGTATCGTACAAGCGGCGCGCTATTTCAGCGCGAACAAGGCCCAACTCGACGCCGCGCGCCGCGACTTCCCCCTGCACCCGCGCCAGCCCCGCGATCTCCCACCCTTCCTCAGCCCCGAGCTGCGCGCCGACGCCGCCACCGCCATTGCTCCAGTGCAGCCGCCACGCTGACACCATGACGGCCACCATCCTTTCCAGCTGGCAGGCCACCGTAGGCCGCGCCCCCTCCGCCCTGGCCCTGATCGACGGCGCAAGCGGGCGCCGGTGGTCGCGCGCCGAGCTCTCCGCCGTCGCCGAGGAGTGGAGCCAGACCGCCTGCGCGGGGCCCGCCCTGGCCGGCCGGCGCGTGCTGCTGGCCGAGCCCAACGGCCCTGGCTGGTGGCGCGCCTTTCTCGGCCTGCTGCAACTCGGCGCCATCCCTGTGCCGGCCGACTCCACCGAACCGGCCGCCGTGCTGGCCGAGCAGGCGCGAGGACTGCGAGCCGGCGCACTCTGGCACGCGGGCGCACTGCATCCGCTTCCAGGATCGATCCGGCACCGCTGCGGCGACCTCTGCCTGCTCAAGCTCACCAGCGGCAGCACCGGCACGCCGAAAGCGCTGCCCTTCACCCATGCCCAGATGCTCGCCGATGGCCGGCAGGTCTGCGCTTCGATGGGCATCGGCCCCGAAGACCTCAACCTCGCCGTGATCCCGCTGGGCCACTCCTACGGGCTAGGCAATCTCGTCGTGCCACTATTGTCACAAGGAACGCCGATGGTCTGCGTAGCCAGCCCGTTGCCACAGGCGCTGGCCGCCGACATCGCCCGCTGGAAGCCCACCGTTTTTCCCGCCGTGCCCACGCTGCTGCGCGCGATGGTCCGCAGCGATCTCGACCCCGCACAACTCTCCAGCCTGCGACTTGTCGTCTCCGCCGGTGCCGCTCTGCCTGCCGAGGTTGCCACAGCCTTCTCCGAAAAGTTCGGCCACCGCGTGCACGGCTTCTACGGAGCGAGTGAGACAGGCGGTATCTGCTACGACCGCACCGGCGAGGACACCCTCACCGGTCGCTCCGTAGGCACGCCGCTTGAGGGAGTGCAACTGCACTTCCGCCACGGGCAACGTTTCACCGTAGCGAGCGCAGCGGTGGGCCGGCGCGGGCGCCACTCGCCCGCGGACCGCGCCACGCTCGATGCCGACGGCGGGCTCGTCCTCCTCGGCCGCGCCGGCCGTATCGTGAAGATCGCCGGCCGCCGGCTCGACCTCGCCGAAGTGGAGAACGCCCTGCTGGCGCTCCCCGGCGTACGGGCGGCCTGCGTACTGGCGCATCCGCAGCGTACCGACGCCCTGATCGCCGCCGTGGCCGCCGACCGTCCCGGCACCGACCTGCGCGCCGAACTGGCCCCGCGGCTCGCTCCCTGGAAGATCCCCGCCCACATCCACGTGCAGCCGGAGTTGCCCCACTCCGCTCGAGGAAAGCTGGATCGCCGGGCGGTTGAAACTTGGTTGATCTCCGCACCGCCCGCCACCAGTAGAGCGTCAACCAAGGTCGCACGTTCTACCCGCCTCCAATGAATAAACCCGGCCGAGAATTCAGGCGCGGTAATCAACTGCGGCCAAAGGGCTCGCTACCCGACCGAAATCAGAGGTCGATGCCGAAGTCAAAGCAACTGCCGTTGGCCAACCCCATCAGCCCGACAACGGTTTGATCGGAGGACATGACCATCGCGTATTCACCGACGGTCAATGCCCGCTGGGGCACCGCCCGGTAGATGACAAATCCCTTTGGCGCCCTCACCTGCTCGAATCGCTCAAACTTCATGGCAACCACTCGCTGAGGAGGGAATCCGGTCGAGTAACTGGCGTAGCCGCCGCCGGTCATGACTTCCCGGCTCCCGTTCTTGCGAACCGCAAAATTGACGAGATCCACAGCACTGTTCGGCTGAGCGCGCTCCGGAATACAGAGAAGGAAATTCGGCGTGGAGTTCTTGAGCCGAATGTTGCTGCGCACGCCGCTCAACACGCAATAGCTTGCCACCCCACCGAATCCCAAACCCCGCGCCGCCGCGCGAACCTGTAACTTCGAATACTGCAATACAGTCTCGGTACCGCCATCGAGCAAGATCACGTCGGAGGGCGACATCAGATCGCCACTTCTCGCTTCCACCGTTTTGGTCTCGGTAGACTTGCCAGCAACCCGACTAATCACGGCAGTCACGATGGTCTTAGACACCTTGGCTTCCCCCAGACCAATCAGGCCGTCGGGTGTAGCGTCAAACTTCGGTTCACTATTCTGGATCGCAGACAAAATGATACCTTCGTCGAGGCCGGAGCGAACCATCTTGATGACATCATCGTTGGTCATGGGGGCAGCCATCACAGCCGCGCCGAGCAGAGACAGGGACAACAAGAGAGAACTAAGGAGTCGCATAGCCCGAACCGTGTTCAGTGCCTCCCGACGTGTCGAACCCTATTTCCGAAGCGGTACTATTCCCGCCGGCCTCCGCGCTCATCAGCGTACCCTATATCTCAACACCGAGTTCCCGGTGACAGATATCGGAGCGCAGATAGCTCACCCGATCAGCCGGCCGCAGCATAGCGCGCGCGAGCACAGCCAACACCGCCCCACGATCGCATTCTAGGCACGCCGCTTGAGGGAGTGCAACTGCACTTCCGCCACGGGCAACGTTTCACCGTAGCGAGCGCAGCGGTGGGCCGGCGCGGGCGCCACTCGCCCGCGGACCGCGCCGCGCTCGATGCCGACGGCGGACTCGTCCTCCTCGGTCGCGCGGGCCGTATCGTGAAGATCGCCGGCCGCCGGCTCGACCTCGCCGAAGTGGAGAACGCCCTGCTGGCGCTCCCCGGCGTACGGGCGGCCTGCGTACTGGCGCATCCGCAGCGTACCGACGCCCTGATCGCCGCCGTGGCCACCGACCGTCCCGGTACCGATCTGCGCGCCGAACTGGCCCCGCGGCTCGCTCCCTGGAAGATCCCCGCCCACATCCACGTGCAGCCGGAACTGCCGGTTACCGAACGCGGAAAGACCGACCGGCAAGCCGTGGCGAAGCTGCTGGGCTAAACGCCCTTCCCTCCTCATAGCAGAAGCGCTTCGCTTCCCCGCGAAGGACCGGTGAAGTGCAGCACCGAAGCGGGCGCCGACTGAGCGTCCTGGCCGAACCCCTCAGTCCATGCGGGTCGGTCGGAGACCGGACCTGCTTCGGACCGACCAAGCGAGTAGGTCCGGTCTTTGACCGGACCAGGGACGTAAACGTTTGTTGGTGGTCACACCAAGCGCGGTATGGACCGGTCGGAGACCGGTCCTACTCGCCGCCTACCTCAGCGCCAATCAGCGTAGCCTCGATCTCGATAGTGAGTTCCCGGCGACAGATGTCGGAGCGCAAATAGCTCACCTGATCCCCCGGCCCAAACAGTTCCCGATCGAGCAGAGACCTCACCGCACCAAGGTCGGCCGCGTCCCGCAGGTACACCTTGAAATGCCGGACCGCGGCCCGGCCTCGCGCGAGATCGGCACCCAGCCCGCAGGCCACGGAAATCTCGCGCAGGTTCTCCAGGGTTGAGGCGAGTTGCGGCAGGGTTTCACCTGGCGCCAGTGTCGCATGTCCACGGATGGCTGCCGTTCCAGAAATGAATACGTCGTGTCGTCCGTCCACGCCCGGCACCACAGTAGCGCGAGCGAAGCTCGGCGGCCGCGGCCCGTGCTCGACCGGATACTCGTAGGCGGGCAACTGCCGGGGATTCTCAACATGGCGCAGTCGGCGATGGGTGGCCGCGAAGATCACCACGAGCTTCGCCGCGTCGGTGCCCACGGCCGAGGCCGCCGGCACAAAACGCTGAAAATCCCGTCCGAACTCCGCCTCAAACGCCAGCGACCGCCCGCGGCTGAATGCACGGTAACGCTCAAGTCCACACGCCTCCGGGGCGTTGATCGCGGGCACATAGTTCCAAACGCGGGCCAAGTGCATCCCTCGCGTCACCGCAAAGAGCGCAGTATAGAGTTCGCGCGTCGCCAGTTCGATGATTCCCCCTGTAGGTACCGTCGCCGCACCCAGCAACCATCCCTCCGCCCGGGAGAGCATGAACGGCCCGGCCATCCCCGCAGACTCGGCAGCCGGAAACACCCGCTCGACGGCCAGACCGTCGAGCACAGGCAACCCGGTGGAGAAGCAAGCTCCTCCGGTCGCCGCCAAAACAACACCCAACCGCGACCGCTCTGCCGCGGCTGGAGACAGATCGTGCATGCAGGCCTATTTGCTCAGCAAAGCCCGGCCCAGGAACACATCGATGTCCGACTTCAGAAAATTGATCCAGTTCGTCGGCGCCCCGCCGTTCCGGGACTGGCCCAAGGCATAGATCTCGATCTTGGAGGAGTCGTAGCGGATGGTCAGCGTAGCCACATTCTTGCCGCGCTCGTAGTGGGCCACGATCTGCCCAGGGGCCTTGTCGCGCACCACCCACTTACGGCCGATCAGCGCCTGCTGGATAGCCGACTCGGCATCGGCAACCGTGAGCTTGGGCGACACCGTGATGGTGGCGACGTTGGCACCGATGTTGGCATCGGCAGCCCGGGATGAGGGCACGAGGCTGAACATGGCGCAAAACGCCAGGACCATCAGGGCGCGAAGGATGTTTTGGGAGAATGCTTTCATGGCTATGTGGGGCTCAGGCTAGGCCCCGAGCATTTCCCCTGCAAGTGAGATATGGGCACACACTAAGCCGTTGAATCGCTTGGCCCACGGGATTGCGTGTTGGTCCCAGCTTTACGGGCGCGAGCCGGTCGCCTCGGGACTGGCGGTCGTAGAACCTGCCGCCTGGCCAGCTGCGCACTGCGCCCGGCGCTTGCGCAACAGTTGCACCAACGTCGCCACAAACCCAAGCGCGGCGAACGCGAGCAGTGCCGCCCTCCCGCGGCCGCGCACCAGGGCATCGCCGCCTACGATGGTAGCGGCAATGTAACCGGCTGGAATCAGCGTCGAGAGCACCATGTATGGGACAAACGGAGCGCGAATCACGCCCAGCAAATAGCTCTGCATCCAAAATGGCAGCCCCGGGGCCAGCCGCACCACGGTGACCAGTTGCCACGCCGTGCCCCTGCCAGCCTCGGGCAATCTGTATCCAAGCCATTCCGCCAGACGAACCACCTGCGGCCGCAGGGCACCGGAGGCCAGCCAGTAGGAAAAGGCCACGTTGGCCGCCACCGCTGCAATGGCGCAGCCGATCGTCACCCCAACTCCGAGTTGGTGGCCAAACACCGGGCCGGCGATCACGGTGAAAGGCATGAGCGGAAAACCAAACGCGGGCAGCACCGCCATCGAGACAAAGAATACCGTTGGCCCGGCTTCGCGCAGCCAGCCGGCCAAGGCCAGCCACAGCGCTTGGGGACCGCCGCTGCGGGCCGCCAACAGCACCAGCACAGCCACCGCCCCCAGTCCGCCCACCAAAAGCCACAGGCGCCTCCGCTGGCGGAGTCGCTGAGGCGGGACCGATTTGAGGATGGATGGCATCACTGCAGAAATTGTCCGGGAAGCTCCTGAGCTGGGCACTCGCTATTGGCCCTGCACGGTGATCACCAAGCCCCGTTGCTGAGGCCCGCTGCGGTGCTCCCAAAGAAAGATCCCCTGCCAGGAGCCGAGCATCAGCCGCCCGTCCGAGAACGGCACCGTCTCGCTGGTACGCGTGAGCGCCATCTTGATATGCCCGGGCATGTCGTCCGGCCCCTCGGCTGTGTGGGTGAAATTCGGATCTCCGGCGGGTACCAGACGGTCCAGCCAGGCCTCAAGGTCGGCGCGGGCGGAGGGGTCGGCATTCTCGAAAATCACCAGGCTGCAACTGGTGTGCCGGCAGAAGAGGTTCACCAGCCCGCGATTCAGCCCGCTGCGCCGCACCTCGGCTGCTAGGCGGTCGGTGATCTCGTAGGTGCCGGGGCCCTCGGTGGAAACGGTGATGACGGCCTGATGGACGGACATGGTGGCTGGGGTCAAGGGATCATGTAGGCCCCACGCCGGCGAGCGAAACCGACGCCAGTCGCCGGAAACTCCCGCCACCAGCGCACCTCAGTTACTTAACAATCCAGCCATCTCCGCTCTGGCAGCGTGAGGGAAGGCCTCCCCAGCGAACGGAAGCCAAGCACTTCCGCTACGGACACAAGAGGAGCGATCCTGCTAGGAACGGAAAACGCAAGCGAAGCGCTCCCGCAAGGGCGGACTGCCGAGATGCCGGTTGACCGTCCCAGAACCGACAATGGTCTCCGGCCAACCGATGAGGAGATCAGAATTTGATCGAAACGCTCGAACCCTTGACTCCAAAGCGTGAATCCAGGTCACGGAACTCGCGCTCGTTGAGTGCCCGGCTGTTGCGCCCACTGTCGGCCACCAACTGGGTGGCAACCGCCGGAGCCGATGCTGAGGCGTACGACACCGAGGAGTTGAGATTCATAGAGGCAAACTGCAGCACCCGTGCCTCGGACTGCTCTGCCGAGAGATCACGGACCATCTCGGTGAAACGCGACGTCCAGGAACTGTTTGGACGGCGGGACTCGTGGGCCACCTGGCGCACAGGATGAAAAGCCCCGGTGCCAAAATCGGAAGTATTGGAATAGCCGAGCGTGGCTGCCGACCAAGGCAGCGCATGCTCGGAAGCGGCAGCCACCGCCAACTGAGGCGACGAGGGTATGGTCTGAGCCTCCCCGCGGTCGACAACCGCCGCGGTCTCCTGAGGGGTGGACGTCCCGGACTGCACCTGCGCGACCACGGTCGAGAGCGCGACCACCGGCAGCGGTGCGGGTTGCTCGGCTACGGCCACGGGCAGCGGCCGGGGGGACGGCGAGGCCGCCTGCTGCTGCCGCCTAGCGCCCGAACCGTTGGGCACCTGCAAGATCACCAGCGCCACGGCGGCCGCAGCAGTGGCGGGCACGCCCCAGCGCAATCCATGAACCAATACCGGGCGCAGCCTCGCCCAGCCCTGAGTGCGCTTCATAAGCGCGGAAAGCTGCTTCTGCCGTAGTCCGCGATCAAACTCCGTCCAGAATTCCTGCGGCGGCCGCTCGGCACGTTTGAAGCGTAGCAGATCCTCAAGCGTAGGACGTGGCGGTTGTTGATGCGGTGCGGTGCTCATGTTCAGCGTTTCATCAGATCCTGCAGATCAGCCTGGAGCTGGAGCTTGGCGTAGTGGAGCCGCGAGCGCACCGTGCCCTCGGAGCTTCCCATGACTTCGGCAATCTCTGCGTGGCTGAGTCCATCGATTTCGAATAGCGTAATGACTGTTCGGTGCTTGATAGACAGTTTTTGGAACGCCTCGTTCAATCTTTGCTTAAGATCGCGTGCGAAGATCTCCTTTTCGGTGCTGGCCTCCACGGCCAACTGGGTCAGCCACTCGGGGGTTTTCTCCTCTTCGGCGGCCTGTTCGATGCTGAAAAACGTCCTCAGCCGGTTCTTACGCAGATGGGAGTGTGCGGTGTTAACAGCGATCCGGTACAGCCAGGTGAAGAACGACGACTGCCCGCCGAAGCGGTTGATCGACTGGAAGGCCTTGATGAAGGCGTCCTGGGTGAGGTCGGCGGCGTCCTCCCGATTGGAGGTGAGGTGGTATACGATCGAGTAGATGCGCTCCCGGTATTTGAGAACCAATTGGTCGAAGGCCGCCACATTGCCCGCCCTCACCTCCTGCACGACCAAAGCGTCCACGTCGGCCTCCGCCTTGCGCTCAGGCGAGGCGACCAGGAGACGACCTACAGCTTTGATCAGTTCCATAAGGAGGTTACGGCGAAGTGGGCGACAGGCTATGGCCCGAGGCCGGTCTGGCAAGTCCGGGAACGCATACCCGGGCTCAGGCTAAAAGACTGTCGAGTTGACCTTCGAGGTAGGCTGCCAGATCCCGCAGCAATTCTGTGGCCGGCAGTTCCGGCCAATCCGCCAACTCGGCCAGCGCAGCCGCAATCTCGGTACGGGCTTCGTCGGCCACAGCGCGGAACACCCCCGCCCCCGCCATCAAAGCGGCGATCTCCACTCCGGCCTCCAGTGAACCGCTACGCAATTGCTCCAGGAGCCGCTCCCGCTCTGCCTCCTGCGAGCGCTCCAGCAGGCAGAGCACGGGAAGGGTGAATTTGCCGCTGGCCCAGTCGGTGCCCAGCGTCTTGCCGGCGGCCTCCGCCGAGGAGGCGAAATCGGTGAGGTCGTCGTAAATCTGGTAGGCGATGCCCAGCTTGCGCCCGAAGCGGCCGGCCGCCTCTACAAAGCCCTCCGGGCTGCCGCCCAGCCGCGCCCCGAGCCGGCACGACACATGGAAGAGCTCGGCTGTCTTCAGATCGATGATGCGGCGGTAGCGCTCCCGCGAAGGCTGCGCGCCGGGCCCGCCCAGGGTCTGCACGATCTCACCGGTACACACCTGCCGGGTGGCCACCGCCACGCTGCGGCACACCTCTGTGGTTGGAAACTGGGTAGACAGCCAGACCGACTGGGCGAACAGGGCATCGCCCAGCAGCACGGCCACCGCCGGCCCGTCCTTGGCCGATACCGTGGCGCGCCCGCGCCGCAGCTTCGCGTGGTCCATGATGTCGTCGTGCACGAGTGTGGCCAGATGTGTCATCTCCACCACTGCCGCAGCCCGCACCAGCAACAATTCCGGGGAGCGCCGGCCGTTCCATCCCGCCATAAAGACCAACAGCGGCCGCAACCGCTTGCCGGTCGAATCAAGACAGTAGGCCGCCAAGTCGCGCACCTCCGGCTCGAAATGCGCGACCTGTTCTCGCAACACCTCGTCGAGGGCGCTCATGCCGGGCTGAAACAACTCCAACAACGCCGCAAAGTTGCGCGCTGCTGGATACTTTGGGCTCGACGGATTCGAAACCGACATGCTCGCTAGGTTGAGGCTGGGTTGAGAAATGGCTAACCAATACTAGGAAGCATGAGCGAAGATCCCCTGATGGTGGCGGCGATGATCGCGGTGGCGGCGGTGGTCTTGCACCTTTGGTGGGGAGATCTGCGCGCCCACAGCGGCGGCGCCCCGCACAGCCGCGCCTTTCCCGGGGCCGTGCCGTGCAGCCGCCAGTCCGTCCTCATCGCCGTAGCCGGAGCACTGATCCTGCTGGCATTGGAAACCGGAGGCGAAGTGGTCCTGGGCATCGCCGACCAGCAAAAGACGGTCACCGTGCTCTGGAGCGCGTACACCTTCATGGCGGCCTTTGTCGAGGAGCTGACATTCCGAGGCTTCCTTGTGGTCACCTCCCGTGGCCGGTCCTGGCTTTGGGCCAGCGTCGTGCTGTTTTCGGTACTCTTCGCGCTCTGCCACCCGTTTCTCTGGACTTGGGAAGACGGACGGCTGCTGCTGCACTTCACCGCCAAGGGATGGTTCAGCACCGTAACGGTGTTCGGCTGCTCGCTCTGGTTCTACACCGTGCGCTTCTTCCCGATGAACCCCGGCGGCTCGCTGCTGCCCTGCATCGCCGCCCATTTGACCAAGAACCTCGGGGTCTTCGCGCTTAAGGCCGCCGGAGATTTTGTGTCCGGCTGGTATTGACCGTAGGCAGCCATAGGGCCACCGAAACGGGGACTGGCACTTCAGGCAACGGCTGCGCCGTGCACCAGCCAGATGGCGAAAGCCAGCAACGCCACCCCGAAGGCGCGGGGAAGCCAGCGCTGGGCGCGCCTGAGCTGCCCCGCGATCGGAGACGAGCGCAGCGCCAACACGATGAGGCTCCAGAGCACCAGCCCGTGAAGCACAACGGCACCCGGCACCAGAAGCCGCCAACCAAGAGTGGCCTGAGGCGGGATCACTTGGGTGAACACGCCTACGAAGAAGATGAATACCTTGGGGTTGGTCACGTTGCACACCAGCCCGTCGAGAAAGCCGCTGAGGGCTCCGGTTGACTCGCTCTCTTGCCCGGTGGCCGCCGGCCCGGGGCGGCACAGCAGCGCCCGCAGCCCGAGGTAGGCGAGATAGGCGGCACCGCCAAATTGGAGAACCCGCATGGCGGCCGCTGGCAGGGCTGCGAAACCGAGGGCAATGGTTACCGATTGCGCCGCCAGCCCACAAACGATTCCACCCACCGTCCCAAAGGCTCGGGCACGCGAGGGGCCGGCGCTGTTGCGCAGAATCAGCAGAAAATCCGGCCCGGGGCTAAGCAGGCCAAGCGTGAGCACCCCGAACAGTGCGGCAAAGATGGCGACCATGATGCCTGGCAAGACGGCCTAGTGTTCCTCAGGGACAAAGAGCAGATGGTCCTCGACCCGCCCGGGCTGGAGCGGGGTGGGCTCGCCGCCTACCCAATCCTTGTGGCCGGCCGAATAGTAGGGAGACAGCGGATGTGCGCTCTGGCCGCCGGGCATGTGAAGCAGACTGCCGGCTTCCCAGCCGGGCTGGACGGCCATGCGCACCGTGGCACCGAAATCCGTGGTTTGGGTACGCACGAGGCCGGTGTCGCCCGGGAGAGGGGCGGCCGACATGTCCAGGAAGCGACCCAGCCAGGGCATGGCCGCGCTGAGCGGATGGCGCATGCTCAGGTGGTTGGCCTTGCCCCAGGTATGCTCGCCGAGGCGGAGCGGCCCGCCGGCCTCGGATATGACGGCTGTGATGGAGTCATCGATGAGCGCCTTCCATCCCGGGTGGCCGGCGGGAAGCCAGCCGGCGGGTTGTTGGCTGGCGAGGGAGTAGAGGATGCGTTCGCGTTGCAGGCTCGTGGAATCGAAGGCTGGCAGCATGGAGCGGCAGCGAGCGAATACCAGAGTATCGATACGCTGCTCCACGGCGGCGCGAAAGTCGCGCACCAGCCGGTAGCCGGCGGACTCGGGCACGGCGCGCCCGCCCCAGCCCGCAGCGAGCCGGCGCAGTTCGGCCCGGCCGAAATCCTGGGCGACCGCCTCGGGAGGGATCGCCGCGAGCAGCATTTCCTGCCAGCGGTCGAGCTGGCGTGCGCGGTCGTCGAACTGGATCTGCATCAGCGCCTCGGGGGTGAGCTGCTTGAGCTCGCCTAGGCGTTCGCGTAGCCGGCGGGCGCTGGCACCGGACTGGTAGCCCCCGTCGCCCAGCAGGCCGAGGGACTCGCCGCCTACCATGCGGTTGCCGGTCGCCCAGATCATGCCGCCGCGGGGGTTGAAGACTTGTGGATACCGGTCGCTGGTGAGCCAGCCATCCCAGCGGGCGGTGCCGTCGGCCCAGGAGACGGGGGTAGAGCCGTCGAAGCCTATGCGTTTGGGCAGGCGGCCGGCGATGGTCCAGCCGATGGAGCCATCGCGATCGGCCACCACGATGTTGAGCTGGGGCAGGCCGGAGCTTTTGGCAAACGCGAGGGCGGACCGCGCCGAGTTTACGTTCTCAATACCGGCAAGCTGCAGGTTGTAGGCGGTGGGGTCGGCCATGATCCACTTCAGTGCCAAGGTGCGGCCGCGGTGGTCGGTGCCGATCACCGGGCCCCACACCGTAGAGCGGAAGGTGAGGGTTTCGGCGGCCGCGTTGCGAACGGCGATGGTTTCGCTGTGGGTGTCGAACTCGCGCCAGCCATCGGGAGTGCGGTAACGCTGCGGGTTGGCGGGGTCGGTCTCGACCACGACCAAGTCGCTGGTGTCGACGCCACTCGCGGTGAAGCCCCAGGCCACCGAGCCGTTGCTGCCGGCGATAAGCATGGGGAGGCCGGGGATCGTGATGCCGTCGATCTCGCGGTTGTGGAGAGGATCGACCCGCCAAGTAATCTGGGCGCGATACCAGAGGTTGGGAAGGGCCAGAGGGAGGTCGATGGAGTTGGCGAGCAGGGTGGCCCGGCGTTCGCCCTGTTGGCCGGACACGGCGAAGGCAGTGCCGCCAGCATGCGGTGCTCGCAGGATGAAGGGGGCGGCTGGCGCGCCCGAAGCCGGCGGCGCCTCGACCGTCCCGCTCGGGACAGCGGCCGGGGATTCCAGGGCTGGAGGCAGTGGCGGGGCCTCAAGGTGGGAGCCGTCGAGGGCGGACTCGAAATCGTCGGCCGCAGAAAGCAGGAAGGCGGAGACCTCCGGACCGAAGGCATCGCGGACGGCAGCGCGAGAGAGTTCGGGCTCGCCGTCGGTGCGCTGGAAGGCGAGGGCGAGGGCGGCGGACACGAGCATGGAGTCCTCCGATTTCCAAGGTCGCGGAGTGGTGTGCAGCAAGTGGTATTCGAACGGCGGAGCCTCCAACTCGCGCAGCCCCATCGTCACGCCGAAGGCGTAATCCTCGACCAGTTCGCGCTGGGGCTCGGGCAAGAGTTCGAGGGCGGCGCGGGCGACTTCGCGCAGGCGGTGCACCCGATTGGCGCGGTCCTGGGGCAAGGAGGCCGGCCCAAGCAGTTCGGCCAGTTCACCGGCGGCGGTGCGGCGCAGCAGATCCATCTGGAAGAAGCGGTCCTGCGCGTGAGCGAAGCCGAGCAACTTGGCGGCGTCGCGGCGGTTGGCGGCGCTCACGCGGGCCACACCCAAGGCGTCGCGTTGGATTGCCGAGGTATCGGCGAGTCCGGGCATCAGCACTCGGGTTGATCGATCGGGCATGCTGCGGTAGAGCGGCACGAGGACGAAGAGCGCCAGGACCACCAGGCAGAAGGCGAGGAGGTAACCGGTCAGGCGCAGCCAACGGGGGAACTTGGGCATGGGTGGCGAGATAAGACTGGTGGAGCGGGGGGCCCGCGACGGGCGGCAATCCTGCGGCTGCGGCCAGCCGGGTCAATCGCGAGAGCGCGGATCAAGGATTTTCAACTAACGGAGGACGAAGGGGATAGCATTTCCCGGCTCCTTCGCCCACCGGGTTCTCCTCTGGCGCCATTGAGAGGCATTACAATAAGAGGTGCAAATGCCTCAGCCACGGTCACTAACCAAATGATACGAAAGCCCGGCGTGCCGGAACTGGCCGGGGTGCTATTTTAGTGGCCGTCATGAGCTCCACCCTGCAGTTCCACCGCTCCTCGGATGAAACCGACGTTGCCGGATTGATTGCCCAAATGATGACCCTGGACCGACAGCTCTATGTCGAGGCCACCGAAGAGGACCTTGGTTCCTTCGAATACTGGCGGGCGCGTTTCGCTCGCTGCCCGGAATCGCTGAGCCTGGCGCGCATGCCCGACGGGGCACTGGCCGGCTACTACCAATTTCTCCCGGTTACGGCGGCCTATCGGGACGAGATTCTTGCGGGGCGGGTGCGCGATGGCTCGATTCCGTTGGAAGCCATCGTGCCGTATCAGGATCGAGGAGCCCCCTACCATCTCTACCTGTGCTCGATGGCAGTGAGGCCGGAATGGCGCCGACGAGGCGTGGCGAGCCGGCTCTACCGCGAGGAAGCCGCATTCCAACAGCGGATGGCTTTAAGCGGTCGGCGACTGGAGTCGCTAGTCAGCGTGGTCTGGTCGGCGTGCGGAGCACGTTTCTTCGAACGAATCGGGCTGCCGCGCGCCAGCACCGATTTCGGTGGGCGAGCGATACACTACCGCACCCTTCCCGAGGGGCTGCTGCCGGAGATCGCCTCACCGGCACTGCGGCGCATCGAGGCGCTGCCTCAAGCGGCGTAGAGGCGCTGGCCGTTGGGGAGTTGCGGGCGCTCGGAGATCCTTCGGGCTCACGCTCAGGCGGGCAGCGACCTACCGAACATCCGAGCATCAGCGCATCAGCGCACACAGGCACCTGATAACCACGAAATTCTACCCCGGCTGGCCGGTCCTTTTTGCGAGCGGCCACCATGAACTTGGCAAAGCCGTGCGCCTGAATCGTGGGGCGAAACTAGGAGCCTGTCGGACTGAGAAATCAGCCCTGCCGTCGGTGCGACCCATATTTTCACGGTTATTGGCCTAAAACCGTTTTCCGAGGAACCGAAACCGATTGCGTCCTCGCATCGGGC
>CAJCBL010000187.1 GCA_903960515.1 uncultured Verrucomicrobiota bacterium
GCCGCCGCCCAGGCACTCTGAGCGCACGGCATTTCGATACCGTTTCCTCTCAACACGAAGGCCGCCGGCGATCGCCGGCGGCCTTCGTGTTGAGAGGAAACGGTATCGAAATGCCGTGCGCTCAGAGTGCCTGGGCGGCGGCCACCACGGCTTCGGCCGTGATGCCAAGCTCCTTGAATACCGTCGCGCCAGGGGCGCTGATGCCGAAGCGGTCGATGCCGATCACCCTGCCATCAAGGCCCACATACTGGTACCACAATCCGGTGACGCCGGCCTCGATGGCCACACGCTTGCGGCAGGCGCCGGGCAGCACCTCGGCGCGATACTCCGCCGACTGGCGGTTGAAACGCTCGAAGCTGGGCACCGACACCACGCGCACCCCGCCGCCCAGGACCTTCGCAGCGGCCAGGGCGAGCTGCACCTCGCTGCCCGCGGCGAGCAGGATATGGGTGAGCGGCTCGGTCTCCAGCACGGCGATATACGCACCGCGCAGCGCGCCCTCACGGCGGGTCTGCACCGGGATGTCGTTGAGCATCGGCACCACCTGACGGGTGAGCGAGAGCAGCGTGGGGCCGTCGGTACGCGTGGCTGCGGCTGCGAAGGCGCCAGCGGTCTCCTCCGCATCCGCCGGGCGGATGACGTCGAGGTTGGGGATCACCCGCAACCCGGAGACGGTTTCCACCGGCTGATGGGTGGGGCCGTCCTCGCCCACTCCGATCGAGTCGTGGGTGTAGATGTAGGTGACGGGCAACTTGGCCAAGGCGGCGATGCGCATCGCCGGGCGGGCATAGTCGGCGAAGACCATGAACGTGGCGCAGGAGGTGCGGAAGAGGCCGTCGTAGGCGAGGCCGTTGTTGATCGCGGCCATCGCATGCTCGCGGATACCGAAGCGGATGTTGCGCGCGGTGCGGTTGCCCGGCTCGCAGTCCTTGTCGGTGGCGATGTAGTTGAGGTTAGAACCGAAAAGGTCGGCGCTGCCGGTGACAAAGAGCGGCAGGGCGGCGGCCACGGGCTGAAGCACGTCCCTGGCGGCGTTGCGGGTGGCCAGCTTGGCGTCGGGGGCGAAGGCCGGGATCTTGGCCAGGAGATCGGCGGCGAGCGGCGCCTGCGCAGCGCTGTCGAGCACGGCGGCCTTCTCGGGGTTGGCCAAGCGCCAGGCGGCGTAGGTTTTTTCCCATTTCTTGAAGCCGCGCACGAGGCGCTTCTTGTGATCGGCGAAATAGGCGGCGACCTCCTCGCTCACGTAGAAACTCTGGTCGGCCGGCAGGCCCAGTGCCGCGCGGGCGGCGGCGGAGAACTTGGCACCGCCTTCCCCATGGCCCTTCGGGGTTCCCTGCACCTCGGCGATGCCCTTGCCGATCACGGTCTTGGCGATGAGCAACTGCGGACGGCCCGTCTTGGACTTCTTGGCCTTGGCTACGGCCCTGGCCACCGCGACCAGGTCGTGGCCGTCGATGGTCTGCACATCCCAGCCGGTGGCCTTGAAGCGGGCCGATACGTTCTCGCTCTGGGTCTTGTCCGCCATGGCGTCGAGGGTGACGTCGTTGGAGTCGAAGATGAGGATCAGGTTGTCCAGCTTCTGGTGACCGGCGAAGGCGACCGCCTCCAGGGCCACGCCCTCCTGCATGCAGCCGTCGCCGGCGAGGGCGACCACGTGGTAATCGAAGATCGGATGCTCGGGGGTGTTGAAGTGGGCGGCGGCCATCTGGCCGGCCAGCGCCATGCCCACGGCGTTGGCGATGCCCTGCCCGAGGGGGCCGGTGGTGCACTCGACCCCGGGCGTCTCATGGAACTCGGGATGGCCGGGGGTCTTGGAGTGGAGCTGGCGGAAGTTCTTCACCTCCTCGATCGAGAGATCGTATCCGCTCAGGTGCAGCCAGGAGTACAAGAACATCGAGCCGTGGCCTGCGGAGAGCACGAAACGGTCGCGGTTGAGCCAGCGGGGCTGAGCCGGGTTGTGCACCAGGGCGTGGCCGTAGAGCACAGCGCCTATCTCGGCGGCGCCCAGCGGCAGGCCGAGGTGGCCTGAGCTGCACTTGTGGATCGCATCGATGGCGAGACCGCGGGCGGTGTTGCTGGCTTTGGCGAGGACTTCGACGTTGAGAGGCATGGATGTGGGAAAAGGTCGAGGCTACGGGCGGAGGTGTGGCGGGCGAAAGGAAAAAGCCGAGGCAATGCAGCCCGGCCCCGGGCGGGCACAAACAAAAAAGGCGAGCCACGAGGGCTCGCCTTGAATTGGATACCGGTAGTGCCTGGATCAGGCCTTGGCGGTGGCGGCAGCGGGGGCGCCGGCCAGGACCTTGATCCAACGCTTTTCCTTCACCTGTACGGCCTTCTTGCCGACGCGGGCGCGCAGGTAGTAGAGACGGGCGCGCATGGTCTGGGACTCGCGCTCGATCTCGATCTTCTCGATGTTGGGCGAGTTCACGGGGAACACGCGCTCCACGCCCTCGCCGTAGGAGATACGGCGAACGGTGAAGGATTCGTGGATGCCGTGTCCCTTGCGGGCGATGACGATGCCAGAGAACACTTGGATGCGCTCTTTGTCGCCTTCACGGACCTTGGTGTGGACACGGACGCCGTCGCCGACCTTGAAGGCCGGCAAGTCGTTCTTCAGCTGCGGGGCCGTGATTTCCTTGATGATGGGATTCATGACTTGTTCCTGAGTAAATCGGGTCTGACTTGGGTGGTTTTCGCGAGCCTCATCTCGTGACGCCACCGCTCAATTGCTGCATGATTGCCCGAGAGGAGAACGTCCGGGACGACCATGCCGCGAAACTCTGCGGGACGGGTGAACTGAGGAAAATCGAGCAGGTTGTTGTTGAAGGATTCGTGCGTCAACGAGTTTTCGTCACCAAGTACGCCGGGAATGTTTCGCACGATCGCATCCACGAGCACAGCGGCCGCAATCGTGCCGTTGGTTAGTACGTAATCGCCGATACTAATCTCCTGGTCGATCACCTTGTCGCGCGCACGCTGGTCGATGCCTTCGTAGTGCCCACTGAGCAAAATCAGGTGCTGCACCTGCGCCAACTCCACGACCAGCTTCTGGGTGAGCGGCACGCCGTCGGGGGTGAGATAGATCCGCCGGCACCCCGGTGTAGCCAATTCTTCGATAGCGGAGAAAATCGGCTCCGGCTTGAGCACCATGCCGGCGCCGCCGCCGAAGGGCCGGTCGTCGGCCTCCTTGTGCTTGCCCGTGGACCAGTCGCGCAGATTGCGCACGTTGATCTCCGCCAGCTTCGCCTCCAACGCGCGCCCGATGATGCTCTCGGTAAGAAAACCGTCGAGCATGGCCGGGAAGAGCGTGAGAATGTCGATGCGCACGAGAACAGTGGAGACGAGTGCCGGGGCCTGGAAACGAGAAATCGCCGGCCTGGTGGGGCGCGGCGATCTCGGAAATTACAGGAGACGACGATTAGGCCGCGGTGACGACCTTGGCACCCTCGGCGCGCTTCGCACGCTTGTAGAGCCCGTTGACGGTATCGGTTGCCTTCGCACCGACGCTCAGCCAGTGCTCGTAGCGGACGACGTCCAGGGTGAGCTGCGCGCCCTTGGCGCGGGGATTGTAGTGCCCGATTTGCTCGACGGCATCGCCATCGCGGCGGGAACGCGCTTCGGCAACAGCCACGCGGTAGATCGGAGTGTGCGTCGTGCCGACGCGGGTCAGACGGATTTTCAGTGCCATACTAGTAGAGAGGGATCGGGCGATTCGGACGTGTTTCCAGAAAAGAAGCGGTGAGTTCGCCGGTGAAGAAACCTCTTGTCAAGCCACATCCCGGCCGGTGCAGTGCTACGCTATGCTCAAAGCCGGCATCGTCGGTCTGCCCAACGTTGGCAAGTCCACCCTCTTCAACGCCCTCACTCGTTCCCGCAAGGCCGAGGCGGCCAACTACCCGTTCTGCACGATCGACCCGAACGTAGGTGTCGTCCTCGTACCGGACGAGCGACTCTACGTTCTCCAAAAGATCGCCAAGACCGGCGTCGTGATCCCCGCCGCTGTCGAGTTTGTCGACATCGCCGGGCTGGTCGCTGGCGCCAGCAAGGGCGAGGGCCTGGGCAACCAGTTCCTCGCGACCATCCGCGAAGTGGATGCCATCGTGCAGGTCGTTCGCTGCTTCGAGGATCCCGACGTCGTCCACACCATGGGCACCGTCGATCCCGTGCGGGACATCGAGGTGATCACCACCGAACTGGTGCTCTCCGACCTCGAGGCGGTGGAGAAGCGTATCGACAAAACCGCCAAGAAGGCGAAGTCCGGCGACAAGGAAGCGCAGGCCGAGATCGCCCTCCTGGAAAAGCTCCGGCCGCACCTCAACTCCGGCAAGACCGCCAACGTGCTCGACCTCACCGTCGACGAGAAGGCGCAAATGCGCCTCTTCCAGTTGCTCACCGCCAAGCCGGTGCTCTTCGCCTGCAACGTGGCCGAGGGCGACATGGCCACCGCCGAGCAGAACCCCTTCGTAAAAACGGTGGCCGACTACGTGGCCCACCATCACGACGCCGCCTACGTGCCGATCTCCGCTCGCATCGAGTCCGAACTCATCGACCTCTCGCCCGAGGAGGCCAAAGAGTTTCTCAAGGACCTCGGCGTATCCGACTCTGGGGTATCGGCGCTCATCCGCGCCAGCTATGCCCTGCTCGGACTGGAGACCTACTTCACCGCCGGCGAGAAGGAGGTCCGCGCCTGGACCATCCACGTGGGCACCAAGGCCCCCCAGGCCGCCGGGGTGATCCACACCGATTTCGAAAAGGGCTTCATCAAGGCCGAGATCGTATCCTACAAGGACATCACCACCCTGGGCGGCATTGCCGCCGCTCGCGAAGCCGGCAAGTACCGCCTCGAAGGCAAGGAGTACGTTTTCCAGGACGGCGATGTAGCCGTTTTCCGCTTCGCCAACTAAGCACCCGTTGCAGGAGCGTGCCTGCACGCGATTGCTGGAGCTGAATTCGCATTACGGCCGGGGCCTCTGCCGCCCCGGCCTTTTTCATGCCGTGGTAGCGGCGCCTCTGAGCCTGCTGCCTTCCCGGGTTCCGGGTTGGGCACCCTGACTCCGGCACTCTTCGTTCTTCGGCAGGTCCGCCCCAACCGCCCGCGTCTATTCGGCGCCGCCACAAGGGGCGACACTGCGGATGAACTGCATGAACACGACTGAGCCGTAACCATGAAATCGTACCGCCTTGCGCCCTGGCAGTGCACGAACTCAGGGGTCCGCCGTAGGAGCGTGCTTGCACGCGATCTGCGCGCTGAATCGCGTGCAAGCACGCTCCTACGACTGAATGGTTCCGGCTATGCCCTCCTGCCTTCCGTCCTCAGTCTGAGTTTCAAGATCTGCATCCTGCGTTCTTCGCTCTGCCTTATCCCCGCCCCGCTCCATCAATGGTCCCGGTGGCGCAGAGCGCACCCCAAACCACTTCACCGCCCCACCGGGCGCACTTCGAGTATGGCCGCCGATTTGAGGCAACGCTCGAGATAGCCCAACTCGACCGACCCGTAACCATTCTCTCCCCATTCCTGTCCCCAGGAATTCCGGAAGGTGAAGCGGATATGGTCGCGCTCGCCGTTGTCCGAGGAATAGCCGACAAGGGTTACCGCATGGCCGTAAGGAGTGGGCCGATCCTGCGCCAGGATACTGCCCGTCGAGGCGTCCACCCGCGACGGCCAGTAGAAACCCACCACAACCGGCACGCCTTCGTTGAGCGAGTGGAGGACATTGTCGAGGCATGCACCCGGCGTGATACCGGGGAGCACCTCGCTGACGATTCGCCGATGTTCGCGCGCGCTCGCGATCAAATCGGGGCCGGGCTTTTCGATCTTCGACATTCTCCGCCCCGTGCCGTTTGGCATTTCCGCAGCTGTAGGTACTCCATACGCATGCAATGCCGCAAGAACCTCATCGAGAGAAAAGCCAAGATCATCGAGGAACAATGTGAGCAGAGCGCTCTGCTCATCGGTCTGGCCTTTGATCGTCTGGCGCCCTGACACCTGCCGCGTAGCCCAGATCAGATAGTCCTCGGAGAGCTTCTCCACCTGCCCGATTGCCTTAGAGCGCTCATACTCAAGGGCGCCCACGACTGCGAATATCGCACAGCTCGGCCGATGCCCCTGATGCTGGGCCCCAAGGTTGAGTGAGTTGAAATCGCTGCGTAAATCGACGGAGCCGACTACCGGCCGGGTTCCGAAATGCTCAAGCACACGATTGAGCGCCCCCTCAGCCAAGCGCTTCCGCCGGGCCTCCTGCTCAACCTTCACCCGTTGCTGGGCCGCAGTACGCTGGGCCTCGAGTTGGGCCTCGACCAAGCGTTCGTGGGCAGCCTGCGCTTCCGGATCGTAACCGAAACGCGACTGCACCTCGGCAGAAAGAGACTTTAGGGGAATCTGCGCGATGCCGGCG
This sequence comes from uncultured Verrucomicrobiota bacterium, assembly GCA_903960515.1. Lineage (GTDB taxonomy): Bacteria > Verrucomicrobiota > Verrucomicrobiia > Opitutales > Opitutaceae > CAJCBL01. The sequence continues at coordinate 6,396 of CAJCBL010000187.1, forward strand.
GAGTGCCGAATCGTAAGCGTGGATGCGGTGGCCGACATCACGGTCGCCTGCCGATAGGAGCCGGTCGGTGTTTCGAGAAGCCCAAACGTGGCCCCCACCTGTGCCGAAACAGTGCAAGCCAGCCCCCAACAAAACAGCACCGAAAGACAGAGCCTGAAGGCCCTGCCTGCGTGCATCCTGGGCAAAACAACTCGCGCTATGATCTTGGACCTATTCATGGACAGAGAGGGCACGGTATTGCCTCGGCCGAGGCGGGCTCAAGCTCCATCGGGCCCGCGCACTGCCGCCTCAAGCGGGGAACTCCCACTCGGCCCGCTTGCCCTACCCGCTCGCTCTTCCCGTGTGCGGCTCCGGGCCACACTCCCACGTAACCACCGCAGCCCCGCTGAACATTCCCCTTTCTGTGACTCCCACTCCAACCGGCCAAACTCTACTGCCTGCCGCCGGCCTCGCTTGCCGGTTGAAATCCACCACCACCGCCGCTTACTGGCCCGCGCATGACCCTTCCGCGAGTCCCCCCGAGCGTCGGCGCTACCATCGCCGTCCTCTCACTCTCCCTCGCCGCCTGCCGCGAAGAAACGGTGCGCACCTACAGTGTCGCCAAGGATACGCCGCCGCCCGCTGCGGCCTCCTCCGCCCAGCCCGCCTCCGGAGAGCTGCCCCCCGGCCACCCACCCATCGGCGGCATGCCCCCGGCGACTCCGCCCTCCGGTGACGCCTCCACCCTCCCCCCGGGCCATCCCCCCATCGGCGCCGCCACCATGGCCGGCCCAGCCTCAGGCCCCGCGGCCGCCCCGGTATCCGACTCCCTAACCTGGGCCGCCCCCGACCACTGGGCCGCCAAAGCCCTCGGGCCGATGCGCCGCGGCAGTTTCACCCCGAAGAACTCCGCCGGCGAGGCCGACTGCTCCATCTTCGTCTTCCCCGCCGACCGCAATCCGCTGCTCGACAACATCAACCGCTGGCGCGGCCAGCTAGGCCTCGCCCCGATCACCGCGGCCCAAATACCCGCGGAAACAGCCACGCTCGAGAATGGCGGCCTGAAGTTCACCACCGTGGAGCTGCTCGGCCAGCCCGCCGGCGCCGCCGCCCCGGTGCGCATGCTCGGCGCAGTCCTCTACCGCGGCCAGGAAGCGTGGTTCTTCAAGCTCAGCGGAGCCGATACAGCGGTCGCCGCCGAGAAGTCCGCCTTCATCGATTTCCTTCGGACCGTCCGCCCGGCCACTCCCTGAGCCATGCCCGCCTCCATCCGCTCGGTCGTCGAGCGCCTCGCTTCGCTGCGGCTCACCGTTGTGCTGCTGGCGCTGAGCATGGCGCTCGTCATCATCGCCACCCTCGCCCAGGTCCACCTTGGCATCTGGGCCGTACAGGAAAAGTACTTCCGCTCCTTTATCGTCTTCCAGCAGCTCGGCGACTCCGGCTTCGCAGTCCCGTGTTTCCCCGGCGGTTACCTGGTGGGAGGCGCCCTGCTCATCAACCTGCTCTGCGCACAATTCCTGCGCTTCACGCTCAACTGGCGCAACGCCGGCCTGCACCTCACCCACTTCGGCATCATCCTGCTGCTGGTGGGCGAACTGCTCACCGGCCTGCTCTCCGTCGAGAGCCACCTTACACTGGATACCGGGGCAACCCTCAACTACGCCGAGGCCGCCGTGGCCCGCGAACTGGCCATCGTCGACATCACCGACACCGCCGCCGACCGGGTGTGGACAGTCCCGCTACCGCGACTGGCCTCCCACACCCCGATCGCTTTGCCTGGATGCCCGCTCACTGTCCTGCCGGTGCGGTTTCACCCTAACGCCACCCTCGCCATGCGCACCGAGGCCCCCAACGCCCCCGCCTCCGGGGCCACCCTGGGATTGGGCGACCGGGTGGTGTTCCAGCCCGCGGCGACCACCTACCGTCCCAACGAGGAAAACGCGCCCACCGCCCTCATCGAGCTGCGCACCGCCGAGGGCGCGCTGGGCACCATGCTCGTCAGCTTCGCCCTGGACGAACCGCAGACCGTCACGCACTCGGGGCGCACCTACGCGCTCTCGCTGCGGCGCTCGCGCATCTACTTCGACTTCTCCCTCACGCTGGTCGAGTTCCGCCACGACAAATACCCGGGGACCGAAATCCCCCGTAACTTCTCCAGCCAGGTGCGCCTGACCTCTGCCGACGGCCTCGAAAAACGCGAGGTGCGCATCTTCATGAACAACCCGCTGCGCCACGGCGGATACACCTTTTACCAGTCCGGTTTCCAGAACAACGACCGCACCTCCATCCTGCAGGTCGTGCGCAACCCCGGCTGGCTCATCCCCTACATCGCCTGCGTGATGTCCGGCCTCGGGCTGCTCCTCCACTTCGGCATCACACTGGGCGGCTTTCTCTCCCGTCGCCGCCGCGCCACCGCCTAAACGCCCCCGATGAAACGTTACCTTCCCTTCCTCGCCGGCCTGCTGGTGCTGCTCTTCGTGGCCTCCACCCTGGTCGCTCCGGCCAACCGCTCCACCTTCGACACCGAGGGCTTCGGCCGCCTGCCCGTACTGCTCAGCGGGAGACTCAAACCGCTAGATACCGTGGCGCGCACCTCGCTGCTGCTCCTCCAGAACCGGCAGAGCGTGAAAAACGCCGCCGGCGAATCGCTCACCCCGCACCAGTGGCTGCTCGACGTCTTCTTCAAGCCCGAGCTGGCCGACACCTACAAGCACTTCCGTATCGACAACAACGAGGTGCTCGCCCTCCTCCGCCTCACCACCGAGGACGGCGATGGCGGGGTGCGTTTCTGCTTCGACCAACTCAAAGACCACCTCGACGAGCTCGAGCAACAGTCCGACCGGGCCGGGCAGGTCGAGGCACCGGAGCGCACCGCCTACGAGCGCGAGATCATTAAGCTGCGCGACCGTATCGGCGCCTATCTGGCGTTGCGCTTCAGTCTCCAACTCCCCCGCAGCGAGGACTTCGCCTCCGAGGTGGCGCATTTCGAGGCTATCCTGCCCACCGCCCTCGCCGCCACCCAGGACAAGATGGCCGGCAAGCCTGCCGACGGGGCCGCAGTCCGCGAGCTGGCCGACTTCGTAAACAAGTTCCAGCTCCTCAGCTCCCGCGCCCAGCTCCTCTCCATCCCGCCTCCAGCCGCCGCGGCAGCCGGCCTCAACGCCTGGTCCACCGTGGGCGACGCCCTGCTCGCATCCCTCTCCACCGGGCAGGTTACGGCACCAGTGCGCGACTACGCCGCACTCGGCCACGCCTGGCGCACCGGCGACTCCGCCGCCTTCAACCGCGCCGTGGACGCCCTGGGTCGAGACCTCGTGAGCCGCGACGATCCACGCCTCGCCCGCACCTCCCTGGAATTTCTCTTCAACCACGCCCAGCCCTTCTACAGCGCCTCCATACTCTACGTACTAGCCGCGCTGCTCGCCTTCGTATCCTGGTTGGCCTGGCCGGCGCTGCTCTCACGTTGCGCCCTCTCGGTGGGCTTCATGGCCTGGCTGCTCTCCACCGCCGGCATCGCAGCGCGCATGTACATCGAAAGCCGCCCGCCCGTCACCAACCTCTACTCCTCCGCACTCGGAGTGGGCTGGGTGGGCGCCGGGCTCGCGCTGCTCTTCGAGCGGTTCTATCGCAACTCCGTGGGCAACGTGGTGGCCGGCGTGATCGGGTTCATCACCCTCATCATCGCCCACCATCTGTCGTTTTCCGGAGACACCATGGAAATGATGCGCGCCGTGCTCGACTCCAACTTCTGGTTGGCCACCCATGTTGTCACCATCACCATGGGCTACGGCGCCTGCTTCCTGGCGGGCGTGCTGGCCGTGGTCTACGTGCTGCGCGGCAGCCTCTCGCGATCGCTCGACCGCCCCACTGCCGAAGCGCTCAGTCGCATGGTCTACGGAGCGGTGTGTTTTGCCACGCTCTTCAGCCTCGTGGGTACGGTGCTCGGCGGCATCTGGGCCGACCAGTCGTGGGGCCGTTTCTGGGGCTGGGACCCGAAGGAAAACGGCGCTCTCATCATCGTGATCTGGAACGCGATCATCCTGCACGCCCGCTGGGGCAAGCTCGTGGGCGACCGCGGCCTGATGAACCTCGCTGTATTCGGCAACTGCGTGACCGCCGCGAGCTGGTTCGGGGTGAACATGCTCGGGGTGGGCCTGCACAGCTATGGTTTCATGGACTCGGCCTTCTTCTGGCTGTGCGCCTTCTGGATCGCGAACCTGGCGGTGATCGGCTTGGGCCTGCTGCCGGCGCACCTCTGGCGCAGCCGCGCCGCGCTGGGGGCCGAATAGGTCCTAGAGGACGGATCGGTCGGATCGGACCGATCCAACCTGCTAAACCTCGTCCCCCGGCCCTAGCCCTTCAGCAACTCGGCGGCGTGCTGCAGGGCCGCCTTCGCGGTGCGATCACCGAGCATACGAGCCAACTCCTCCACGCGCGCCGTCTTCTCTTCGTGGATAGCGCGAATCGTAACCTCGGCGCGTTCCCCGCTCTGATCCTTCTGCACCACGAGATGGTTCTGCGCCTGCGCAGCCACCTGCGGCAGATGCGTGACGCACAGCACCTGATGCTTCTGGGCGATACCGGCCATCTGCTCGCCCACGATGCGCCCGATCTCGCCGCCCACATTGGCGTCCACTTCGTCGAATACCAGCAGCGGCACTTGGTCGAGATCGGCCAGGATGGTTTTCAGCGCCAGCATCACCCGGGCGAGCTCGCCGCTGGAGGCAATCTTGTGCAGCGGCAATGGTGCCTCACCTACATTGGGCGAGAAGAGAAACTCGCATGAGCAGTCGCCCGCCGGCACCAAGTCCGGCTCGGTCGTGAGCCGCACGGAAAACTCGGCCCGCTTGAAACCCAGCTCCACAATCCGCTTACCGGCAGCCTTCGCCAGCTCGCGCGCCGCCTTCTCGCGCACCGTGCGCAGTTCGCGCGCCGCCGCCAGCGAAAGAGCCTTAGCCCCGGAAATCTCCTTCTCCAGCCGCGCCAGCGCTCCGGCGAGATCGCCCTGCACCGCGAGCCGTCCGCGCATCTCCTCCACCGCCTCGAGCACCGCGGCCACCGAGCCGCCGTATTTGCGCTTCGCCTCCAGCCAGGCCTCCATGCGCGTGGTCAGCGCCTCGACCTGCTCTGGCTCGAAGGAAAAATCGCCGCCCAGAGTCTCGAACTCGCGGCCGATGTCCTCGGCCTCCACCGCCAGCGCGGCGAGCCGGTCCACCAGCGGCTTGCTCGCCGGATCCAGTTGTTCAAGCCCGCGCCCCTCGCGCACCAGCGGGGCCAGGCGGCCCAGCAGGCCCTCGTCGCCGCTGAGCCCCTCGGCCACGGCACGGGCGGCGTTGATCAGCTCCTGCGCCCGGTTCACGCGCTGGAAATCGCGCTCCAGCGCCTCCATATTTTCCTCACTCAGCTCCAGCCCGTCGAGTGACTCCACCTCGCCGCGCATGTACTCGATCTGTTCAGGCGAAAGTTGTTTCTCCGCCGCCAGTTTCACCACCTTCGCCTGCAGCTCCCGCCAAGCGAAATACAGCCCGCTGTAGCGAGCCAGCGGTTCGCGGTTGCCGGCGAAGAGATCGAGCAGCTCCAACTGGCAACCGGCCTTGAGCAGGCGGCGGGGCTCGCCCGGCCCGTGGAAATCGATCCAGCGCTCCCCCAGCTCCTGCAACGCCGCCAACGTGGCCAGCGCACCGTTCACACTGATACGCGGGGCCTTTTCGCGCGGCACCGAGCGCTTGAGCAGGAACACGCCCTCCTCGCAGCGCGGCAGTTCCAGGCGATCCAATACAGCATCGAGGACCGCGCTGTTCGGGAAATGCAGCGCCGCCTCCACCTCGCACACCGCAGCGCCCTGACGGATTACCGTCTTGTCGGCCCGCGCACCGGCGAGCAGTTGCAACGCGCCGAGCAGGATACTCTTGCCGGCGCCGGTTTCGCCGGTGACGGCGGTGAAGCCCGGGCCAAATTCCAGCTCGACGGCTTCGAGCAGCGCGAGATTGCGGATGCGGAGATACTGGAGCACCCCGCCACGCAAAACACCCGCGCGCCCCGGGTCAAAGCCGCTTCTTGGCAATCCACAGAGGGCACACGCGGCCGTCGATGGCCACCCTCGGCGCGCCCGCCCATCACGAGCCCGCCCCCAAAGCGGCGACATTCCACGATCCCCTCCGCGCTCCAGAAACTGGAACCGCCAGAGCGATCTAGGCATAAGGTGGTGCCAATGGCGGGTTTGCGTAACGGGTATCGCCTTACCAAATAGCTGGCAAAACGGATGGTCGAGAAGGCCGGGCCTATCCGCCTTCCTCCAAGAGCTGCGGGGAGCGTTGCGAAACGCCGGGAGGCGTTTCCTTCAAGCAACGCTCCCCCGCAGATTACCTCCCGACCGGCAGCAGAGAGCGCAGCGGCCGTGTACCCAGGAGCTTGTGCCTCCGACTGGGCCATCGAACTATCCGGATGCTGCTGCAGGCCTGGATACCCGCCGCCACTGGGGCTCCCGCTGCCTAGAGCAAAATGCCGCCCCCTGTAACACTGCGGAGCAGTGGCGACTCAGGAGAGTGGCCCCGTGTTCTCTGCCTGCGGCTCGCTGCCCTCTGACCCGATTTCGATCCCGCTCGCCGCACAGCTGCCGCACCGCCAGGATGGCCACCGGCAAACCCGGCTCAACCCTCTACCGTCCCGCCCTCCCCAAAGAGGCTCATCTGGCCGGCCACCTCGCTGGGCTTCCCCGAGAGGAAGGAGCGCACGAACTTGTCGCGGTGCTGGAAACACGGCCCCTGTCGCAGAAGCGCGGCGCGATGCTCCTCGGTGCCATAGCCCTTGTGCTTGCCGAAACCGTAACCGGGATACTCGGCGCCAAGCGCATCCATTATCCGGTCGCGGGTGACCTTGGCCGCCACCGACGCCATCGCGATGGCCAGCGAGCGGCCGTCGCCGTGGACAACGCCTTCGTGCGGATACGGGAAGGCGCGCAGCTGCAGGCCGTCGACCAGCACGCGACAGTTCACCGCGGGCAGGAAGGCCGCCACTGCCTCGGGCCCGGCAAACAGGTCCGGCTCCTCGCGTTGGCGGAAAACCTCCGGCGGATAGATCCCCTCGAGGGCCCGCCGCATGGCCAGCTTGGTGGCACCCAGGATGTTGAGACTCTCGATCTCGCCCACCTCGGCGCGGCCCACGCCGAGTGCGATCTCGCCCGCCGAAACGAGTTTCTCAAGGTCGGCAAACACCTCGGCGCGCAACTCGGGTGTGAGCTGTTTGGAGTCGTTTACATTGGAGGCGCGCGTCTGCGCCCAACGTCCCTCCAGAAATTCCCGGCTCACCCGCACCGCCCCGGCCACCACCGGGCCGGCCAGCGCACCGCGACCGGCTTCATCGACCCCGATGAGGGTATCGAAGCCGGCGATCTGCTTCAGATCGAAGCCGCGGAGTTGGCGACGCTTGGCCATGGAAAGGGAAGTCAGAACGCAGAATGCAGAATGCAGAAGCCAGAAACGTCAGTCGCCCCGGAGCAAATCCGCCCAGCCAGCGAGTGCGTAGGCGCCATCATTTCCGTGTTCTTCATTCCGCGCTCTTCAACGTTCCGACTTCTTCATTCTGCGTTGTTCACCGCCCCCACTCCGTCTTTTCGGAGGGTGCCTTGAGCGGGAGTTCGTCGAGCTTGCCGGCCTCGCTCACCACCTCGTAGGCGGTGCGGAAATGGAGCTTGGCGAACTCGCGCAGCGCCGGGGCACCGAAGCGCCGGATGATGTCATGGGCCTGCACCTTCACCTGCGCGCTGGCTCCCTTCTGCAGAGTGCCCCCAAACTTCTCCGACAAGTGGCGCATCTGGCGCACAAACTCCGCGCGCGCCACCACCGAGGCCGCCGCCACCACCGGATCTTCTTCGGCCTTGGTGCGCATCTTCAGGTCGAAGGGAGCGCTGGCCTTTTTCGCCAGCTCACGTTGCACCAGCGGCTGTTCGGTGAACTGGTCGAGCAGCCCCCACGGCACCCACTTCTTGTTGAGCGCCGCGTTGAGCGCGGTGGCATGCTGCCAGGCGAGCAGGCGGTTGAGGTTCGCGCCGGGGCGGCCCATCAGCTCGTTGTACTTGGGCATGCCGCTGAAACAGGTTTCCACTACCACTCCGGGGGTGCGCCGGATCATGTCGTCGAACTTCATGATCTGGGGATCGGAGATCTTCTTGCTGTCCTTCACCCCGGCGGCGATCCACGAGTCGATGGCCGCCTTGTCCGCGATCACCGTGGCGGCGATCACCGGGCCGAAAAAGTCGCCCTTGCCGCTCTCGTCCAAGCCGGCGTGTGACGTGAACCACTCGGGGTGCAGCACCTCGTCGTAGCCCAGCTTCGCCTGGCAGGTGATCTCGGGCTCGATGGTGTTCTGCACGAAATCCTCGGTGCCCTTGCCGGCGACCACCACCTTGCCGCTGGTGTAGGCGCTCACGTTCACATTGGCCCCCTTGAAGGCGAAATGCGTATACGCCACCGCCAACGGCTCCCACGAACGGGCCTCGCATACCGAGCGCAGCTTGGCCATTTGGGCGTCGTCGAGCTTGATGGTGTAGGTACTTAGTTTCTTGGGAGCGTCGGGATCGCCGCTGGAGTGCTTCGCCATTCGCCCCGAGGAAGGAGCAACTCGCGGCAAAAGGACAGCAGGCTTTTTGCCGCACCAAAAGCTCCAGCGCCGCGAGAGTCCAGGAGCCGCTACCTTGGTAGTCGCCGCGCCACCCGCCTGCGCATTCCCCAACGTCTTGGGCGCGCGGCGGCCCACCGGCCCGGCGCTGGTGGCCGGAACTGGCGCCAAGTCTCCAAGGCCAAACCATCCATGTCGCCACAGACCAATTCAGAATGACAACTGTTGGCTGTCATTCTGCCGTTTCTCGCTGCAGGAGGGGCCTAGGCCCGGGCCCAAACACCTCGCCGAGGCCTTGGCCGCCTGGACCAGTTGTCACCGGCATTCCGGCACCACCAAACCGCCCGCGAGCTATCGAGCTCCGAGCCGAAGAGGTCCTCACCGCGAACAGAGCCGTGGGCCGCGAACTCGGGCCCCTGCACCCAGGCGCGTGCCCATCAGCCGGGGACTCCGGGCATGCGCTTCGCTCATAGTATTCGCCTTCGAGCAAGGGCTTGCGTGCGCGAGCGGGCGCGTTGTCGTGGCCGCTGTGGCCCGCCCGCTCCCTCCCAGTTCCTACCCAGCGCTGCGCCGCGCACTGCTGCGCTGGTTCCACGCGCACCGCCGCGCGTTGCCGTGGCGCGAACAGCCCTCGCTCTACAAGACGGTAGTGAGCGAGTTCATGCTCCAGCAGACTCAGGTGAAAACCGTGCTCCCCTACTTCGCCCGCTGGCAGGAGCTGTTCCCGGATTTCATGACACTGGCCGCCGCGCCAGAGGAGGCGGTGCTCAAGGCGTGGGAAGGACTCGGTTACTACTCGCGGGCCCGCAACCTCCAAAAAGTCGCCCGCGCCCTTGTAGCAGCGCCTTGCGCACCGCGCACCGCCGCCCAGTGGGAAACGCTGCCTGGCATAGGTCCCTACACCGCCGCCGCGGTGGCCAGCATCGCCTGCGGAGACACGGCGGCGTGCGTGGACGGCAACGTGGCCCGAGTCTTCGCCCGCCTTACGGCCGACTCCACCGCCTTCGCCTCGGGCTCCGAACTGGTGAAGCACTTCCGCCCCCTGGCCACCGCCGTGCTCGACCCGGCAGCCCCGGGCGACTTCAACGAGGCTATGATGGAACTGGGCGCCACCGTCTGCCTGCCGCGCACGCCGGACTGCGCGCGCTGCCCGCTGCAAAAGCACTGCGCCGCCGCCGATCCGGCCGCAGCCGCGCAACTCCCCCAACTCACCCGGCCCAAGACCGAACAACGCAGCGTCACCCGCCTCTGGTGCGTGCGCGAGGACCGGCTGCTGCTCCACCGGGTATCCGCCTCAGCCCGCCGCCTGGCCCACCTGCACGAACTGCCGGCCGCCGCCGACCTTGGCCTCGACGAGGCCGCTGCTCAACGTGGAGCGCTGCTCCTGCGCCGCTCGCGCAGCATCACCCGCTACCGTATCGAAGAGTCGGTATACCGACTGGATGGCGACGGCGAGCACGCCTACAAGCCGGGAGAAAGTAGCAGCGCCACCGGGGTGGCTCTGCCATCGGCAAAACCAAACAGCGCCACCGGGGTGGCGCTGCATTGGATACCGTTGGCGGAACTGGAGAGCGTAACGCTCTCCGGCCCGCATCGGCGCTGGGTGCGCGAGTTGCTGGCCCTCGCTGGCTGAGCAGCCAAGGGCACCCGATGCCGTTTTCCAATCTTGCCCGGGCCTGTGCTTGCCCGCCGTAGGAGCGTGCTTGCACGCGACCCGAGTCCTGAATCGCGTGCAAGCACGCTCCTACGGCAGATTGGTTACGGCTGAGCGGGCTAGCCGGCGGCTACTTCTGCTCGGCTAGCAACTCTTCGAGTTTCTTGGCCAGATCCTCGCCTCGCAGATCGCGGGCGATGATCTTGCCCTCGCGATCGACAAGGAAGGTCGTGGGAATGGACTCGATGCCGAACTTCTCGGCGATCGCCTCGGCTCCTTCGTAGATCTGCGCCCAGGGAAGCTTCTTCTCGTCGACAAACTTGCGCAGGTCCTCCTCGCTGCGGTCGAGGCTCACAGCCAGCACCTCAAAACCCTTGCCGTGGAACTTCTCATAGGCGGCGAGCACATTGGGCAACTCCCCAACGCACGGCCCGCACCAGGTTGCCCAGAAGTCGACGAGCAGGTATTTGTCGCGGAATCCCAACACCGAGATCGGCTGCCCGTCCAAGGTCTTGCCCTCGAAATTGGGCAGCACCGCTCCGGGCACCAGAGTCTTCTGAAACGCTTGGGCCTCCTTCTGCTTGGCTATGGCGCCCAGGATTTCGTCGGCCTTCAGGCCGAAGGTGGAACCTGGATATTCGGCCTTGATCTTGCGGACCACGGCGGCGCCCTGATCGAAATCCTCGAATACCTGAAGGTAGAGCATGGCCTTCATCCAGAGCACGCTCGCCTTGTCTTCGGACTTGGCATCGGCGTGTTTGGCGATGAGAGCCTCGAACTGGCCCAGTTCGGCTGTGAGCTGCGAGGGGTCGGTCTTTTCGCCGGTTGTGCCCATCTTCGCCTTGATCTGCCCGATGAGGGCTTGCAGATCGGTGATGATCGCCGGGGCCTTTTCCGCTTCGCCCTCGGAAGCAACAACGGCAGCCGGCGCGGGCGCTGGGGCCGACGCAGAGCCAAGGGCGGGGGCCGAGACAGGGGCAGGCGGGGCAACCGGGGCCGGCCTAGGCACGGCGGCCGGCGCTGGCACAGGGGCCGGGGGGGCCGCGTGGCTGGAGAGAATGGCGCCAAGGCCGGCTGCGGCCAGCGCCAGAGACAGAATCCGTTTGTTCATAGGGAAAGGGGAGAGGGAGGGAGCAGCGCCTCGATGCGCAGCTTCGACTCGAGCACGGACTCCGGGGTGACCTTCGGTCCGTATTCAAGGACGAGGACATGCTCGGGACGGAAGAACCTCGACACCATCGCAAAGTCGATTGTTCCCGTACCCACGGGCTGGTGATCCTTGCCGGAGCCGTCGATGTCGTGGAGGTGGAAACCGATCAACTGCGCGGCGTTCTGCTCCAGGTGCCGCGCGTGCTCGAGCAGGCCGGTCCGCTGCTTGATCTGCGCATGCCCGCAGTCGTGCCAATAGCCCGCCACACCCTGCCGGCTCATGCTGGCAAGCAGCTCCGGGAAACCGTCGTCGAGGGGCAGTTCGTCGATGCGTTCGCGATTCTCCAGCCCCAAGCGCAGCCCGCGCTCCGCAGCGTAGGGAAGGATCTCCTCCAGGCTGGCCTTCACGCGGGCCAGGGGCGCCGTGGAGCCCTTGCGGATACGCCCTATGGTTTTGGCCAGCAGTTCCTTGTATTCCGGGGCCTCGGCCGAAAACGCCTCGCCCTTCGACTTCAGATAGTTCCGGTACTTGCGCACGGGGCTAAACCAGAAGAACTCCACCTGCCCGAGGTGCACCACCACCACCCGCGCCCCCACCTGCTGGGAAAAATCCAGGGTGCGCCTGGTCTGCCGCAGCCACTGTGAATGCTCCCGATGATCGGCGGTTGACGGCATGTAAATGTTGGGCGCCGGCAAGGTGAACCCGGTGGGCAGCGGGCAAAAGTTGTGCGTGGAGGAGACTCGGATCACGCCTTCGCGCAGTGCCCGTAGAATTCCCGGCACCAGCGAAATGCGGATGCCGTGGCTGAGTTCGACCCACTCAAACCCGAGGGCAGCCACCTCCTGCAGCATCGCATACCCATCGGTATGCCGTTGCGACAGCCAACTACTCGAAAGGGAGAGAACCGGTTTCACGCGTGAGTAAGGACGCAACCGATGCAGCCCGCCCGGGGCAAGATTCTAAAGCGGTCCATCTGCGCACAAAAAAGCGCCGGTCGGTGGACCGGCGCCAAGGAAAACTGGTCAACTCACTGCGCGTAGCGAGCGCGGAGCATGGCGGTGAACGCCGATACTTTTGCCTTCCGGCGACGCTTCTCGCAGGGCTTTTCGTAGTAGCGCTTCGCACGGACATCCATGATGATGTTCTCGCGCTCGAGCTTCTTCTTCATGCGGCGGATGGCACGGTCCACCGGCTCGTTTTTGCGGATCTTGATCTCGATTGGCATGACGTCTGTGAAAGGATTGGTCGGAAGAAACCGGGAGAAAGCCGACCGACCTGCCCGCGGTCAATGCCTATTTTCAATTGCACGAAGAATTCAGCCGCCCTCGCTCTCGCGCGAGCATGCCGGCCACGGCAGTCAGGGAGCCGGAACCACCGGCTTCGGCGCTCCCAGATGCAGGAGATGCCATGCGCTGCCCTGGTGCTCGGCCACGACCGGCAACCCGGGCAAAGCGGCATCGAGCGCCTCTCGTTTGTGCTTCTCGGCCGAGACAATCAACAGCGCACCGTGATCATACCGGCCCGAGCGCACGCGCTCGGAAAACTCCGCCACCGTCCAGGTCTCGAATTTCCCCTTGGTATCCGGTGCCACCCGCTCCGGCAGCGCATCGCGCCCCAGCCCCAGGTAGAACGTCACGCCGTGGTTGACCCCCTGTTCCCAAAGAATCACCGGCGCGCCAGCGGGCAACTTCACCAACTCAGCGCGCACCTCGCGAGAGAGCGCCGCCATGTCGCGAGGGTTGGGCAGATAGCCGGCCGCGCCCTTGAAGGCTACCAGCGCCACCAGCACCACCACGGCAACGGTACGAAAGGCCTGCATACGCGCGCGCGCCGCCAACACCCGCCCAGCCAGCAGCGCCAGCGGTACCGCCAATGGCAGCACATAGAGGTGCAGCTTGCTGCGCGACAGGCAGAACACGACCAGCGGAAGCACCACCCAGCCGACCACCAGCAGCCTCAGGTCGCGCGCAGCACACAGCTCGCGCCACTTTGCCACTCGGCCCCAACCGCCGCGCCACGCCAGCACCGCCGCCCACACACCGAACGGCCCGGCCACCCCCAGCATCGCCGGCCCGTAGATCTCGATGGCCTTGTACCAAGCCCGGTTGTGCCCGAGATTCGACGACACCCGCGCGACGATCTCCACGTTCACGTAGTAGCTCAACAGGTCAGGATGGCGCAACCGCATCGCCACATACCACGGTGCCGCCACCGCAACAAAGGCCAGCAGCCCGCGCCAGTCGCCCAAGGGCACCCTACGCTCCCGCGGCTGTAACAGGTTCCATGGGATGAACGCCAGCATCGGCAGCAGCGCCGGCGGCCCCTTGATCATGAACCCCAGCCCCCAGGCCGCCCACATCGCCACCGCATAGCGGCTACGCCGGGCCTGGTCGGCCTCGGTCGCCGCAAAAAGAAACGCCAGGGCCGCCAACGCCTCGGCGGCGGTGAGGTAGATGTCGGTCGTCACAATGTACGCACCCACCGCCGGAAACCCGAGCGCGATCGCCGTGGCAGCAAGAAGGCCGGCCCTCTCGCCCCACAGGCGCCTCCCGGCCGCGAATACAGCAAGAACTGTGACCAACAGCGCCGCCACCCCGGGCATCCGTGCGCCCCAGGCATTGACGCCGAAAATCTTCATACCGAGCGCGACACACCAGTAGGCCACCGGCGGCTTGGTCCAGTGCGGCTGGAACTCAAGGCTGGGCTCCAGCCAATTGCCGCTCAACAACATCTCCCGCGCACACTCGGCGTAGCGCGTCTCGCTCGTCTCGGTAAGTCCACGCGTGCCCTGGAAGGCCACGCCCACGATGAGTGCGGCGAGCACCGGCAGCAGGAGCCGCAGCCACAGCGGCCAGGCCAGCACATCTCGCCAGTAGGCGGGCGACACAGGCGCAGAGGAAGGATTCGTTGCAGCGGATTTGGAGGCCATGGGTGGGCTGGCGCGGCAAACCCGTGCCAGCCACCGCATGGGATGCGCCACCTCCCCGCCCGTCGCAAGCCAACAAAGCCAGCCCGGGCATTTCCCCCGCCCCCATGTAGAACGCCGCCCCAGGCATGGGCCCGCCGGCTGCAGCCATCCAATCGGCCAGGACGGTCGCACAGGCACCGGCGAAGTGGTGAGCGGAGGGCCGCCGCTCAAGAGGCGCCGCCTGCGACCGTGCAGTAACTACAGCCCAACGGCCTGCCTGCGGCGCGGATCGAGCGTAAACAACTCCGCCCTACAAAGGTCGCCGCTGCTTCCCTGGCCGGGGCGCGAACACTCGCGCGCTTGGGCCGGTTAAAGCCGGGGCGCGCGAAATATTTCCGCAGCATTGACAGAGCCGGAGTGAACTCTACGGTTCGCCGCGAAGCTGCCGCCAATGGCTTGGCTCCTGAACTCGGGAGACGGTTTGAAAACCCTGCCCTCCCGAGAGACCGACTTAAACGTCTGGTCGCTCACAAGTGTGATACAGATTGAGTGTTTCTTGGGCGTGAATCGCGCCCCGGCGATGCTTCCTCGGTTCGCACGGGTCACTGCCTCGGTCGTTTCGTATCTACGTTATCATGGAAAACACTCCCACGCCTGCTCCAGCGCAAGCTGCAGCACTGCCCCCCCAAGAGCAGCCCGTCGCCCTCGCCGCGAACGAGATTCGCGTATCCGGCATCCTCGATCTTACCAACGACAAGGCCGGCTCCGGTTCACTGCTCGATCCGACCAAGAGCGGCAAGATGCGCCCCACCGATCCCTACCTGCCCAAGGAGCTGGTGCGCCGCTTCAAGCTCAAGCAGGGCAGCTTCATCGAGGCTGTGGCCAATCCCGACCCCCGCTTTCCGAATCCCAAAATTCGCTTCATCGAGAAGGTCGACGGCCTGCCCACCGAGCAACGCCTGCGCATGGCCGACTTCACCCAGCTCACCTCGGTGACCCCGGACAAGCAGATCAAACTGGAGACCATCGACCACCGCATGACCGTGCGCACGATGGATCTGTTCTGCCCCATCGGCAAAGGCACCCGCGGCCTCATCGTCGCCCCTCCCCGCACCGGCAAGACCACGCTGCTGCGCGACATCGCCTTTGGCGCCCTCGAGAACCACCCGGAGATCCACGTGATGATTCTGCTGGTGGACGAACGCCCCGAGGAGGTCACCGACTTCCGACGCAGCGTGCCCAAGGCCGAGCTGTGGGCCTCGTCCAACGACGAACCGCTCCACAACCACCTTCGCGTCGCCGATCTTTGCATCGAGCGCGCCAAGCGCCTGGTGGAAACCGGTCGCCACGTGCTCATCCTGCTCGACTCGATCACCCGCCTGGCCCGCGCGCACAACAACGCCCGCACCGGAGGCAAGACGATGTCCGGCGGTGTGGATTCACGCGCCCTCGAAAAGCCCCGCCAGCTCTTCGCCGCCGCGCGCAACACCGAGGAGGCCGGCAGCCTCACCATCTTGGCCTCCGCGCTCGTGGAGACCGGCAGCCGTATGGACGAAGTCATCTTCCAGGAGTTCAAGGGTACCGGAAATATGGAGATGGTCTTGGACCGCAAGGTGGCCGAGATGCGCATCTGGCCGGCGATCAACGTGGCCGCCTCCGGCACCCGCCGCGAGGAGTTGCTCATCCCCGCCAAGAAGCTGGAGGCTATCCACTTCTTCCGCCGAGCCCTGGTCACCGGCCGCATCGAGGAAGCCTCGGAGACGATGATCACCCGCTTGGGCAAGACCAAGACCAACGACGAATTCATCTCGTTGATCTCGCGCTGAGCCACCCTATCCGCTCGCACCTTTCAAGCCCCGGCCATTGAGCCGGGGCTTTTTGTTGCTCCTGCCGCCAGCATTCGAGGTGCACCCGTTATCGGCCAGTAGAGGTACCATTCATCCCAGCCCGCAAAGCGGGGGCTTTGCCCAGAATAGGGAGATACAGCGGCTGTACCCTAGGCGTTGCAGGAGCGTGCTTGCACGCGATCTGCGCTCTGAATCGCGTGCAAGCACAGCTCCTATGGCGGACATCGGAGTATGGGCACTGTGCGAGCGCAAATTGGTGCGAGTGCATGGTTACGGCGGAGACCCACCCCCGCGCAATTTTGAACAGCGGGCTCTCGTTTGCGGTGCCGGCCGGCGCGTACCGGTCTACAGCTCCTGCTTACGGCCAGTGCCCCGCTGGCGCCGCCCCGCTATGGAGTGCCGCACAGTTGCCCGCCTCATCCTCGCCCTACTCCCGGAACCGGAAAACGGTCTCGCCCTGCTTGGCATAGCCGAGCTTGCGGCGGATCATCGACTCCACGTACTGGGGATCGCCGCGCAATTGGGCCAGCATCCGCTCCTGCTCCTTCAACTCCTGTTGGGCAAGCTGCAGCCGCTGGCGACTCTCCATCTCCTGCATTCGCAGGTTGGTGAGTTGCTGGTTGGTTTGCAGAAACGAGATCCCGGCAAACGCACTGAGCGCCAGGAACACGACGGCATAGAGAGTTGCGAGAAAACGGCCAATGGACATCGGGCAGGCAAAAAAGCGCGGAGTAAGAAACGGGTTTAGATGCCGCTACTTTCGTGCAATTGAATTTTAGAGTCCATAATTGGAGGCGTTTCAATACTTTTCCCGTTGCGCGCCATCGATCTGCGCGTCACGACGACCCAACCAAGCCCGACCGATGTACCAAAGCTTCTACGGTTTCGAGGAGATGCCCTTCAACATCACCCCGGATCCGAAGTTCCTCTACCTTAGCCCGTCCCACGTCGATGCGCTCCAGCATCTCAAATATGGCATTCAGGAGCGTAAAGGCTTCATCGTGCTCATAGGCGAAGTGGGCTGCGGCAAGACCACCCTGTGCCGGCGCTTGCTCAACGAGCTCGATCCCGAGCATTTCGAAACCGCGCTCATCCTCAACCCGCGCGTCACCGAGACTGAGATGCTCGAAACCATCCTGCTCGAACTCGGCGAGACCATCGAGCAGCACACGCACAACGCCCTGGTCGCGCAGGTCAACCGTGTGCTCATGGAGCGCATCCACGCCGGCAAGGACATCGTGCTCCTCATCGACGAGTGCCAGAACCTCTCCTTCGAGGTGCTCGAGCAGGTGCGCCTGCTCTCCAATCTGGAGACGGACAAGCAAAAGCTCCTGCAGATCGTGCTGATGGGCCAGCCCGAGTTCAAAGAGAAGCTACGCCAGGACCGCCTGCGTCAGTTGCGCCAGCGCATCCTTGTGCACTTCGAGCTCAAGGCGCTATCGCGCGCCGAGACCGACCACTACATCTCCCACCGGCTCACCCTGGCCGGAGCCAACGGCCGCCCCCGTTTCACGAAGTGGGCACTCAAGAGCATCCACAAGCACAGCAAGGGCACCCCGCGTATCATCAACAACCTCTGCGACAAGTCCATGCTCGCCGCCTTCGTGCGCGATTCCGACGAGGTCACCTGGTGGGATGTGCGCCGCGCGCTCAAAGAGGTCGCCCACCTCACCGATTGAGCTCCGCGCCACCGTCTAGCAAATACTCAACCGCTCCCCGTCCACCGTCGACAGTCGACCGCACACCGTCCACAGTCGCCCGTCCACAGTCGACCGCCCACCGTTCACCGACCCCGGCACCGCCATGAGCCTGATCAACGACGCCCTCAAGAAAGCGCAGCGCGAACGCAGTGGTTCCGCGCCCCAATCGCTGCCCCTCGCCGCGACAGCAGGGGCGACCGGAGCAGCCCGCCCCGCCGCCAAGCCCTCGACCAACCTCTGGCCCATCGCCATAGCCGCCGTCGCCCTTGTGGGCGGAGGCGCCGCCGTCTGGTTCCTCAAACCCGCCGCCCCCGCCGCCGTCACCGTAGCGGCCAGCATGCAGCCGGCCGCGCCAGTTGTGAACGAAACTTCGCCACAACCGGTGCCGGTCCCTGCGCCAACTGCCCCGGCCATTGCCTCCGCCGCCCGGCCCGAGGCCGCCCCGCCCCAACTGCACATCGATCTTCCCGGCAACGCCGCGTCCGCCCCCGCACTACAGTCGGCGCCGGCACAGCAACCGTCACCGCCTGCGGTCGCTGTTGCTGTGGCACCGGAGGTCTCGGCGGCCTCCGCGCCAGGGCCGTTCCAGATCAACCTGCAGGTCGAGGACCCGCGCATCCTCGCCTATTTGGACAACGCCCGAGTCAGCGGCATCCGGGTGGCTGCCGACGACGCCAAGCTGCTCATGAACAGCAAGGTTTACCGCACAGGCGACACCGTAGACCGTGAACTGGGGTTGAAACTGGTGACCATCCGCCCCACCGAACTGATTTTCGAGGACAAACGAGGCACCCGGTACCTCAAGCTGCTCTGAGTAGAGTAGAGCGCCGTAGACATGCACTTGAGGCGGTATTCCACTCTTGTGCGGGCACGCACTTCGGGCTCCGTCGTAGGAGCGTGCTTGCACGCGATCGGCGCTCTGCATCGCGTCCCACACGCGCCTACGACACAACCGTTGCCGCTCAGCCGCAGCGGTTGATTCCGGATCGCGGCCACCGGGGCGGCGATGGATTCAGGGCGCACGCTCGCGTGTTCGAATCTCCGCGTCACAGGGAAGCTCGCACCTCCACGCAAAACCCACTGGACCCGCCTCTTTTCCGGCCGATAGCTTCCCTCGTGCATCCTCGCCCGAATCCTCCCAAGACCAAGCCCGCCTCGCTGGTCGAAAGCTTTCGCCCTCGCTCGAACCAGCTTGCACTGCACCCACAGGAGAAGTGGGTGCTTGGGCTGCTCACCCTGCACCTTTGCTTCCTTCCCTGGGCCCTGGGCACGATGCACCTCTGGAGCCAATGCGTGAGCCTGGTCCTCGCCCTGGCGGGATTCATAGCCGCCGCCCAACCTCGCACCTACGACCCGCACCAGACCTCCGGCGAGCCGGCTCGAGTGCGCCCACTGCTGCGCCTCTGGCGCTTTCCCCTTTTCTGGACCGGGCTGCTGGTGCTGGCCTACATCGCCATCCAGGGCCTCAACCCCGCCTGGCGCTACCGCAGCAATCCATCCTACTGGTGGCTCGATCCGGTCGAGCACCTGAGCTGGCTGCCCAGCGGCATGGAGGTGCCCTTCGCCATCGCCGGCCCGTGGCGCGCGCTGCTCATCTTCGCCTCGCTGTGGCTCACCGTATGTACGGCATGGATCGGGCTCATGCGCCGCCTCACCTTCCGGCTGCTGTTCACCTTCCTGGTGGTCAACGGAGTGCTCCTTTCCCTGCTCGGGCTGGCTCAGCAACTCACCCACGCCACCGGCGTCTTCTGGCTGGTGCCGGTGAGCAGCCAGTCCTTTGTAGCCAGTTTCATCTACCGCAACCACGCGGGCGCCTACCTCAACATCCTGCTCGCGGTGGGCGCCGGGCTGGCCTGGTGGTACTACGCCCGCGCCAACCGCCGCCTCGACAAATCCAGCCCGGCGGGCGTATTCACCTTCGCCGCCATCATTGTGGGGCTCATGGTCCTCTTCACCTCCTCGCGCGGCGCCATCCTGCTGCTGCTTACCTTTGTGCTGCTCGCCGGGATATCCTTCCTCTGGGCACAGGTGCGCCTGGCCTCCCATGAGCGCAGCCCAGCCGTGATCGCCGGGCTGCTCATCCTGCTCGTCACCTTCATCGGCATCGGGCTCTTCTCCCTACGAGTGGAGAACGTCTGGAAGCGCTTCGCCGGCATGATCGTGGACCCGGTGGCCTCCGCCCACGACCGCACCGAGGCCCATGCGGCCGCTGCGGAGATGTACGCCGCCGAGCCCATCCTGGGCTGGGGCGCGGGCTGCTTCCGTTTCGGTTTCCCCAACTACCTCTACAAGCATCCGGAAATTTACTACTCGGGCACCGACCGGCGGAAGTTCTGGGAGCACGCCCACAACGACCTGCTGGAATTCGCGGTGGAGTTTGGCGTAGTGGGTTCCCTGCTGCTGGCCGCCCCGCTGTGCTGGCTGGGCTGGGCTCTCGTGCGCCGCCGTTTCTGGGCCAACCCCCTCTCGCTGCTGGCGGTGCTGGGCTGCGCGCTGACGCTGGTCCACTCCCGCATGGACTTCGTCTTCCAAACCCCCGCCATCCTGCTCACCTGGGTGCTGGTGTTGCTAGCCTGCGTCCGCTGGGCCGAGCTCGACCAGCCACCGGCGGCCCGCAGCCTCAGATGAGCGGATTCAGTGCGCTCGTAGGTGCGAGCTTGCGACAGTACCGCCCGGGAACGCTGAAGGCTGAAGTGTTGTTGCGAGGTCTCTGCCCGTAGTAGGAGCGTGCTTGCACGCGATCATGGCGGGGGGCGGCCCGGAAATCGCGTGCAAGCTCGCTCCTGCGACCGAATCGCCCCCGCCCTCAGCGCGTCTGCAGGCGGATCTTGTTGAGGCCGTTCTTGCGGCACAAATCCATCACCTTGGTCACACTCTTGAGCGGCACATCCTCGTCGGAGCGGATGAGCACGGTGATGTTCTTGTCCACCTTGGCCAGCTCGGAGGCCACGTTCTCGATCTCGCCCACGGAGGCCTCGCGCTTATCGAGCACCAGCTCGCCGTTGTTGCCCGTGATGGTCACTCGCACCTGGTCGTTCTTGTCCACGGCGATCACCACCTGGCTCTGGAAAACATTCTTCCCAGCCGTCTCCACTTTCGGGAGCGTGAGGTTGAGAGTGCCGCCATGCTCCTCGCGGAACTGCATGGTGGCGAAGGTGAAAAACACCAACATCACCAGCACATCGATCAACGGCACCAGCGGCAGCTCCGGCCGCCGATAGTTCGCGCTTCGCAGGCTCATAGTACGGCCGAGGCTTCGGGTTTCTCCACCGGGCGCACCCGAGCGATCACCCGCTCCAGGAGCACATCGAGCTGCGCCGCATGATGGTCGATACGCCGCTGGATGTAGCCATTGCCCGCCAGGGCCACCAGCGCCACCACCAGCCCCAGCAATGTGGCCGAAAGCGCGTAGCCCACGCTCTGGGAGAACTTCGCCGGATCGGGCAGACCTGTAACCTGGTCGCGGGTACTGGCGAAGGCCCCCAGCAGGCCCGACACCGTGCCGATCAACCCGAGCAGCGGCGCGCCGGTGTAGATCGTATCGAGGTAGCGCACTCCGCGCTCCATCTTCATCACCTCCAGCCGTGCGTAGGCCTTGGTGGCGTCCGGATCGCTGGCGTGGCGCTCGGCGAACTCGATGAGGCGCCCCAACACGGAGAAGCGCCCGCCCGCCGCAGCCTTGTTGAGCAACACCGCCTCGGCCAGCTCAGGGGGCAACACCGCGGTGGTGCGCAAGGCGAAGGCGCGTTCACAGATGATGAACACGACTGCCAGCGAGCAGGCCAGCAGCGGGTACGCGAGCATACCGGCTTCTTTGAAAACACGTACCCAATCGACGACGGCGAGGAACATAGGCGAAGCGCTATGACGTGCGGGACCGCCCGATGTTTCGCAACGCGGAAAAAGAACAGCCTGGGACGCTGTAGGCCAGGGCGCCGACCTGGCCATGCAAGGACGGACCACGTCACCGCCATGGCCGACATTGGCCGACCTGCCGGAATAGGTCCCCTGCGTCGCGGGCAGCCTCACGCAGCCCGCGGGGCGAATCCCACCACACCACCGCCAGGCAACGGCCGGTCATCGAACCTCAATGACTTTCGAGCCGCGGACAAACGTGTCGCCATCCGCCGCGAGCGCGAGGACCTCGATCCGCCACCGCCGAGGCCCGGCGGGCAAGTCGAAGTCCACCTCCGCAACACCGCGAACGTTCGTGCGCAAGCTAGGTGACCAGAGCGCGCCGAGCGACGACTTCGGGCGCGGCAGCCCCCAGTCCCGGGCTTCCGCTGGCTCGCCAAACGGCTTGACGGAAACTAGTCCGCAGGGCCCGAGCCTATGCCCCACATACCCAGTGCCACGGTTGATGGGCGCCCCCGCAAGCGTCGAACTGTCGAAATCAAACGGGTTCGGCACATCAAACGGCCCGTTCCGCTGTACTACGCCTACGGAACAGGGAGACGGCACAGCCGCACCCTCTTTGCTCAAAGCCGGCCACGGCAGCCCGTCGATCACACTGCTCGCGCTGCCCATGAGTGCCACACGCCAACCTTCGCCTTCGGGCACATCACTAGGGGCTTGGGGAATGGAAAACAGAGCTTGGACCGCCCCGCCTCCCACCTCAAACGCCAGTTCGCCGAGAGATACCAGCGGCTCGCCGTCCACCGAGCTCCCAACCTCCTCCCGTACCACAACCGTGACGTCCGCGACCAGAGGCCGCAGCGCAGAATCCCGTGCCTGTATCCGCACCGACCAGCGCCCGCCCTGCTTTCCAGATCCGGCGAGCGGCTCGCACTCGATCGCCATACTGCCCTGTTCCCGATTGATCGAAATCGTGGCCGACTTCTCCTCTACGCCACTGCAATCCACGAGCCCGGCGCGCAACAGACCTCGGCCGCGAGGAACATCGTCGACGACGACCTGCGCTTTGCCGCCGGTCACGCGGACCGGACGCACCACCACACGTTCATCGCTCGCCACCGTGAGCCAGCAGTCGAGATCCTCCATTGGCGTCGTGATGTCGAACTTCAGCGGTGCCCCAGGCTGAGCCGTCGCGGGGGAGTCGAGCCGGTAGCCTGGGCGCGGCGCGCCGTACTGCGGAGCCCGCAAAGTCGCCGAGGCAACCAGCGTCGCATCCACGCTTCGGGCGCGGAACTGCACGGTCTCGCGGGTTGGATCGGAAGCTCCGCCGTTGATGGCGCGTCCATCCACCGCCAAGCGAGCGAAGAACTCGCCCGCCCTTGGCGGGGTCAGGCGGACACTCACCTTCCCATCGCCCCCAGCGCGCACCCGTTCTTTGTAGACCACCAGGTCGTTGTTACATGCCGCCGCACCGCCAAGCGCCTCGCGACTCCCGGGAGGATTCGCCGAGCGGCGTTCGTACAACCACACCTCGCCACTCATCGCCCGCGGCTCGCCGGACGCATCGCACACGACCCACTCGCAAGTGAACGGTTTCCCGGCCACCGCCTCCTCCGCTTCCCGCCGGATCAAAGCCAAGGCAACCAGATTGCGACTCGCCACAGGAGCCGCCACAGACACCGAAAGCGGTTCCCGCTCATCAGTGCGCACCGTTGCCCCAATGCTCAGCCAAGTCGCATCGCGCAGGAATCGAGGCAGAGCGAGTGTCGATTCCGCCCGGCCCACCCGATTGGTCCGCACTCGGATCGGATCCGCTGCCAGTCTCGCCCGCCACTCCGCTAGCTCGACAAATGTCGCACCATCCGCCGGGCGGCCAGCCGGGCAGATGAATAGGAATTCCACTTCGGCATCAGCGATAGGCGTCCCATTATCAAGCGTCACCTCCACTTGCGCTCTCATCGCTCCACCAGGTTTCTGCCGGCTCGAAGCGCCAACCACTTTGAGTCTGGCACGACGCTGAGACCGGCTCCCCTCCGCCGTTTCAATTCCAACGCCGGCGCGCGCCACAGATTCACCCGTTACATTCGCCTCGATCCGTCGCGCTTCGATCAGGCAGCTCCAATTGCGCTGATCCGTAGGGGCGGAGAACTCACCCGAGACCGTGCCAAATTCGTCCGTTGCCAGTTCCCGCTCGGCCATCACGCCGTTTGCCGAGACTCGAATCATTGTTCCGGCAGGCGGCGTTACGAAACGGTCGCCGACCCGATCCCGCGCGATCGCCTTCCATCTCACCGTCTCACCCGGCCGAACGATCGGTCGCTCCACCACGAACGCCACCCCCGGAGGCGTGCGATGCTGGTTCTCCAAAGTCCATGACAGCGCCGCCGGCCCCGCTGGCGTGTCGATGGCGAGCGAGAAGCTCCGCGCGTTCATATTCTCCACAGCCCATGGCTCATGCGGTGTATCGTAGACGGCCGGTGCCACCGTTTCGGCCGGCATATCGATCAACCGACCATCCTCCCCTGTCCGCCCGTCCCACTCTACAACGCCTCCGGATTCCCAGCACCGGCATCCGCGCACGTTGACTCCAGCCAAGGGAACCTTCGTTTTCCGATCGAAGAGGAAACACCCCGGTGAACCTCGGGCATCTTGTAACACGGTCGCATCGACACCGGTCACCAGAAACGCGGCGAGATTGCGTGCCCGGCCCGAGGAGCCAGGGATCGCACGCAAGAAATAGAAGCCCGGCGACAACCCCTCCGGCAGGTCCCCATGCAAACGTCGGGCGCCTGTCATCCCACCACCGGGAATCGCTACCCGCCAAGAATGGACCGGCTGCCGGCTCTCGTCCTGCGAGTACTCGAACGACCGCCGCTCCGGGCCAATCCATTCAGCGGCCGTGAATCGGAACAGGTCGAAATGCACTTCATCTGTACCGCCCGCGCTGTAGTCGAACTCCATCCTCGTGCCCGGAATATAGGTACCTGGGAGCGAGAGCGAAACGTGCTCTCCGAGCACCGCTTGCTCAAACCAGTGGAGTTGGGACCGCAACGGATCGGAGGCGGAGAACTGCTCCGGGGGACTCAACAGCGCCTTCAATCTGGCGAGCTCTGCGCGCAGTTCCGCCGGAGTCGGCGGAGTTGCCTTGTCGGCGGCAAGGCGGACGAAAAACGTCGCGATCTCAAGGCCGGTTTCCCAACGGGTGCCGCGGGCGATTTCGAGGGCCGTCGCCCATCGCCCGCCCATACTCTCCTTGAGCGCGGAGACCTCATCGGAAGAAAGCCCGGCTTCCACGGCCTTGCGCAGGGTTTCCCCCTGCAACCACGCCGTGGCTACCGCAAACCACACCCGATCTGCCTCAGGCAGAGCCATGGACGCCGCTTCGGCCATTTCGCGGACCCACGGGTCCCACGGCGCGGCAGCCGCGAAGTCCTGAGTGGTGACACATTCACGAACATGGCCCGCGTAACGCTCCGCCGCCGCCGGTGAGCGCATGACATGCCCCCGCAAGTACTGGGCGATCTCGAGCCGGTCCGTCCACGAAGAGCGAAGCTTCATGATCGTGAACCACACATCGTCGCGCTCGCGACCATCCGCATAGGGCGCCAGCAAGAGAGCCCGCCACGCCTCCACCTGCACGCTGCGCCGAGCATGCCACTCCTGCCCGCCCTCGTAGGAACTCCAGTGTTGCTCAAAGAACGCGCACTGCCGCTCGGCCCAACGCACCCCACTGGCGATATCAGGGGGCATCGGATCCGCGCGCCAGGTCGCCTCTGCAAGCCACAGCTCGCACCACCGGCGAGCGTCGGCATTGGCCGCGAGCGGGAGCGCGGCCGTGAACGCATCGCGCGCCAAAGTCCATGCTTTCTCGCCGGCAAAGCTGCGCCCTTGATCAGTCAGTGCCTGGTAGGCCGATACCGCCGATGCGGCGCCGCCACTCGGGATGCTCTCCGCGGTCGCCGCCCCAAGGTCCCCGCCAAACGACACGAAACCTACAAGCGCTAGAAAATACCAAGGACAGGGCGAAGAGATCATGGGGCGGAACAAGGGGTTGGCAGATGACGCAGGGCGAGGCCATCACACTAACACATCCCGCCAGCCGAGTCGTCATAGCCATGTAAGACTTTGTCGGCCAAATGTCATGCGGCCCACCCTTGCATGAATAGGGCCGGGGCTTGCGACCCCGTCCACAGAGGGAGAATCGAACTTTGCGCCGGCGATCTCGCCCCGCCGCACGCCGCAGATAGGGCAATTGCTTCGCCTGCACCTGCGGCGCGCCTTCGAGCCTCTCGGCGATCGAATCCCAGCGGCCGTTGACCAGCGCATCGCGGGCGGGCTCGCGCATCGTGGCCTTGATCTTATGGCCACCGAAACGCACTTCCATCGCGGCCACGTCGACTACGACTTCAAGCTGCGGATTCGCCTCGATCGCGGCGGCCACCTGGGCGATGTCCTCACGGCTGGCGGTCAGGCACGGAAGACCGAGCGTGGTGCAGTTGCCAAAAAGATCTCGGCGTAGCCCTCGGCGATGATCTCCCGGAAGCCGTATTTCTGGTGCTATTCTTTGCCCGTCCTAATCCGGCCTCAAGGGGTGAGTACCCAGAAGTTGGACCGTGAAGCCAACTACCTCATGCTTCGTGATCTCCGTTAGCTTCTGTAAATCTAACTGCTGCGTTCAGACTCATTCCGACTTCAGCGAAGTAGGACCGGTCTGTGACCGGTCCCTTCCACCCCCGCCGGCCCACTCAACCCGAGCGCGTTGCCGAGTCTGTCTGGGCCAGTCGGAGACATGGCCCTACATCGGGTGCTATTCCTCGCCCGTCCCTAATCGGGTGCCATTCTTTACCCGGGTGCCATTCTTTACCCGTCCCTAATCGGGCCCACGTCAGGTCACATTGCTCACCCACGCCCGGTCCGACTCACACAGGGTGCGTTGCGGGGCCGGTCTGGGCCAGTCGGAGACATGGCCCTACCTCGGGTGCTATTATTCACCCGTCCCGAATCCGGCCCTGGCCATCACAGGTGCATTTCTTCACCCGTCACCAATCCGGCCCGGCCCGAATCCGGCCCCGACGCGCATCGCCAAAACCGATTGCGGTGGATTGACGCTCCCAGCACCGTAGCGTCTGCCTGCTGTTGTCGCGGCGAGGATCTCGAACCGGGCTTCCACCGATGCCCGATCCAATCGGTGCCCGCCGCCAACCACGTTTTCTCCGATGCTCCGTCCTTCGCGCCTACTTCCAATCCTGCTCGCCTTCACCTCCGCCCTCGCAGCCGACGCCGCGCCCCGCTGGCGTACTCTGCGCGCACCGCATTGCACGGTACTCTCCCAACTGTCCGAAGAAGAGACACGGAAGTGGGCCTCCTCCTTCGAGCAGTTCATTGCCGCCGCGAAGGGTTTTCTCGTGGTCGACGAAACCGCCCTGCCCCCGCTCACTGTGATGCTCTTCGCCGAAGGCTGCTTTGATCGCTACAAGCCGCTGGATTCGGAAAAAGAGGTACGGACCAATGTCGCCGGAGTGTTCGGCGGCGGATCCTCCGACGGTGTGATCGCCCTCGCCGAGACCCAGGACTACTACAAGACCCGACACATACTCTTTCACGAATCCACCCACTGGTTGCTTACCGGCTCGCGCACGCAAGTGCCCCTGTGGCTCAACGAAGGGCTGGCCGAAGCCTTCGCCACCTTCGAACCGGGCGCGGAGTTCGGAACCCTCGGTCTCTCTATCGGCGCCCATGTCGACCTGCTTAAAACCACCGGATGGATACCATGGGCTGAGATCGTCCGCACCACCCACCACTCCCCGCTTTACCAAAACAACGATCACGTGCGGCATTTCTACGCACAGTCGTGGCTCTTCGCCCACCGGCTTCTGTTCCTCGATACCGAGACGGGCGCGGCTGCGCTGGATCGGCACACACGCGCACGCCTGCACGGCGCCAACCCCACTCGCGCCTTCGCCATCGCGATCGAAAAGAACTTCGAGCTGGTGGAGGCCCAGATGCTGGAGTACGTCCACACGACCCGCTTCACGCCCCGCCGTCTGCCTTGCCCGCCGCAAGCCGCTGTCACCACTCCCTACGAACGCGCTTCACCGCTGGTCGTAGAAACCGCACTCGCTGAGATTGCCACGGGCTCCCGCCGCTTCGAAACCGCATTGATCCACATCGGGCGCGTCCGCTCCCTGGCTCCAACCAGCCCCGCGGCCCCGGAGCTCGTCGCCGACTACGAGCGCGCACACGGCAACACTGCGGCGGCGGCCAACGCCGCCCGTCAGGCCCTCGACCTGGGCTCGCGAAACACCACTATGCTCACCCTCGTGGCCGATCGAGAGCTCGACCTCCAACTCGCCCCCAGCGCAGGCAACGACGAAGCCCTCCGCCACCTCGCCGCCCCCTACCTGCGCGCCGCCGCAATGGACCCGCGATCAGATTCGGCCTACTGCGGCTTCGCCCGCGTAGCCACCCGGCTCTCAGCCCCGACCGCCGCCGACATTCAGTTTCTAACCACAGGGCGTGAGTTCTTTCCCGACAGCGCTTGGCCGTTTGTTGGGCTCGCCGCCATCTGTGCCAAGCAGGGCAACGTTGCGGAGACACAGCGCCTGCTCGCACTGGCGCTCACCCGCCCGGATATCGTCGATCGGATACAGTCGCAGGTCGCGAAAGGCGGAAAAACCGCCGTATCCGCAGCTGCCGCAACAGCTCGAATCGAGGCACTGACAAAGAGCGCCCGATTCGATGAGGCGATCGCCGAGTTTGCTTCCATGTTGGCCACGCCAATCGCTGGGAATTGAGACCCTCGGGAGCAAACGGATTGGCCCGTGGCGAAGATGTGCCGGCGAGGCACTGGTCGAAACATCGAAGCAGAAACCGGCCAGGTAGCCGAAGCCGGGACTCGCAGCCTCCGGCCTTTGACTTGATTCCGCTTTCTGGTAGGACCGGTCTTTGACCGGTCCCTTCCCGGATCCCTAATCCGGCTACCTCTCGGCCCCACTCAACCCCGGGCGCGTTGCCGAGCCGAGCTGGGCCAGTCGGAGACATGGCCCTACCTCAGGCGCCATTTCTTTACCCGTCCCTAGTCCGGCCCCTGAATATCGGCCAAATAGGGAATATATTCTTTCGGGTCTAAACCGGGTACTATCTGATAGACAACAAGACCCTACGGAGAGACGATGACGCACTAGTCATGACCGTCGACAAAAGCAAAACATACTTCGAGATCGATCTCGGCTTCCCTTGTATATTTGAGCCATGAAGACCCGGCCGAACAAGCGCCCACAGGGAACGCCGGGAAAGCTTCCTTCGGAATTGTCTGGTGCCCTGCGCCCCCCATCCATAAGCATTGGGCAAGATGAAGCATATCGAACATAAGGGTTACTCGGTCTTCGAGTGGTCCGCAGATGAAATGAGCCTTGTCCATTTGCTGCGTCTCTTTCCCGAGCTGGTACTCGAACAATACGTTGCCGTCCTTTCATTTGATAGCGGATCGTTATTCGTGTCCGAAGAAGAAGAGAAGAATGGATGGCGGAAATCAGGCGACGTTGCCCTGAGCCCCCGCATCTCAAGTGTCGGCGACTTGCACCACGAATGCTTTGACGAGTGGATGGTGTTTTCATCTTCTCCAAAGGATATCCAAGCAGAAGCCTTTGTGAATTATATGGCGTTCTCGCCGATTGACTACCAGTGGGAAGAGAAACGCCAAGCGTTTTGGACCCAGATTGACCGTCTTGCACCCACCAGCGTCATCGGTGATGGTCAGATATGTTACGTTGTCACGAATTCTCCCGCATTGATTGAAAGGTTAAAGCAGCCCAACCAGTCGCCATAGAACAACGCCGGTATAGAGTCGCTTCAGGATGCGGGGCCGGAGGCCCGGCGTGTCTGAGCTGAGTCGTTGGCCGAAAGATGAACTTGCTAATAAATATCCGCTTTCTGACGTACGCCATTATCCTGGTGTCGGCCGTGATCTCCTTCGTTTCGTGGAAGCGCTCAGCGTCCGCCACTGAAGTGAAGTCGACGATCGTGGAATGCGGTCTCGTGGTTGGTGGCGCCAATCCAAGACCATTTTCGGATCTCATCGCCAAAGCAGACCGTGTGATTCTCAAGGGCGAAAATGAGAATGCCGAAAGTCTTGAAAGCGATGTTGAGTGGGTCCGGAGGATTTCTCAGCAGATCAGTCTGCTAAAGCTGGGGGAGCCCAATAGTTGTCTGTGCTGCGGGTGGATGACGGCATACTTCTATGAGAAGGAGCACCTGCTCGGGTCGGTTGCGCCGATTCACGGCAATCAGATCCGTGTATCGTCCGCAGTACTGGCAGGTGATTTTGAAATTCCCGAAGAAGTTTGGCGAGTTTTCGAAAGTATTTTCAGAGAGAAAGCGAAGGCCCTCAACTCGACAGAGTCAACGGCGGGAACGCATACGCCTCCCAATCCTTCTCAAGTACCCGCCGTGCCTCATCTATAGAGTCCGGCACAAATGAAAACGATCTACGTCCTACTTCTGGCAATTTTTGCTTCGTCACTTGTCGGTGCTGAAGGCGATGGTTCGATTTCCGTTGCCGCCACTGGAGCTTTCCGGAATCCGGGCCGGTATACCCTCGCGCACGGAAATACAAACGTCGGGGAGCTTATCAAAAGTGCCGGTGGTTTGAGTCTGGCTTGGCTCTACGGTGATTATGGAGGGGTGGTGGTATGCGAATCTTCGGATCCAAAGACCAGCGAGATGAATGGAAAGAAGAAGTATTCCATTCGAATCTATTCCGAGAAAGATAAGGCAAAGACAGAAAAGTTGCTTTCTTCACTGCCGCTTGAAAACGGCGACGTGGTCTTCATTCGTGAACTTGAATAGAGCCTCAACAAGTGAACAGGGGCAACGGCGGGAAATCGTCTGCCTTCCTATCAATCCGAGGCACCCGCCGGACCTCAGCTATAGTTGGTAAAATCATGAGAGCCGGCGCATGTCAGTGGTTGCGTTGTCTGTAGGTGTGCTCACCGGAGGTGGCTCAGGAAACGCGAAGGGGGACGCAGTATAGCAGGGCGAATCGCGTGCAAGCACGCTCCGGATCGGACTGGATGGCTTCGCCATCCAGCTACGAGGAAAATAGGCGGAAGGCTGAACACGGATCGGACTGAATGGCTTCGCCATCCAGCTACGGCGGAATGGAACGCCGAGCATTTTCTGTCGTTGGAGCGTGCTTGCCCGCGATTCAGTAGCGCAGATCGCGTGCAAGCACGCTCCTACAACGGACCCATACGCGGATCGCGTGCACGCACGCGCCGCATGGGACTGAATGGCTTCGCCATCCAGCTACGAGGAAAATAGGCGGAAGGCTGAACACGGATCGGACTGGATGGCTTCGCCATCCA